>NZ_JBIAZA010000010.1:0-317350 GCF_042898655.1 Streptosporangium sp. NPDC000396
TCATCCAGTCCATGATCGCCCATAGCCGAACCCTGCCAGACCAACTCCCTCTGCGCCCGGCGAAGCAGGGCGAACGTTGCCTGATGCGGCACTAGAAGCGCGTCACCGGTTGAGAAGCCCTTGCCTGCGTACTCCCAGGTGGCGATCACGAGGACGGTGTCCTCGTCGAACAGGGGCAGGCGGCCGGTGGTGATCTCTTCGGCGTGGGCGAAGTCGCGGCGTTCGTCGCGGATGGAGCCCATGGTGGTGGAGTAGTGGCGGGAGCGGGTGGAGAAGTGGCCGCGGAAGCCCAGCATGTGGGCCCACTGGGCGAGGCGGAGGTCGGCCAGCTCGTCGAGTTCGCCCAGGCGCAGGCATTCGGCGATGAGGCGGCGGGGGTGGTCGCGGAGGTTGAAGGCTTCCAGGTCGTCGAGGGGGTTGATGCGCCGGTCCAGGGTGCCGACGCATTCGGCGGCCTTGGTGGCGTACTTGGCGATGTAGCCGGCCACCGCCTGGTCGGACAGCTCACCGTCCATGGTGATCTCGCGGATGTCGAGCTGCCGCCCCCAGCGCAGAACGCGTGAGGGGTCGTCACCGGCGGCGGGGACGGTGGCGGTCACCGCTTTGACGGCGTGCTGGACGGCGTGCGTCAGCATCTCCGCCGTGGCCCAGGCCGGGGGCGGCGAGGTGGGTCCGTCGGGGCCGTCGAGGCGGATGATGGCGTGGAAGTGGACGACGCCGCGCTTTTGGTATTCGGCGACCTTGGCGAAGGAGATCGTGACCTGCTCGCGCAGCTCCCGCAGGGTCAGGCCAGCGGTTTTGGCGACGCGGCGGCGCAGGGCGTCGGTGACGTACTTCCACAGCTGGGGGGCGAGCGCGTTGAACAGCACGCTGCCGGTGTAGTCGTAGCAGTCCGGGCACAGCGGTTCCCCGAGGCAGGCTTCGTCGGCGCCGTGCCGGGTGGTGCAGGACATCGCCCGCCCGTGCGGGCAGGTTTCGGCGTTGCGGCGGGCGTGGCAGGGCAGGGTCTTGCCGTTCTTCTCCTGCCGGGTGTGGACGGTTCCGAAGGAGGGGGCGGTGAGGGTGACGAACAGGCAGGGGTGGGCGGTGACCGAGGCGGGGACGCCCTTGCCGCCGACCAGGCCCGCACGGATGAGCTGGTAGGTGTCGGCGCGGTAGATCTCGGCGCAGGCCGGGCAGCGGGAGGCGCGGCGGGTCTTGCACGGCAGGCGCAGCACGCCGTCGGGTTCGGTGGTGGTGGTGTAGGAGTGCAGGAGCCGGCCGGTGGCGCGGTCGACGTGCAGGACGCGGCCCCGCATGTGGATGGGCTGGCGGCAGCCGCCGGTGGCGCGGAGCTGGGCGGCCCAGCGGGGGTAGTTGCGGTCGTTGAGGCGGGTGATCATGCCGGCGATCGCGTGCGGATTGGGGTGGGTTGTGGGCAAGATGGTCTCCTCCTTTCACTCGTTGGGGTGAGGGGGGATGGCCCCCGACCTGGCAGGCGTCTTGGCGGATGTACGGCCAGGCCGGGGGCGCCGACAGCCTTCAGCAGAAGCCGAGGCCGTCGCAGTGCTCGCAGGTGGTGCCGAGGCTGTCGCTTCCGGTGCTGCCGCAGTGGCAGCACCGCCACCGCTGGGGCGGGATCTCAGCCGATGTCATCGGCTCGTCGGGCGGGTCAGAACTCATGTGGCGGCTCTGGGGCGTCGGTACAGGCGGTGCTGAGGATGGCGGTCCACTCGGCGTGGATGGGGCCGAAGCAGCGGGCGACCGTGTAGTGGCCCAGCGGCAGCAGTCGCGGGTCGACGGTGGTGCCGCACAGGGTGGCGATCCGGTCGATCTCGGCGCGCAGGCCGTCATCGGTGGTCTGCTCGGGGTAGTAGGTGATGATCGTCGGGTCGGTCGGGATGGGGACGGCGGGGTTGGCCTCCAGGAAGATGGCCAGGTTCCGTAGGCCGCTGATGAAGGCGGTGCGACGGTGAGTGTCGATGGACATGGGTTGGTTCTCCTTTTCATAGGGCGTCCGGCGCTGTGCGCAGGGTGCGCAGCAGGTCGGAGGCCAGTTGGTGGGACACACCCAGACGGGCGCGCAGCGTGTCGCGGCTGATCGGCCTGCTGTGCGCGGTCTGGTATTCCTCGGCCACGCGCCGGGCGTAGTCGAGGAGCTCTAGGGACGGCCCGTCCCGCTCAACGAGGACGGGAATCGGGGCTGGTTCGGGGACGATGTCCGGGACGGGGGACGGTTCGTGCTCCGGCGCGGGGCAGAGAGCCGAGGCGCGGCGTTCCAGCATGGAGACCGCGATCAGGAACGCCCCGGCCGGGGTGGCGGCGGTGATCCAGCCCCAGGGGGACGGGTCGGCCTGGTTGAGGTTGGCGGCCAGCGACAGGACGATCCCGAAGACGAGGACGAGGGTGGGCCAGGAGATCGGGCCGTCGGAGGTCCGGCCGGTGTGCTTGTCGCGCTGGCGTTCCCGGGCGGCCATGACACAGGTCAGGTCGACGCACACCGCCACCGCCCAGGCCATCCACCCGTCCTGACCGTGCTCGGCGGCGGTGTCGCGGATGTGGGTGAACGATCCGGCACCCGCGATGGCGGCCAGCACCAGGATCGGCCCGGTGTCCAGCAGCCAACGGATGAGGCGGCGCATCGTGTCCCCCTTTCCTGTCGGTGGTTCAGGCGGTGAGGAGTTCGTCCAGGTCGGCGGTGTCGAACTCGGTCGTCGGCGCGTGGGCGGTGATCTCCGTCCAGGACGGGGTGAGATCGGCGTAGGTCCGGGCGGCGTGTTCGGCGATGGTCTCGGAGACATGGAAGGACCGGGCCCGGTACCACTGGCCGTCCTGGGAGGCCACGATCGCCACCCCCGGCGTCTCGGCCGGGATCGCCCGCGCCGAGGCCAGCGCGGCCGGGTCGAGATCGCCGAGCGTCATGGTCGCGGTCTCCGGATCGTTGACCCGGTGGCAGATCCGCCCCGAACACTGGGCACGCAGGGCCGTGACGCCGGGGCCCAGATCAGAGCCGATCCGCTGGCCGCAGCAGAACAGATAGATCCCGAACGCCCGCCCGAGTTGGGCCACCCGCAGCAGAGCCGTGGAAGTATGGGCGATCTCGTCTTTCTCGGACTTGTCGGCCATCAGATACAGCTCGGCCAGCTCGTCGACCAGGACCACGACCGGCACCGGCCGCACCGCCGGAGCAAGCTGCCAGAGGTTGCGGGCGCCCGCCGTACGGCACAGGCCCATCCGCTCCAGCATCAGCGCCACCAGGTCATCGAGCAGGCCAACCGATTCGGCGCGGGTGGTGGCCAGCGCCGACAGCCGGGGCGCGTAGGGGGTGAACTCCACCCCGCCCTTGAGGTCGAAGCCGACCAGCGCGACCGGTTGCGGCGCCAGCCCGACGATCAGGGCGTTGGCGAGGTTGGACTTGCCGGACTGGGTGGCCCCGGCGTTGAGCCAGTGCGGGACGGTCCGGAAGTCGATCACCCAGGGTTTACCGGTCTCCAGGCGGCCCACGGTGACCTTGAGCAGCTCGTCCGACGGAGGGAGCCGGTCGACCCGGACGAGTGGGTCGCGGATGGTGGCGGCCAGGACGACCCGTCCGGGACGCGGGGACGACACCCGGACGGCGTGCACGCCCCAGGAGTGCGCGAGCCGTTCGGCGACCTGGCTGTAGTCGTCGGGGATCTGCCCCTCCAGGAGGTGGAGGGTGACGCGCCAGCCGTGCCGGGTCGGCAGGGGCAGCCGCATCCATGGCGTGGTGTCGACGGCGACCCGGCGAAAGCGCCGCCGGACCTTCACGGTGCCGGTGGAAATCAGCGCGCCGGGGGTGAGGGTGAAGGCCCAGCGCGCCCGTTTCTTGGTCAGGCCGCAGCCGAGGGCGACCTTGCGCCAGGAGGCCCGGATGCCGAGCGCGGTGAGCGGGTAGCCGGCCACCAGCCAGAAGGAGCGGTGATGCACGCGCTGCCAGGTCCAGAGCACGACCGCCGTGCAGGCCAGGGTGAGGAGCAGCCGCAGGAGGTCAGGCATCGCCGCCTCCCCCTGGCTTGCCGGAGACGGGGACGATCGAGGCCGCCTTGTAGCTGATGCCCCAGCGGGAGGCGCCGTTGCTCGGGATCTCCCAGACGTAGCCGACCATACCGGTCGGCACGACGTCCTGACCGGGAGCGATCGGCGGTTCTCCGGAGGTTCCGACCTTGACCAGTTCGATCCGGCCGAACTCGTCCTCGGCCAGCAGGACGGACTCGTAGACCTTGTTGCCGTCCTTGTCGGTCTTGATCTTGCCGGTGTCCTGGTCGACGACGCGGGGACGGGCGGCTTTGACGCAGGTGAAGCGGAGTCGGTGGGTGTCGACGGGGATCGGGATGGTGCGCATGGATGGACCTCCTTGTTCGTCTCAGACAACATAGTCAACCTAGTTAGCCTAGTTGTCAACGTTCTCATGGTTGGCTTGGTCGCGTCTTTGTGCTGAACTAGAGAGCACACGCGACGGAAGATGGAGCGGATGGTCAAGAACACCGGGCGAGCCGGCTACCTGCAGATCGCCGACGACCTGCGCGAGCAGATCCGGCGCGGTTCCCTCGCCCCCGGTGACCCGCTGCCCTCCACCACCCAGCTCGCGACCACCTACGACGCCTCGCTGAGCGTGGTGAAGCTCGCCGTCGGCGTCCTACGGACCGAAGGGCTGGTCATCGGCCAGCAGGGCAAGGGCGTCTTCGTCCGCGAGGACGCCGCCCCGGCCCCGCCGGCCTCCGACGAGCTCGCCGAGATCCGCGCCACGCTGCGGGATCTGTCAGCCCGGCTGGAACGCGTGGAATCCCAGCTCGCCGACCGCGAGTAGTACGTTCACCCTCGGACGTGGCAGCCGGTGACCCGCCGGGCCAGACCCGCCGCGCGGCTGGGAGGAGCGTCGGCCAGGCGCATCCGCCGGTCCTCCTGGCGCATCCCGACCAGGACGAGCACGTAGCCGACGGCTACGGTCGCACTCAGCACGAGGCCGATGATCAGCGGGATCGCGGTCACGTCCAGATCACCCCCGCCTCGACGATGCCGCGCGGACGGTTGGCCGGACGCCGGGTCTGCCCGCTTCTCTTGCCGGTCGTCCTGCGCTTGGCCGTCTGACGCCGCACCCAGCGGTCCCGCGCCCGGCACTTGCGGCAGAGGAATCGTCCCTGTTCCAGGGCCGCACCGCACTCGCAGGCGGGAGTCTCGTCGATCGGCCGGATGTAGTTGATCATTGTCGTCTCTCCTCTCGGTCGCTGTCGGTGGTGCCTTGCGATACCGAGAGTGCGACGAAGAGTCAGGACGTGATCACTACAGGATGGGACATGTACAGGACGTCCGGTCTACGATTGCCAGGTCCCTGGACGTCCCCTCTACGGGCAGGTGAGATGGCGAACGAGCGGCTGCGGGTGGCCCTTCTCGAACACGGCACCACCGTCGACGCGCTGGCCGAAGCCGTCCAAGTGGACGCCAAGACCGTGGAGCGGTGGATCACCCAGGGCCGCATACCGTACCGAAAGCATCGATTCGCGGTCGCCAAACTCCTCGGCGTGGAAGAGGCCTACCTGTGGCCGGACGCGCTGACCCCTGCGCAGGCCGCAGCCGTGTCCGAAAGCGAGATCGTCACCGTCTATCCGCACCGCTGGGCCGTACCCAAGGACACCTGGGGACGTCTGTTCTCAGCGGCCCGGGAAGAGATCGACGTGCTGGTCTACAGCGGCATCTTCATCGCCCAGGACACCGGCATCGTGCGCCTGTTCGCCGAGAAGGCCGACGCGGGCGTGAAGGTGCGCATCCTGCTCGGCGACCCCGACTGCGCGGAGGTCGCCCAGCGCGGCGCGGACGAGGGCGTCAACGACGGCATGGCCGCCCAGATCAGGACGGCCCTCTTCCTCTACCGGTCACTACGGCAGCGCGAGGGCGTGGAGATCCGTCTCCACGACACCATCCTGTACAACTCCATCTACCGCGCCGACGACCAGCTTCTCGTCAACACCCACGTGTACGGCAAGGCCGCCTACGACGCGCCGGTCATGCACCTGCGCAAGGTCACCGGCGGCGACATGGTCTCGACCTACACCAGCAGCTTCGAAGCCGTCTGGAACCGCGCCACCCCGGTAGAGTCCTGACCCATGACGGCCCGCCGGATCGACTTCTACGACGACCCCGCCGCCCCTGTGCCCAACAGCCTCGTCCCCTCGGTCAACGTCATCGTCGTCAACGACGCCGGCGACATCCTGATGATCCACCGCACCGACAACGACAACTGGGCCGTCCCCGGCGGCGCCATCGACCTCGGCGAATCCCTGCCACAAGCGGCCATCCGGGAGACGCTGGAGGAAACCGGCATCACCTGCGAGATCACCGGCCTGGTCGGCACCTACACCGACCCCAAGCACGTGATCCTCTACACCTCCAATGGTGAGGCCCGCCAGGAGTTCTCCATCGTGCTGACCGGCCGCGCGATAGCCGGCGAGCCAACGCCGAGCGACGAGTCCCGCGAGGTGCGCTGGGTGCCCCGCGACGAGATCGACGCGTTGACCATGGATCGCTCGATGCGCCTGCGGATCGGGCATTTCCTGGCCGAGGCCGCCGGGCCGTACATCGGCTAGCTAGGCCGGTGTCAGTTCCGCCATCTGCGACCAGCCGTCACCGGGCACCTCGACATTGATGATCTCCGGCGTCTTCGCGATCACCTCGGGCATCCACGCCATGGCGGTCTTGAAGTGCTCGGAGCCCACGTGGGCCTCGCCCGCCGCGGATGAGGCGAACGCCTCGAGCAGGACGAACTGGTTGGGCGTCTCGACACTCCTGGACCATTCGAAGAAGACGTTACCCGGCTCCTGTCGAGTGGCCTGGGTGAAGTCGTCAACGAGCGAGAGCCATTCCTCGCTGCGTTCGGGACGAACGGTGAACTTGACGGCAATGAAGATCATGAGCCGGTCTCTTTCGCTGTGCTGAAGGGTGCGCGTGCTCCGCGTGCGGGTGCCGCACGGGACAGGCGTACGGCGCATGACCACGATAAGCGAGAGCCCCGTCGGCCAGCCGTCAGGGCGTCCTGGCCCCGGTCTGCCGTCAGCGGCCGTCCCTGCCATCTGGCAGAGCACCATCAGCCAGCGCGGCCTGCGCCGCCCGCACAGCCGAGGTGATGCACGGAGTCGCGTTGGTGATCGACCGGCTGACCGGATGCTCGGGGCCGTACCGGGAGCAGATCTCCGCCAGGCCTATCTCGGCCTCGACCGGCACGGCTACCATTCACGATCATGTCGATGTGGTTGAACCTGGCGAAGATCGATGTCGAGCTGCTGGAGTCCGTACAGGCGGACCCTGATCTGATCGGAGAGATCTTCTTCGACGACGGGCAGGCGCCCGCCGGCTTCCAGCCGGAAACCGACATGTTCGGAGACGACTACCGAACCCTCGATGCCATCGCGAAGGGCAGAGCCGAGACCGAGCATGGGACCGCGGAGTGGAAGGAGTGCTATCCCTGGCTCGCGGCGGCGACCGGCGAGAACGGCGAGAACGACGTGGACGGCTACGAGTTCGACTACGGCCCGGCCTTCGTCCTCGATCCCGGCCAGGTGGCGGCCGTCGCGCAGGGCCTGATGGGCGAGGGATGGGGGTTCAGCACCGCGCAGCGGGATACGGCGGACGGCGCTTATGAGGGGTTTGAGGACCTCGGGCCGTTCTACGCGGCGGCGGCACGAGAGGGCAAGGCCATCGTGGGCGGGGTGAGCTGACCCGCTGCCGCGGCCACCGCACCGCTTGCGACGGGCTGTGCACCGGAGCCAAAACCTGTGGCCGCGCCTTGCTGGCGCCCGTAAGGTGCCGATCATGGTGGAGACGACGCCCGGAGGGCGCGCCCGATGACCCTGTTCACGCACCTCACCCCGGCCGATGACGTCCGCTCGATCCGGCGGGCCGGCGTTCGCGCCCGCAGCCGCGACTATGAGGGCACGGCCGGGGTGTTCTGCCTGCCGATCCTGCCCTCCTACCAGCTCACCCACCAGTGGGGCCGGGAGTTACGGCGCGACGGCCGACGTACGATGGTCGCCGTCGGCTTCCGGCTGCCCGACGACGAGCCGGTGTTCGTGGGCCACTACGCGCGGGCCCATGAGGAGCTTTCCAGCGCCGAGGCCGCCGCTTTGATCGCCGGATGCGAGGACGCCCGAGGGTATGAGGTCTTCGTCCCCCGGGCGATCAGCGCCGGGGAGATCCACCGGGTCCGCAGCGTCAACCGGGTCACCGGCTGGCGGTACATGCTCAACGCCCACGGCAGATTCCCGTGCCCGTGTCCGAGGTGCCTGCGGCGTGGCGAGTACGGCAGCGCGAAGATCCGCCGGAAAGCCGAACACCGCGGCTACTGACCCCGAGAGATGACCTGGATTGCTCCCGTCGTAGAGGTCAGCCTCGCTCCAACGCGGCCTGTACGGCGTGCACGGCCGCGGTGATGCACGGAGTCGCCTTCGCGATCGACCGACTGACCAGATGCTCGGGGCCGTACCGGGAATGGATCTCCAGCAGCCGGGCCTCCGCCTCGACCGGCAAACCATCCGGGCTGGTCGTCATGTCACAGTAGGTCAGCGCCTCCACCAACTCCGGGCGTTCCTTGTCGAACTCGGCATTCAGCACATCCAGCAGGCCGCGCTCGGCCGCCTCATACTCCGCACACGTGTGGTGAGCCACCAGCCGGACGATCGTATCGTCGGCCTGGTGGACGTCACGCAAATAACGGGCGCCGTCCAGCGCGTGAGAGCCCGTGTCGACCAACACGGGCGAGTATCCGATGTCGTGCAGCCAGGCCGCCGCAGTCAGCAGGTCGGCCTCCGCGCCGAGGATCGGCGCCAGCGACACCGCCCGCGCGGCCACCCCCTGGGTGTGCGCCCACCGGCGCGGCAACGCCTCTTCCAGCAGTTGCCGGGCCAGGTCACGCGCCCACTCGGCTTGTCCCATGCGCCTCACCATAGAAACCGTCTCCAGAGCCTTTCCAGAGATGACGCCAGACGTCCTAGGACGTCTCAACACTCCACAGAGCGGACGAAACGTCCCTTACCGTGTCGCGTCACAATCAGCCCCTCGCGTTCCAGTTCGGCCAGGGCGTGGCGGACGGTGTTGCGCGATGCCCGGTACTGCCGCCGCAGCGCGCTCTCACTCGGCAGAGCCGTCCCCGCCGCCAGGGCGCCCGTGGTGATCCGCTCGCGCAACGCGGCGGCGATCGCCTGGTAGCGGTACAGCGCCGCCCGCTGCTCGGTGCTCTTCACCCGGCGTCCCGCGCCGGGCATCGTGTCGATCAGCCCTTCGTCCTCCAGGATGGCCAGGGCGCGCCGGACCGTACTGCGGGCCACGTGAAAACGCTGGGCCAGCGCCGCCTCCGAGGGCAGGGCGCCGGCCGGGGGGTAGTGACCGGCGGTGATCTGCGCGCGGAGCCGTTCGGCGATCCGGTCGTAGACCTGCCTGCCGGTCAACCATCCGTCGATGTCGTCGGTCATGCGTCAGCGGCCGTGCGCACCGGAGATGTTGCCCAGGTTGATGGTGAGCGTGCCCTGCTCGCCCTCGCGCCAGCCTCGCCGGAGGGCGGCGGCGATGTCCTCGGCGGCCATCGGCAGGTGAATCGTCGAGGTGCGCTCGTCGGGCCGGTCGCCCCAGTAGAACCAGTAGAAGACGACCTGGACGTAGACGCGGCGGGTGCGGGCGTTGTGGTCGGTGATCTCCAGGCAGGGCTGGCCGTTGTGGTCGGCCGTCAGGAAGGTCGGGACGTGCATCTGTGTGAGGTAACCGCGCAGCTTGGCCAGCAGGTCCTGCTGGTGGGCGATGATCTTCTCTCTGTTCATGGGCGGGTGCTCCCGTCGGCTCAGAGGTACTGGGTGGATGCCGCCGAGTTTTCTGTGCGGGGCCGGACGCGGGCACCACGACTTGAGGGACGTCTAGGGACGTCTTATGTTAGCGTCGCTGGTACCGACCTGCTCCGGGAGGTACACCCGCATGAACGAGAACCTTCGCCACGCCCTCATACGGGCCCGCCTGCAACCCCTCGACGTGGCCACCCACCTGACCGTCGACCCCAAAACCGTCTCCCGCTGGCTGGCCGGCCGCGTCCCCCACCCCCGCCACCGCCTCGCCGTCGCCGACCTCCTCCACGTCGACGAAAACGACCTGTGGCCCGAAAGCGTCCGCCGCCGCCCGGGACTGTCGACCGAGATCAAGGCCGTCTACCCGCACCGCTGGGCCGTACCGGCCGACACCTGGCGCACCTTCTTCGACTCCGCACAGACCGAGATCGGCATCCTCGTCTACAGCGGCCTGTTCCTCGCCGAAGACGCCGGACTGCTCCGCATCCTGACCCAGAAGGCGTCCGCCGGAGTGCGGGTGCGCATCCTGCTCGGCGACCCCACCAGCTCCCACGTCGCCACCCGCGGAGTGGACGAGGGCGTCGGCGGCGACGTCATGGTCTCCAGGACCAAGAACGCCCGCACGCTCTACCGGCCTCTCCAGGCCGTCGACGGAGTCGAGATCCGCCTCCACGGCACGATCCTGTACAACTCCATCTACCGCGCCGACAACGACCTCCTGGTCAACCTCCACGCCTACGGCACCCGCGCCCCCGAAGCCCCCGTCATCTACATCACCGGCACCGAACCCGACAGCACCGCCACCACCTACCTCGACAGCTTCGAACGAGTCTGGTCCGGCGCAGTACCCGCAGCTCAAAGTGGCTGATGACACTCATTCCAAGATCGGAAGAAACTTATCTACCCGTCTTTAAAGGCGTGCCGCCTGCGGCGACCCGCCGCGCGTCGGGCGGTCGCTGGCCGCGCTGCGGCTCTCCGGCCGGTCGCGGCCGGCGCCGCCCACGCGCGCATTGCCAAGTAGGGGACAAGCCTCGTGCGGGCAGTACCGACCTGGCGTAGCGAAGCCACAGAATCCCATAGGCTGCCCGGGACGGACGGATTACCCTCGCCCTCCAAAGGACACTGCATGCCTGCGCCTTCCCTTCCAACCAGCCCTACGGTCGTCCCTGTCGGGTCCGTCCCGGAGGGGCAGGTGACGGACTTCCTCACCGGCAAGTTGGTCAGGGATACGCCCGAGGAGTACGTTCGACAGAACATCGAGAAAGCTCTCGTCAGGCAGTACAAGTACCCGGCGAAAGACTGCGAACCTGAGTTCGCCATAAAAATGGGTTCTGCACGGAAGCGTGTGGACATCGTGGTCTTCGATCCTGGTTCGGAGCACACCCAGGCCAACGCCTTTATCCTGGTTGAGACTAAAAAGGCCGACGTCAAGCCAACGCATAAGACAGAAGGTATCGGCCAGCTTCAGTCGTATATGGCCTCTTGCCTCAACGTCAAGTACGGGATATGGACAAACGGCGACGATCGCTTCTGTTACGCCAAGCGCCCCAATGGTAAGGGCGGCTGGACCTTCGATGAGATCATCGATATCCCTGCTTTCGGACAGACCGAGGAAGACGCTCAACGACCCAAGCGGCGTGACCTAAAAGTTGCAACCGCCGATAATCTTCTGTTCGCTTTTCGGCGATGCCACAACTACATTGCAGCTCACGAGGGCAAGCAGAAAACCGATGCCTTCTGGGAGCTACTTAAGCTGATCTTTACAAAGATCGAGGATGAGCGGTCCCGCACTCTTAGTTTTTATGCAACTCCCAGCGAGCGAGAGAATGCGACTGTCGCAATGACAGCAAAGAAACGCATTCAAAATCTTTTCACAGAGAAGGTCGTCAAGAAATACCCGACGATCTTCGAGGCTCGGGACCATGACATCGACCTCAGCCCTTCCGTCGTCGCCTACGTGGTAACTGAGCTGCAGGGGTACTCGCTCCTTGCCTCACCGGTCGATGTTAAGGGCGTCGCATACGAGGAGATCGTAGGCTCAAACCTTCGCGGAGACCGCGGCGAGTTCTTCACTCCTCGGAACGCCTGCCGCATGGCTGTAACGATGATTGATCCGCAACCTAACGAAAGGGTTCTTGACCCTTCATGCGGTACTGGCGGATTCCTTATCACCGCGATGAATCACGCCCTCAACCACATTGAGCGCAACGAACGCGCAGAGTGGATAGACCCTTCCAACGGGACCGATGCCGAACGAGAGGAATTGTTCCGCCGTCGCCAGGATTACCTGTCACAGTGCGTCTTCGGAATTGACCTGAACCCGGCACTGGTGCGTGCCGCAAAGATGAACATGGTCATGAATAATGACGGCTCTGGCGGACTGTGGCAGGCGAACACTCTGGAGAACCCGCACACATGGCGGCCGGAGCTCCGCAAGGCCATTCGGCTAGGATCCATCGACGTCATCGTATCCAACCCGCCGTTCGGCACCAAGTTGCCCGTCGACGACGCGGACACTTTGTCACAGTACGATCTCGCCGCTGTCTGGGACCAGAACGATAACGGTGACTGGGCAATCCGGCGGGACCGCCACGGCAACGCCGTGCTTCAGAAGTCGCAGCCACCGGAGATTCTGTTCATTGAGCGAGCCCTCCAGCTGCTTAAGCCAGGCACCGGACGCATGGCGATGGTCATTCCCAATGGCATCCTCAACAACCCAGGCCTGGCTTACGTCCGCCACTGGCTCCTTCGGCACGCCCAGATCCTCGCGGTAGTCGACATGCACCGAGACCTGTTCCAGCCCAAGAACGACACTCAGACGTCGATGGTCCTGATGCGCAGGCTCAGCGCCGACGAGGTCGCCCAAGCAGAAACGACCGGCCTTGACTACCCGCTGTTCATGGCCGTCGCGGAGAAGGTCGGTCATGACAAGCGAGGAAACCTGATTTACCGACGCACAGCCGACGGCGAAGACGCGCTGGTCAGCCGTACCGAGACGGTTGTCGAGATCGACCAGACGACTGGTGTGGAGATTCTGCGTGACGTTACAGTGACTGAGCGCCAGATCGACGACGAGTTGCCCGAGGTCGCTACCGCCTACTTGCATTGGCAGAGTGAGCAACGATGATCGTCACTTCAACCAAAGCCGGGGAACTGCTCGCCAGTGGCCGGCTGGATGCCAGATATCACACGGCACCAGCCATGATGATCCGAGATGCCCTCGCGGGCCTTGCCGATGTCGAGCTGAGGACGCTGGGTGATTACGCCAGTGTTTGGGCGCCGGGACGGTTCAAGCGTACCTATGCTGCTGACGGCGAGGAGTTCATCTCCTACCTTCGCCCCTACGACGTGTTTGATTACCTTCCGTTTGAGGCAGATAGACTCTCCCGCGCTCGCACGGAAAACCTTGATAATTACCTGATCAAAGCAGGCGATCTGCTGCAGAGCTGCTCTGGACGGAATCTTGGGCCGCTGACCATCGCTGATGCTCACCTCGCCAAATTTGCTCTTTCGCACGACATGATTCGTGTGTCGATCGACGACCAGGCCGACCGGTTTTACACACTCGCTTTCCTGCGAACCTCTACTGGCCAGCACCTACTCCGAGGCGACCTGAGTGGATCGGTCATCGACCACATCACCGTGGAGCAAGTGGCGGCGATCTCCGTTCCGTTCGTACGCTCGGTACAGCGTGGAGTATCCGATCTCATGCGGCACGCCATGGAGCTCCGAGAGCGCGCCCGGATTCGACTCGACCAGGTCACACAGGACTTTGCGGCCAATCTGCCAAAGCCCGCGGTCAGAGAGCGGCGCGCTGCGGGGTGGGCACTCAACGCTGCAGGACTCAACGGGCGTCTGGACGCTGCGTTTCATGACCCTGCTGTAGCCGACATCCGCGCTGCTCTTAAGGATGCTGGTGGGGTTCGCGCCAGAGACGTCGCAGAATCATTCATCCCTGGCCGGTACCGGCGATATTACGTCGAGGCCGAACACGGACGGCCGATCGTCTCAGGCCGCCAGCTGCTGCAGTCCCTCCCGATCAATCTCAAGCATATCGCCGCGCGATCATTTGACTACTCCGACTACGAACTGACTGAGGGAATAATTGCGTTCGGCGCAGAGGGCCGCGCTGAAGAACGGATTGCTCAACCGGCTCTTATCGCTTCGGACAGGGCTGGATGGTTGGCTAACAACCACGTGATGCGGGTACGGCCGAATCCTGGCGTCAATCCTGGTTGGCTCTATCTCGCCTTCGCGATACCCCAGGTTCAGATGCAAGTCAAGGCGTGCTCTGCTGGCTCCGTTGTGGACGCGGTGAACCCGTCGGACCTCGGCGAAGTGATTCTTCCCCCGATGGACAATGCGCTTGGCAATGCCGCGACCACGTGCTGGGACGACTTTGCGGAAGCTAGTAAGGCAGAGAGTCGAGCAATCGAGATGCTTGAAGCGGAGATCGCCGCTGCGACTTCGACCATTTGATCACCCAGTAGGGATTTGGGGATGAGCCGGCGCAAGCGGGTACCGCTTCTTCGTGCCAAGCAAGGCTGAGGCCGTGACGATCGCTGACTTCGGTAACCGCCGTACAGGCCGGGGCGATCGCCGCCAAGGCCCTCCTTCGTCAGGCCTTGCCACCGGATTCCGTGGTTGATCTGGGTAATCTTACTAACACCGTTGCCTAACAACAGACCTGGATGACTTTGGACGAACGTGGATCGAAGGTATCCATTCAGACCTGTGATTGTTCAGGCGTTTTGGGGTGACGTCCAGAGGTTCCCGGCCAGGGAATTACGGAGAGCGTCTAGTGGATGGATACTGTGGTTGCGGGCGATGCCGAGGTAGGAGCTGATCAGGTAGTAGCGGGCAGCGCTGCGGACATTGTGCCAACATCCGCCGCTCTTCATCTGAAGTTTGACCATGTACTGAGGATACTTGACAGGGTTGTTGGTGAAGGGCATGGCGAAGCGTGCTACCCCAAACCCGAATTCCAGCTCAACGACAGGCATGAATGAACACTCCTAAACGGCAATGGCTTGCATCCCTCACCGCTCACGACTCACTTTCTTTAGAACTTATCCGCAGGTTAGCTATCCTCCTCTTGAGCCTCTGAGCTATCCCGGATCTCCTGGGCGATGTCAACCAGAGATCCTTTACCTGGAGCATGCCAATACAGCGTTCCCTGGATCTGCTGGTCGTTTCCCATTACTTCTCGACGCATCTTTCGCACTAGCGCAGAAGGCGCGTACGCCTCGCCATCCGCATGCCAGATAAGAGGCCTACTCTTGTTGTTTTGCCATGTGGCCCTCGCCCGGTTCGGGTCTTCCTCTAGCCATCTAGGCAATTGTCGACGCTCGGGAGCAGTAACCGGGCGAAATTCCAAAGTCGACCCATCCGGTATCAGACCAGCGTCGACGATCGTCCACACTGCACGTGGCGCAGATGTTCCAGAGGAACCTGTCACCTGGTTTAGCATCGGCAGAGAGCCGCTAGGAGGCTCCTCGCCACTGAGGATACGCTCATACAGCGCATTCGCGACAAGTTCAACGCGATCAGGGCTACGTACAGTCGTAATTATGTGGCTATTGACTCCATAGGCGCCGTCGATAACTACCACCAGCCATCCCAGAGCTTTCCTGACGCGCTCTCGGACCTCAGTGAGTCTCACATCCCAAGCGGCGGATGCGTCCGATTCATCAGCGTCAATATCGCTTGTGTCCATAGTCCGGAAAAGAACATGAGTGAGAAGGAGGTCGCCATAGGCTGCAACACTTGCGGCACGACCAGCAAGGTGCTCTTGTTCCTCCGAGAGAGCTTTACGTACGCATCGTAGAAGTTGAACGCATCGCCATACTCGATGAGCTGTAAGCTTGCCAGTGAACAGCGAGCGATAGTATTGATTCTTCCAGAGCGCCGAGGCGTTCCCCTTTGCAATCGCTGTGAACTCAGTAGATTTAACAGCAGCCAGCGCTAGGGCGGCCTCCGTCATCGTGCAGCCTTCCGCTTCTAGCGGATCAGACTCGCCGCGCTTGATCACGTAGTTTAACCCCAGCGATAGGGCAAACTCATGACGCAGGTCAGCCTGTTCAGGTCGACGAGACCGGAAATCTCGCTCTTCAGTTGGATTCTGAGTATTCGCTGCGACAGTGATCCGGTCCCCAAAATCGTCAGGAGAATCCTCCAATGAAATAATTCTAATTAGGAGCCTACCGGTTGCCGTCTTTCCTGGCTTCTGCTGCACTGCCCGGTAGACGGCACTTACAGTCTGCGCACCATTGATTACACTTGCACCCTCAAGACGGAATCCTGCTGGCCGTCCCGCAATGGGAGCACCTTTACCATGTTTGCGTATCCGATCACAAATGAGAGTGATGCCGTTACTCAAATACCAGAAGTATTCAGGCTCTCTAATCAGAGTAGTCCTGATTTTCTCGTTAACGTCGCTAAGATCGAGGGCATCTCGAATGTTGCGAGCAGTAAGGTGCCGTCCATATTTTCCGTACCAATCGGCCACTTCTCCAGCGGAAACGGTACCGTAATAGGCAAGAAAGGGGTCGGTTATCTTACCCGCACCATCTAGCTGAACGTCCAGATTCACCTTGCGTTCGGCATGCTCCCCAAGAATTTCCCGATGCAAATCACGCAGATTTATGATCTTGTAGTCTACGAGGTCGTCATCAAGATTATGTTTGTCTATTTCTTCTTCTAGTAGAGCCCTAGTATTTGGGTGCAGATCACTTCCGGTGACTAGCGCCAGCACTACAGTTACTTTAGGAGAAGGGCTATTCAGTGCAGCATCGATTTCCGCCGCATGCCGATCGATTTTGCTCCCAAACCGGGAGAAATCCAGATCGAGCAGGTAGTCCAGGCCGCGCATGACAGCGGAGACATCGGCTTCACCGAAGCCTGCTTCCCCTTTGTCATTCCATTTTGCCTGTACAAGCGTGATGTGCTGTCGATCCCCGCGCTGCTCAACTGCAACGGCATCGATCCCACGATCCGTGGCACCATCAATAACTGCTCGGGCAGCGTCCTCATCCGAGGCTACCGTCTCCAGCTTCACTGCCAGCGCAGCCACCGCCCGGCTCAGGAAGCACTGTTCCTCATCAGGCCTTCCCGCCCAGTCCGACATGTCAATCAGAGGCCGAAACCGCGCCTTGAGTTGCCGCTTGAGGTTGCGTATCTGAACCGGGTACGCCACTTCACCACCCCACACGATTGATGGCATCGGTTGTCGTCTGCGCCCGTCCTCTCCAGGGCAGGGCGAGCAGCCATGTCGCCGCCCTAAATGTAGTAGATCCCACTATGACCTTGGCTGTGTTCTCGGGACATGTGTGGGATGATCTTGCAAAGGGCACGGGCTGTGCGAGGCGTTCGCGCAGCTCACACTGCATGTGCCAGCCATACGGCCGCCGCTCTCCTAAAGCGGGTGTCGCATGTTCGAATCATGCCGGGGGCACTCTTCTTACCAGCGAATACAGCTCCGACCTGGGGCTATCCATGATCATGTCTCAGCACGCATAGGCAACCCAGTGCAGCCATAGGTAGCCGTATGCCAGCAGTCGCGGAATATACGCGGAATGATCTTGAAGGCGTTTCCGCAGGTCGCCCCCCATTTCGGAGGGCCATCAGCATGCAGGATCTTTCCGATTCCGCTGGCGCCCCAGGCTCTGGGAGGCTGTAGATCTAGGATGAGCCATCGTGCAACGACTCGCGCTCTTCGACCTGGACAACACCCTTATAGATCTCGACGAGGCGTTCCAGGACTGGGCCAGAGAGTTCGCCGAGGAGCACGGCTTGGGGCGCGACGGGGTCGACCTGCTGCTCAAGCTTGATCGTGACAGCGTCCCCCATCGCGAGGTCTTCTTCGGCAAGGTACGGGAACACTTCGCCTTGCCCGACACAGTCGAGGAGCTATGGGGCAGGTACCGCAGGCGCATGCCCCATCTCGTTCGCTGCCGGCCCGAGGTGCTGAACGGGCTGTCCCGGCTCCGCGCAGCCGGATGGCGGGTGGCGATCGTCACCAACGGCATGGCGGACAACCAGCTTGGGAAGATCCGTAAGACCGGTCTGGCCGATGTCGTGGATACCTGGGCCCTGTCAGGAGCCGAGGGCATCCGTAAGCCCGACACCGGATTGTTCGAGATCGCCGCCCAGCGCTGCGGGACGACCGTCGCCAAGGGTGGATGGATGATCGGGGACAATCTCGTCGCCGACATCAGCGGCGGCCGGGCCGCCGGGTTGCGAACGATCTGGATCAACCGCGGCACCTGGCCAGGACACGGCCACTCGGCACACCACGTCGTCACCGACGTCATCCAGGCGATAGAGATCCTGCACGGGGACAACACGACCGCCTGAAACAGGCACGACAAAGGCCCCGACCGAAGTCGAGGCCTGGTGACGCGGACCGTTGCGGATCACTCGTTGAGTGCGTTGTTGATCTTCCCGTTTACCCTCTCTCGCTGGCCGTTCAGACACTTGGCATAGACACGGTGGAGGACTTCCACGCTGTTCCCCGCACGCATGGCCACCTCGGTAGCCGGCACCCCTGCGTTCAGCCACAGGGACAGGGCAGCGTGCCGCAGGTCGTACGGCCGGGCAGCAAGAGGCGAGTTCACCTGAGCCTCAGTGAAGACGAGCGCCCGCGTCTCCTGCCAGACATAGGAGTGCGCCGAGCCCGAGTAGGGACGTCCCTTTGAGGTGTGGAACAGCCTGCCATCGTCCGCCGTTCCATACTCGGCGATGAGGCGCCGGGCGTGGTCGCGGATCGGGAGTACGGCCAGGTCGTCTAGGGGGTTGATGCGCCGGTCGAGGGTGCCGACGCATTCGGCGGCCTTGGTGGCGTACTTGGCGATGTAGGCCGCTACGGCCTGATCGGTGAGGTCGCCGCCCATGGTGATCTGCCGGACGTCGAGCTGAGTGCCCCACTGAAAAGCTCGTGTGAGTTCACTGGGAACTTTGGGAACGGTGACCGTCACGGCGGAGGCGGCATGCCGTACGGCGTCCGCCAGGACGTCAGCTGTTGCCCAGGCAGGAGGGCGAGGCGGGGCCGTCCGGGCCGTCGAGGCGGACCACGGCGTGAAAGTGGACGATCCCGCGCCGCTGATACTCGGCGACCTTGGCGAAGGAGATCGTCACCTGGTCGCGCAGTTCCCGAAGGGTCAGGCCCCCGAGTTTGGCCACGCGTTGCCGGAGTGCTTCGGTGAAGCGCCGCCACAGTTCCGGGGACATGGCGTTGAACAGCACGCTGCCCGCGTGGTCGTAGCAGTCCGGGCACAGCGGCTCGCCGAGGCATCCCTCGTCGGTCCTGTGCCGGGCGGTGCAGGACATGACCCGTCCGTGCGGGCAGGTGGCCGCGTCCCGCCGGGGGTGGCACGGCAGGACGGTGCCGTTCTTCTCCCGCCGGGTGTGGACGGTTCCGGTGGCGGAGAGGCTGACGAATCAGCGGCGGTGGGTCTGGCTCTGTGCGGTGGCGTGGCACCCGGGTCGGCGGGCTCGCTGGGTGGGGCGGACGGCGCCTATGGCGGTGCGGCCTGAGCTGCCGCCGCCCTCATCCTCAGGGAGCGATCAGAACCGGAGTCCCCAGAGGCAGTCCTGCCAGCACCTTGAGCGCGCGAGCAGGCACCCGGATGCAGCCGTGCGTGACCGCCTTGCCGAACACCTTCCGGTCCGGCCAGCCGTGGAAGGCGACCGTGCCGGGACCGCCGCCGAAGGTGTCGAGCGTCGCCGAGTGCGTGCCGAGCGGCAGAATCAGCGGGCTGTACGTTTTCTTCTTCGGCGACATCAGGGCCAGCAGGAAGGTCCTGCCCACCGGGGTGGGCGTCTCAGGGCCGCCGACGGCCACCGTCCAGGCGCCGAGCTTCTTTTTCGCGTTCATCACGGTCAGCTGCCTGGTGCCCAGCTTCACGATGGCGCGGTAACGGCTGCGCGCCTTCTTCAGGCCCGTGGCCTTGATCCAGCCGGTCACGTGGTTGGGCTTGCTGGGCAGGAGCACGCGGTACCAGCCCTTGCGCGCCTCCACCACTGGGACCCAGGTCTGGCTGCCGAGCTGCTTCGCCGGGAGAGTGGCCGTGGGCTTGCCGCCGGGCTGCGGGTAGACGGCCACCGTGCGTGCGGGGTGGACCACAACGCCGCTCAGCTTGCCGTACATGTCGGTGTCCTGCGGGAGGCCCCTCAGCTCCGTGAATGTGGTGGCCTCGGGGAGTGCGGTCGCCGTGACGGAGGCGGCGACGGGCGACGCGGCGACGCCGGCGGGGGTCGAGGCGACAAGGCTCATGGCGACGAGCGCGGCGCCAATGAGTCGGTGGGGGGCAGCGAGCGGCACGATCGGCTCCTGAGGTGCTATGACACGTACGACACGAACGCGTAACTATCTGACCTGCTAGATAACGTTTTGGAACGTTTGAATACGCTGGGCCAACGGGTGTGACATTTTTACACATATGAGCCCTATGAGGCTCCAGCTACTCATACATCCCGAGGTGCGCGTGACACCCCCCCGACTCCCTTTAGTCCGTCGCTGGATCGCAGCGGCGCTCATGCTCGCAGTGGCGGCACTCGCGGTGCTCGCCATCTCCAGTACGGCCTCAGCTGGAGCGTTCCAGGGAAAGCCGCCTGGTGACAACGGCGACGTCAAGATCCACAAGTGGACGACGCCGGAGGACGACCAGCGCGACGAGCCGCACGTCTGCGTGTTCTATCTGGTCGGGTTCAACTTCGACGCGGCCGAGCAGGTGAGCTGGGAGATCAAGTCCTGGCCGCCCACGGGTGACCAGACCACAGTGAAGAGCGGCGCCCTCGTGCTCGACGAGGACGGGCATGGCCGTACCGTCGACATGGCTCTGCCGAATGGGCACTACAAGCTGTTCTGGACCTTCGAGGGGAAGAAGGGCGCACCCAAGCACAAGGTGTTCTGGGTCGAGTGTGAACCCACGCCCACCCCGACACCCACGTCGACGGTGACGCCCACCCCGACACCCACGCCCTCCCAGACGCCCACCCCGACGGTGACGCCCTCCCAGACGCCCACGCCGACAGTCACTCCGACTCCGACTCCGACGTCCACACCCACTCCCACGCGGACGCCCACCTCGACGCCGACGCCGAGCAACACGCCGACCCCGACCCACCCCGGTAAGGGAGATCCGAAAACGGTGACCCATGACTGGATCGAGTGGGACGAGAACATCACGCAGAAGCAGGACGAGCCCAAGCCCGCGCCCACCCCGACGCCGGTGAAGACCGACGTCCCGGTCACCGGCTGACACGCGACACCGAACGACGGAGGGCCCGGATCAACGTGATCCGGGCCCTCGGTCGTCTCTCAGCCCCAGACGAGCATGCGCGACGGATCCGCGAGTATCGCGTTCATGTCACGGCGGAACAGCGAACCGAGGTCGCCGTCGATGATCCGGTGATCGAACGACAATACCGGCGTGATCATCATCCGTACGGCGAGCCGGCCGCCGACGACCCACGACAAGTCCTTAGTCTGGCCAACGCCAGGACGCCGACGCGCTCAGCACGCGGGTCAAGGCCGAACAGAAGGCGAAGGGGAAGCTCGAGGGGGCTGATGACACGAACGCCCCACACCGTGATCGGCGGGGCGTTTGTCGAGGTGGAGCTAATGACGGCTTACTCGAACACCGCGCCGCAGGTGACAAAGCCTGTGTGACGCTCTGCAAGATCCCTAGAGCCCGATGCGCTCTGGGTGCCGAGAGCCTCCCCACAGCATGGCGCCCGCGATCATGTCCCGCCCCTGATCGAGCGAGTTAGCTCTGCGTGACGAGAGTGACGTCAGTACCTCGTTGACCACACATGATGATCGCCGACCATGCGCCCGGACTCGTCCCCTGGGCCAACGGCTGACCCGGCCCTGTCCCACCCGTGAACCGGGCTCGTCAGCCCGACCGGACCAGGGTCCCGGTAGCGATAGACCGCATCGTTACTGATCAGCGAAATCGTTGGTTTGCGGTGATCACTGGCGGGACCCTGTGGATCGGGCCGGTGTTGCCGCTGATGACAGTGCCAACGTCGCCGTGCACGTCCTTAGTGGGTGTCGCATGTTCGAATCATGCCGGGGCACTCTTTCAACCAGCATGTATGCACTTGACCTGCAGCTTCGTTCGTCAGGCTCACGCACCTCCCCGCAGCCGAAGGCAGCCGTGTGCAGCCGTAGGTCAATGATCGCGGGACATGCGCGGGACGATCTTGCAGTCGTTTGAGCAGTTCGCACGGCGAGCAAGACCCCTCACAAGCGGTTCAATCATGAGCCGCGCAGTCGTCGAGGTCCACGGAAAACACTCCGCTTGGAAACGCTGATCGCCCCGATCGGTGACCAGCGCGCCGACCTTACTGCCCTGGCCGCCGCCCACCCCGGCCTGACGCCCCTGACCGATCAGACAGGGACACCGATCTGGGCGGTCCATCCCGCCGCGAACCGTCAACCCCCGAGGAACTTCCAGCGGCGGCTACTTGGCAATGTGGGATGTCTTCGCAAGTATTGGGCCTGCCCCCGCCTGGTCCATCGCAATCGACCGTCTCACGGATCTGGCGAGCCTTCGGGCTGTTCGGCCTCAACCGGGCTCTCGTCGCTCGGCTCGTTCAGCGGGGTCAGCGCGGCCGAGGCCGCGTTGTGGTCCATCCCGGTCGCCTCGAGCAGATCGACGGCGATGGAGCGCAGCTGCGCGATAGTGACGTTCGCGGAGAAGCCCAGGTTTTTGGGCCGCTCCCGCGCGGCGACGGCGAGCAACGCCTGCCTGGCCAGCATCGGCTCGCGCCCAGCCCCCAGTTCGAGCTGGAGCAGCAGCGCCGCCTCTGAGACCTCGCGCAGCGACTCGGCCAGCGCAACCGGCGGCGGGCTGGCCTCGCCCAGCGCCGCGAGCGTGCGGCGGACCAGCACCCGCGCGTTGCGCAGCGCCAGGTCCACCGGTACGGCGGCGGTCTCGTACCTGGCCAGCCTGGCCCGGTGATGCCAGCGCAGCGGCGAGATCATGATGATCTCCTTGCTGTTCTCCAGCGCCGCCTCGAATTCCTCGATCGCCGTCTGTGTCCTGCGTCCGCATTCCAGGGCCTCGGCGGCCAGGTCCACATCGCACTTCTCGATCGCCTCCGCCGCCTGCTCCAGCACGGTGGAGAGGGCGTCGAGCACGCCGGACAGATGCTTGCCCGCGATGGTGAGCGGGCTGGCGGGTAGCAGTGCGACCGCGACGATGCCGATGACGCCGCCGGTGAGCGCGTCAGCCATCCGGTCCAGCCCGCCGACGTCCTCGCCCGGCACCAGCATGGCGACCAGCACCGCGGACGACCCGACCTGCGACACGAACAGCTCACCGCTGTTCAGCAGCCCCGCGACGGTCATCGCCAGCGCGATCACGAGCGCCATCTGCCAGGGGCCCGAGCCGATCCAGGACACCAGCAGGTCGCCGATGCCCACACCCAGACTGACGCCGACCACCAGCTCGGCCACCCTGCGCAGCCGCTGACCGAGCCCCACACCCACGCAGATCATCACGGAGATCGGCGCGAAGAGGGGGTGGGCGTGGCCGAGCAGATGAACGGCGACGATCCAGGCCAGCGCGGCGCCCACGGCACACTGCACGATGGATGGCGCAAGAAGGCCAAACGTGCCCAGTCGTTTCCTAACTTGATCGCTGAGCCACGTTCGCACCCCTCCACGATGGCGGATCTTTATGACATTGGGATCACATTTGCCCTGAATTCTTCTTATTCGGACCATTCGGGCGAAGGTCAGGGGGCCACGGCCTCGCGGAGTGGACCTGACCGAGGGCGGATGGGTGGTCGGTGACAACCTCACCGCTGCCATTACCGGGGCCGCGCGGCGGGACTGTCGCGGTCCTGGTCGGGGCCACGGACGAAGGCATGCATGTGAGGCAGATCGGCAGCGCGGGCGGTGGCGATCCACGCGTCGAGACGGTCGGGGTTGCCTTCGCGGGGCCGGAGCAGGCCGGCGAAGCCGCGGACGCGCGGCCGCGGGGTGGCCTCTCGATAGAGGTCCACTTCCCGCTCATACCGTTCGCAATGCCTCGGTAGGCGGCATCCGAGACGCTCGAACGGCCGGCATCAGGCCGGCGAACGCGCCGATCAGGATGGCCGAGGCGATGCCGCCCGACCACGCCTCGGCAGGGATCACGACGGCCCAGCTCTTCGCGCTGGCGTACATGGCCGTTGCCCCGGCCCCGGCCAGCACGCCGACGACGCCGCCGATGACGGCGAGCAGGATCGACTCACCGAGGAACTGCGTCCGGATCTGGCCCTTCGTCGCACCAAGGGCGCGGCGGAGGCCGATCTCCGAGCGGCGTTCCAGAACCGATATGATCATGATGTTGGCGACACCGACGGCACCTACGATCAGTGCCACCACCCCGAGCCCGAGAAAAAGGCTGTCGAACGCCCCCGCTGCAGCGGCACGGGCGGTGAGCGCGTCGGACGGCTGGCTTACGTTCACCTCGTTCGGCGCCTCGGGGTTGGCGGTCTGCGCCAGCACCGACTGCACCGCCGCCTCGTGACCGGTGGCGGCGCGCACATAGATCGAGCTCGGCGGGCCGGCTTTCTCCTCGCCGTGGACCACGCTGACATAGCCGAGATACTTCTGGGCGGCCGGATAACCGATCAAGGCGCTGTTGTCAATATCGGGCTCCAGCGGCGAGGGCTTCAGAATGCCCGCGACATTGAACCACTGGCCTCCCAGCCAGATCCGCAGATCGGGCTGGACCCGGTCGATGCCCAGCCGTTCCGCGGCGGCCGAACCGAGCACCGCGACCGGCCCGCGGGCCATGCCCTCGTTGAGCCAGTTGCCGCGTGCGACGCCGGTGTTGAGCACGGACGGCAGGTTCAGGCTGGTGGCCCGCACCTGGAGGCCACCGGAGTTGCCCTCCGGGATCAGCGAGTTCCGGTAGACCTTCTCGTCCTTCATCAGGCCGGTGTGTGCCAGCAGTTGGACGTTGTCCAGGTGTGTGATCCGCGCCGGCGCTTCGAGGGGCAGCTTCGCTTCCCCTCCGGCGAGGCTCTGTCCGGCCTCGACGGTCAGCATGTTCGTGCCGAGCCGGTCGATCTCCGCGAGCAGCCCGGCCTGCGAGGAGGAGGACAACCCGAGGACCCCCACGATCGCTGCCGTTCCGATCGCGATCCCGAGCGCGGACAGCGCGGCGCGCAGCGGCCTGGCGCGCAGCCCGACACTCGCCACCCGCAGCCCGTCCTTCAGCTGCAATCGTCCGCCCTTGGCACTCATGGCACCCCTCCCTTGGCCCCCGCACCGTTCATGGGCGCCACAAGGACGCCGCGATCGTGGCTGGTATCGGAGACCACCTGGCCGTCCAGCACCCGAATCTGGCGAGGCAACCGGTCGGCGAGGCCCGCATCGTGCGTGATCATGATGATGGTGGCGCCGGCGGCGTTGAGCTCGCGGATGAGCTCCATGATCGATGCGCCGGTGGTGCTGTCGAGGTTCCCGGTCGGTTCGTCGGCGAGAACGATCGCCGGACGCCCGACGAGGGCTCGGGCGATCGCAACCCGCTGCCGCTGCCCTCCGGAGAGCTTGGTGGGCTTGAATTTCGCGCGTTCGGAGAGGCCGACCCGTTCGAGCGCCTCATCCGCGCGCCTGTACCGCTCGGCGGCGGGGACGCCGGCGTAGAGCAACCCGTCGGCGACGTTCTCTCGCACCGTGGCATGTTCGGCCAGGTGGAACTGCTGGAAGACGAACCCGATCTCCCGGGCTCGCAGCAGCGACAGCTCGCGGTCGCTCAGCCGCGCCGCGTCGACCCCACCGATCCGGACCACGCCGCTGCTGGGCCGCTCCAGCGTCCCCATGACGTGCAGGAGCGTGGACTTGCCCGACCCGGAGGGCCCGACGATCGCCACCAGCTCGCCCCGCCGGACGGAAAAGGACACCCCCCGGAGGGCGGGCACCGGCGGCTGCTCACCGTAGACCTTGGTCACCCCGTCCAGTTCCAGAACTGCTTCGCCACTCATAGCGACGGCACCACCACTAGATCGCCTTCGGCCAGGTCGCCCTCGACCTCGACTTGTCCATTCCCGGTGTCGAACAGACCCAGCTCCACAGCGACCAGCTCGCGTCGCCCGCCGTCGCGCACGACCTCGACCGCGAACCCGCCGCCGGACTTCCCGACGAGCGCGGTAACCGGGACGCTCAGGGCGCTCTTCACTCCCGCGGTCGTGATTTCCACCTGGACCGGGGCCCTGTCGAGCCCGCGTGCCTCCTCTGGCTTGTCGAGCGTGATGTAGGCCGGGATGGTCGCGTCCCCGGCGTCGTCGTCCTTCCCAGCGGTCTGGGCGACTCTCCCGAGCCGGTCCACCTTTCCCGTCACCGGCTTGTTGCCGGGCAGAGTGATCTGTGCACGGTCGCCCACCTTCACCTCACCCTGCTGCGAAGCCTCAAGGTCCACCTGCACCTCTAGCGTGTCGGATGTGGCCTGCGCGACCTGTGCACCCGGCTGGGCGGATCCACCGAGCTTGCCGGTCACCTTGGAGATCCGCCCGAACTTGGGCAGGAAGACCGCATCATCGATATCAAGCGCTCCGGTCTCGTCAAAGCCCTTGACGTCCTGGAGCTTCTTGAGAGCCTGCTCCGTCTTCCAGGTGAAATCGCTGTCGCCGGGATCGATAGCGACACCGGCGCCGGCGTCGTAGCCGAGCTTGTGCAGGTTCCAGTTGAGCTGACGGGCGTCCTTGCCCGTATCGCCTCTGTCCAGGTCGCGGTAGGCCGGGACCGTGCCACACAGCAGCAGCACCGGGTCGTCGTCCACCCGATAGAACACGTCGCCGCAGTCGACCTTGTCGCCTTCATCGGGCAGCTTGGTGTATATCCCGCGGGCCTGGTTGATCGCGGAGTACGGCGAGCCGTCCGATTGCGCCTGATAGGTCAGGGTCCCATCCAGGGAGACCATGGAGGAGAGCTTCCCCTTTTCCACCTTCACGGTGTTCGCCGGCGACTCCTGCGCGGCCGGGGTCGCTTGCTCGGCATCGGACGTGGCCAGGGTCGGGTAGACCGTGACGACCACGGCGCCGGTGACGGTGACCAGGACGGCCGCCCCGGCCAGCACCCAAGTCTTCCGCTTCACCGGCCCCCCAGTCCGCCCGGCAAGAGATCACGGCACTTCTGCATCGCGGCCGTGAACCCCGGCTTGCTCTGAGCATTCCGGACGTTGACGAGGGGCCCATTACCGGCGGGGTCCGGGAAGTCCTTCACGCCGTTCTCGCGCATGCACGCGGCGAACTTGAGGCGCGCCTCCCTCGACTTGGCGGTCTGCTTTCCGTTGCCCATCCAGCCCGGTGGCTGCAGGTCCTTACACGCGCCGATGGCCTTCTTCCACGCCGCGGAGCTCGGGTCCAACGACGAGCCCAGCTTTATCCCATAGGCGAACTTGCCCGACGCGTCCGGGTCCGGGAACTCCCTGGCGCCGTTCTCCCGCACGCACTCGGCGAACTTCACCGCCTTATCCCGATCAGTGGCGCTCTTGTTGCCGCCGTTGCCGTTCTCGGCAGATACGTTCGAACAGCCCGCGCCGATCAGGGCGACCATGGCAAGGACGGCCAGCGGCCGTAGTTTTCTCCTCATGTTTTCTCCCCGCGTGTGGTGATGGGTGTAGCTCTTCTGCGGTGGCTGGGTGAATCAGGCGGATGCCCGGCGGTAGGAGGTCGACGGATCTGGGCTGAGATATGCCGAGCGTGCTGGTCACTGCTGCATCCTTGGATCGTGCGTAGGGTCGGCATACATGGGCGGGCAGCTGTCATCGATGGCTTCGGGGCGCAGTTCGTAGTGCCAGGATTCGTTGCTGTAGATCTGGCACAGCCCGTACTCGGCGCCGTGCTCGGACAGCCACGCCGTGGCATCGGAGGGCCCAACGTCGACCGCGTCCCCCGACACATGGGGAGACGTGTCCGCGGTGGCCACCCATCGGGCCGCTTCCTCTTCTGAGCCGTACTTCGAGACCGCCTCATGGCGTAGTCGTTCCTGGTACGCCGGGGAACGCCAGCCACTATTGACGAAGAACTCGACCCCGTCGTCCGCGGCGTCAGTTGCAGCTTGGCGCAGGGCACCGAGCAGATCGGGGTCCAGGTTGGCCACGGCCGGAATTTCGTCATCGAAGACCGTCACGCCGTCAGGGACGGCGCCATCTGCCTCGCCGAGTGCACCATGGTGGTCGCCATGGAGAATGTCGATGGGTGATGCGGCCGAAAAGGACGAGGACGCCAGCGACTGGTAAACAAAAACACCGATAAGCGCCGCGCTGACGACTACAAGGGCAGCGACGATGTTCGATCGAGTACGGCGGGCCGCTGTTCGTGCTGGTTCCCTGTAGGTCATGCCTGCAGTCAAGGCAGCGTGGTGTTGCCAGCACGTATGTGGTTTTCGATATGCCGACGATATGCGCCGGCTCGTAGCCTCGGGAGCATGCGTGTGTTGATCGTCGAGGACGAACCCTTCCTGGCAGAGGCCATCCGCGATGGCCTACGCCTGGCAGCGATCGCCGCCGACATCGCCGGTGACGGTGACACCGCTCTGGAACTGCTGAGCATCAACGCCTACGACATCGCCGTCCTCGACCGCGACATCCCCGGCCCCTCCGGCGACGAGATCGCCGAACGCATCGTCGCCTCCGGCAGCGGCATGCCTATCCTCATGCTCACCGCTGCCGACCGGCTCGACGACAAGGCCTCCGGGTTCGAACTCGGCGCCGACGACTACCTCACCAAGCCCTTCGAACTCCGAGAACTCGTGCTCCGTCTCAGAGCACTCGACCGCAGGCGCGCCCACAACAGACCACCCGTACGAGAGATCGCAGGCCTGCGTCTGGATCCGTTCCGCCGCGAGGTCTACCGCGACGGCCGCTACGTCGCGCTGACCAGGAAGCAGTTCGCCGTACTCGAAGTCCTCGTCGCTGCCGAAGGCGGTGTCGTCAGCGCCGAAGAACTCTTGGAGCGAGCGTGGGATGAGAACGCCGACCCCTTCACCAACGCCGTGCGCATCACTGTCTCGGCACTGCGCAAACGGCTCGGCGAACCCGGGATCATCGCCACCGTGGCCGGCGTCGGCTACCGCATCGACACAGCATCCGGCACCGGAGGTGAGGGAGGGGACCGTGGGTAGGGCGCCTGGTTTGAGTGTTCGCCTCAAACTCACCCTCAGCTACGCCGGCTTCCTCATGCTCGCAGGTGCCTTGCTACTCGCCGCCGTGTTGGTCTACTTCCTGCGAGGCCTACCCGATGATGCGGTCTACACCACCGGTGACTTGATAATCGACCGCTCCGCCATCCTGCGTTCGTTCGCTCCGGTCGCGGCCATCGTGTTGGCGTTCCTGCTGGTGTTCGGTCTCGTGGGAGGGTGGATTCTCGCCGGGCGCATGCTCGCCCCCCTGGCCCGCATCACAGAGGCCACCCGCATGACCACGAGCGGATCACTCTCCCACCGAATCCGACTACCGGGCCGCAGAGACGAGTTCCGCGAACTCGCCGACGCCTTCGACACCATGCTCACACGGCTCGAAGCACACGTCGCCGAACAGCGGAGATTCGCAGCCAACGCCTCCCACGAACTGCGCACCCCGCTGGCGATCACGCAGGCACTTCTCGACGTGGCCCGCGACGATCGCAACCGCGACACCGGCGAACTCGTCGACCGCCTCCACGCCGTCAACACCCGAGCGATCGACCTCACCGAAGCGCTGATCCTGCTCAGCCGCGCCGACCAACGGTCCTTCACCCCAGAACACGTCGACTTGTCCCTCATAGCGGAAGAAGCCACTGAAACGCTCCTCCCCCTCGCCGAGAAACGCGGCCTCACCATCGAAACCTCCGGCGACATGACCCCCACCATCGGCTCACACGCGCTCCTGCTGCAGATGACCACGAACCTCGTGCACAACGCGATCGTCCACAACCTGCCTGAACAGGGCACGGTATGGGTCACGACCAGCGTTCACCCCAAGGCTGTGGTGCTCACTGTCGAGAACACCGGCGAGAAGCTCGCCCCACACCTGGTTTCCACGCTTGTCGAGCCGTTTCAGCGCGGCACCAAACGCATACGCACCGACCACGCAGGTGCCGGCCTCGGCCTGGCGATCGTCAAAAGCATCGCCCAAGCACACGACGGAACCCTCACCCTCACCCCTCGCCTCGCCGGCGGGCTCCGCGTCACGGTGCAACTACCCGCGTACCGCTCCTCCAGATCGCGGAGTGTGTCATGGCCATCGTCGTTCCCGAACGGAGCCCGTGAGTCACCCTCGTCGTAGCCCTGGTCGAAGCGACCAGCCACCGCGACTACCTGGACTACGCGCACGCCCTGGCTCAGGGCCGGCCGATCGCCACCGGCGTGGTGGAAGGCACAGCCCGCCATCTGGTGGGTGACCGGTTGAAGATCACCGGCGCCGATGGGGACTGGCTGGAGCCGAAGTGATCCCCAAGCTCCGCGCCGTGATCTCCAACGGGGACCTGGCCACCTGCCATGCGTTCACTTCGATCGCGAACACCAGCGCCTCCACCAAGCCGGAGCGCTTCAATATCAGGATCAGCACGCGCTCGTTTCCGTGCCGTCCCTCTCCAACCGCCATCCATACCTTGGCGGCCTCTGACCCCGATGGCGGTGGGCGGCTTGTCCTGTGTCGGGTTCGGTCAGGAGTCGCAGGTAGCCTTGTGGAGCTACGTGTCGAGCCGGTGGGTGCTTCTGGCCCAACCACCGTGGAATCGTCCGACTCGTCGCTACCGGAAGTTCGCGGTGCGAACCGGTGGATGAGCTGTGTCAGTGCGGCTGCCACCAGTTGAGCTTGCCGCCGAAGAACCGTAACTGAATTACGGAACGTTCAAGGTGTCTCCCCAGCCGCACCCCTCAACTGATGGGAGATCTGTGTTCAAGGCAACTGGCAGACGATCAGCGGTGCTCGCCACCCTCATGGCCATCGGGCTCGCACTGACCAGCGCCGCAACGGCCGCCGCGGCCACCCTCCACGAAACGGCCTCAGCCCACCCAGCGAGCGCAGGCCGCCTCGCCATCATCGGTGGGAGGGCTGCGACGGAGCCCTACTCGTTCATGGTCTCCTTCCGGCTGCAAGGACTGCCCGGCCACCACTGTGGCGGTTCCCTCATCGCCCCGGACTGGGTCGTCACCGCCGCCCACTGCAAGGGACTCATGAAGCCTGGCAGGACGCAGGTACGGGTCGGCTCTCTCGACCGCGGCAAGGGCGGAGCTCTCACCAGCGTGAAGCGCGCTATCACCCATCCCGGCTACGACGAACCCGGCCTGAGCGGGAAGCCCGAGGACGACATCGCGCTGGTCCAGCTGGACCGACGGGTAGACCTCGAGCCCATCCGCATCGCCGACGACCCCGGCCGGGTAGGCGAGCCGAGCCGCGTCATCGGCTGGGGCATGGCATGCGAAGACAGGAACAATCCGACCTGTAAGAACGGTCCCCGGCAGTTGCAGGAACTCGACACCGTACGCGTGCACGACAACCGGTGCACTTTCCTCAACCGCGGCAGCGAGCTGTGCACTGGCGAGCGCCACGGGCGTGCGGCCAGCGCCTGCAACGGCGACTCCGGAGGTCCGCAGATCCGCAGGGTGGGTGGCCGGTGGGAGTTGATCGGAGCCACCTCGCGCGACGGCGACGACGTGCAGGACCGCATGGACGGCGGCGCCGGCTGCTCCACCAACCCTGAGGGCGAGCCGGGAGTCGGCGTCTGGACCGACGTGACCCACTACCGCTCCTGGATCACCGACACCATCAGGGAACACGCTCCCGCAGAGCTTCACAGCTGAACCGTCGACCTTGCCCTTGATCACTTACCGCACACGGTGATCATCGTCGGCGTAGGGTGCCCGCAGGCCACCGTGTGAGAGGAGCCGGGATGGGCACTGCGATGGACTTGGCAAGCTGGCAGGACCGGTTCGACGACCTGACCCGCCGGCATGGGGTGCCGGGGGCCTCGTTGGCGGTGCTGGCCGACGGGCAGGTCCAAGCGCTGGCCACCGGGGTTCTGCACACCGGGACCGGCGTCGAGGCGACGACCGATTCACTGTTCCAGATCGGGTCCATCACCAAGGCCTACACCGCGACCGTGGTGATAGGGCTGGTGGAGCAGGGTCTGGTCACGCTCGACACCCCGGTGGCCCAGATTGTGCCGGGGTTCCGGGTCGCCGATGCGGACGTGACCGAGCACGTCACCCTGCGGCATCTGCTGGCCCACACCTCGGGAATCAACGGGGACCTGTTCATCGATACCGGGCGGGGTGACGACTGCCTCGAACGGTACGTCGACGCGTGTGCGGACCTGCCCCAGTGTCACCCGCTGGGCGCCATGTTCTCCTACTGCACCGGCGGTTACGTCATCTTGGGCCGTGTCATCGAGCTCCTGACCGGCACCTCGTGGGATACGGCAATGCGTGAGCAGTTGCTCGACCCAGCCGGGCTGGACCACACCTGGACGTTGCCCGAGGACGTGCTTCGGTTTCGCGCCGCCATGGGACACCTCACGCGGGGCGGCCAGGCCCGACCGGCACCCGTATGGAGCTTTCCCCGCAACGGGGGCCCGGACGGCGGCATCTGCGCCACCGCCACCGATGTGGTGACCTTCGCCAAACTGCACCTCGACGCCGGTGCACCCGGTCTTGCCGACATGCGGCGGCCGCAGGTCGCCGTCCCCAATCCACACGGAACCTATGACCGCTGGGGCCTGGGCTGGGCCCTGTTCGACGGGGACCGGCCGGCCTTCGGCCACGACGGCGACACGATCGGCCAGGCTGCGGCGCTGCGCGTCGTGCCCGACGCCGGAGTCGCGGTGGCGCTGCTGGCCAACACCGACGTGTTCGGCGCGTTCTCCCGGGAGGTGTTCTCCGAACTGCTCTCGACCTTGTGCGACCTCACCGTGCCGGCGCCGCTGACACCCCCTGTCGCCCCCGTCCAGATGGAGTTGGAGCGGTACGTCGGGACGTACGAACGGGTGGGCACCCGGGTGGAGGTGATGCTTCACGACGGGCGACTGCGGACCCTCGTGACGCCGACCGGTGCGCTTGCGACCCTCATGCCACCGCAGGAGCGCGAGCTCGTCGCCGTCGCGGACGGTCGGTTCCTGGAGAAGCAGCCGGAATCCGACCGATGGGTGTCCACGGTCTTCGTCACATCACCTGACGGCGCCGAGTACCTGTACCGCGGCATCCGCGCGCATCCCAAAGTCGGGTAACCGCGCCAGGGACTCGGCCCGCCACGGTCTCCGATATGAAGTCCGCGAAGATGTTTGACACCACGCAATGTTGCCAGGCGGGCCGGGGATGCGGCTGGACAGCGGGATAGCAGCACGGTGAGAGGTCACGTGCCACATCGGCGGCTCATTTCGCTGCCGCGATACCGCGCCCCGGTGCGTGATGTGGTGGGTCGGATCGCGCGGGGCTTGAGCCTACTGTTCCCTGTGTCCAATGGTGGCGACACGGGAAGGGGCGTTCTTACATGCTGAAGCGGGTTGCGGTGCTGGTCGGCGGGATTCTCGCTGCTGTCGTTATCAGCGGTCCGGCTCACGCCGATGAGGATCTGCCGTGGGGTGGGGGCACGGCCGAGGCTATCGGGCCATTCGGGAGTTACGCGGTGTGCGAGGGCGCGCGGGTAAACGACAGCACACCGTACACGTATGAGTGCTACAACCTGGGCAGGCCGTGGAACGAGAACTACTGGTACTACACGCGGCTCCGGTGAGCACTGCGGGCCGGGCCAGCCGGAATAGTGCGTAGTCAGAGGCTGGTGAGGCGGCGGCGCACCTCGGCGAGGCGGTGCTGGATCTCCGGCACCAGGAGCGGGCCGATCAGGGCGCCGTCCTCCGCCAGCCGCCGCTCCGCCTCCTCGTGCGCCCGCCGTACCAGCTCAAGAACCGCCTGGCGGCCATTCTGGTAGCCCTCCTGGATAACCACGGCACGCTCTTGAGCGAGCACCTCGTCGAAAGCCGCCTTCTCTTGGATGAGCAGGTCACGCAGAGTGGAGGCGCCGACGGTGAAGGCCAGCGGCCACAGCAGCGCGGTCAGGTCGGCAAGGCGGACAGGAACAGGGAGGAGGGCGGAGCAAGCGGCGAAGACGGCCGCGGAGGCGGCGACGGCGACGGCTCGCTGCCTGCGCGACAGGTCGCGGACGTACATGACCGCGAGCGGCCCGGCGAAGAGCGGGAAGTGCAGGAACGGCATCCTGGTCAGCCCACCCGCCGTGAGGTTGGTCAGCAGCGTCGTCGCGACCAGCGCGTCCACCGTGCCGAACGCGAGCGCCGCCGCGAGTACTCTCCCGTGCGCGGAGTCGCCGTCGGTGACGATCTGGCGGTGAGACCACCAGGCGGCCACCAGCCCGCTGATCATCAGGAGCAGGCCGACTGGAAGGGGCACTGCGTCCAGCTTGGGCCAGGAATGGGACAGGCTGCCGACCGCTCCCAGCGCGATCATGCTGGGGCCCGGGTCAAGCGAGGGAACCCGGGCGGGGGTGTCCTCGGGAAGGATCACCAGATCTTCGCCGATCTGTATCTCCTGGCGCTGCCCCAGCGGTCTGGGCTCCGTTACCGTCACCACGACGAGGTTTCTAGGCTCCAGCCGTACCAGTTCGGCCTCCAGCCTGGCCACCTGGCGACGAGACAGCAGCAGGGAGCCACAGCCGCTCTCGGTGCGTAACTGCACGTCCCTGGCCAGGTCGGGGCTGGCCAGGTTGTGCCGTTGCTCCCAGCGCGACAGGGCGGCGGACAGGTAGTCGGCGCAGCCGATGGCCTGCTCGGCCAGGTGCTGGCGCCAGGCCGCCAGCGGCGAGTGCACTGCCTTTCCCGGTACGGCGAGCAATGGCCACGTGCGGGTGATCAGGTCGACCACGGTGTCGGCGCCCACCGCGATGCTGTGCCTCCCGGCGAGCTCGGCCTGGCCGCGCGCCGCCTCCCGGTCGGCCAGGGCGGTGCGCAGGTGCGCGTACAGGCGCAGCTCCAGGTAGCGGGCCAGCCCCAGGCCGCTCAATACGGCGAAAGCCGGCCAGAGGAACGGGGACACGCTGCACGGCCGCGCCGCGGTGAGCAGGGCGGCGTTGGTGGCCAAGCCTGCCGCCAGCGGTACGGCAAGGGCTCGGGTGCCCTGAACGAGAGCGCGTTCGAAGGCCAGCGGTGCGGCCAGCAGCGCGGGGGCGTCGATCGGATCGCCCATGACGACTGACCAGCCCGCCACGTCGGCCATGTCCAACACCAGGCGTAGCCACGGCGGAAAGCACAGGCCGTGGCGCAGGCACAGGTAGAACGCCAGATCGTAGGCCAAGCAGATCGCGCAGGCGGTCAGCGCGACCGGCGGGGTGAGCCGCCGGTCTGCCACGGCCATGACGCACACCGCGATCCGTGCGACGAGGCGCAGGTTGATGAAGAACTGCGTGGTCGTGAAGGCCGTGGTGGCGGCGGCGAGCCGGGCGAACGGCGGCAGTTCAGCCGTCATCGGCCTGATGCGGCGAGGTCTTGACCCGGGTGGCCCACTGCAGGAGCCGGGAGATCTGCGGCAATGACGGAAGGTCCTGGCGGCGGTCCGGTGTCCGGCCGTCGGAGGTCATCGCCGTCAGCTCGGCTTCCCGGTTGAATTCCCGGCGCAGCCGTTCCCAGACGCGCGAGCGGGGGTTCCGTCGTTCAGCGATCGTCTCCGGCAGGTTTCGTTCCAGCGCATGCCGTACGGCCCGGTTGACCCTGCTGTGGCGGGACACGCCGTGCCTGATCTCCTCCTCGGGGTCGGCCGGTGGCGGTACTGCCCGCCGCGGGTCGCGTACGGTCGCCACGAGCACGGCGGCGTCGGCGAGTTCGCCGCGGTGGTAGAAGTAGTCGGCCCTGGCTTCCTTCATCCTGCGGCGGATGGCGCCGTCGAAGAAGTGGCCGGTGATGACGATGACCACGGTGTCCGGGCTGGTCGTGCGGATAGTCTCCACTACCGCTACGCCGGGGAAGTGGTCGTCCGCGCGGCGCTCGTCGGCAGCGTCCACCAGGGCCACGTCGATCCGGGGCCAGCCCTGCCATGCCATCGCCCGTTCGTGGTCCAGCCCGGCCACCACCTGCAGGCCCGGCGCGATGGAGAGGATCGCGGCCAGGCCGTGCCGGTTGATGTCGTCGTCGTCCACGATCACCAGCCGTCGCGCGGGGCTGTCTCTGTCCATGATCGGAGCCGCCTCGCGGACCGAACGTGCGTACGGCTCCAGCGCCCGCTCGAAGATCGCTTCCATCGGGTGCACGAGGAGCCTCCTGCCGTCCGGCGGTCCCTGTTTCTTATGGAGCCCTGCTCACACCTCCAGATCATGTTCGTCCGACGGCTGTCGTGTCTGTCCTGGCGGCCGTCCCCGGTTCCGGGGACAGGGGAAAGACGATCTCCACACTGGTGCCCCGCCCCAGCTCGGCCTCGGGGTCATAGCCGGCGCCGTCCTCCCGGAGCAGATCTAGCCGCCGCTCGACGGCCCATGTACCGTCGACGGCGACGCGACACCCGCACCCCTGCGGCCTGCCGGCCCTGGCGGCCGCTGACCGTGATGCGAAGGGAACCCGGATCGGTCGGCGGCGGATCCACCAGTGCTGCCCCTGCCCAGCTGATCTCCACGTCCGAGGAGTGCCATGCCCGCACTGGAAGCCGCAGCCGCCGCAGCGGCGAAGGCCGTCGCCCAGCGCGCCGCGCAGGAATGGTTGTCGGTCCGCTCCGCCCAGACCGAGCGGAACTCGGACCTGGCCACGCTGATCAGGAGTGAGCTCCCCGACCGCCTGGTCCGGCGCAGCTTCCAGCGCCAGGTGGAGGCGATCGCCGACGGAGTGGACCGGCGGCTGATGACGCTTGTCGAGCGGGAATACGGCGGCCTGTCCGAGAGCGACAGGGCCGCCGCGCTGCTGGAGGCCGTGGACACCCTCAAGCGGGCCGACTTCTCCGACCGGGCCGTCTTCGACGCCGCGGCCGATCCGATCCTGCTGACCAGGCGGATCCGCCAGGGACTCGCCGACCCCCGTCCTCAACTCGGCGAGGCCGGCGGGCAGCTTTACGACGTGTTGCTCGAAGAGTGCGTCGAGTGCGTGGTGCGCATCCTGCAGCAGCTCCCGCAGTATCTGCCCAGAGTCGCCACCGAACTGCTCGGCAGAACGGCCCGGCTCGGCGAGCAGCTCGACGAGCTGGGCAGGCAGGTCTCGACGGTGCTGGCGAAGCTGCCCGCGCGCACCCTGGACGCCCCGTCGGGAGTCCAGGACGACGCTGAGTTCGAGCGCCGCTATCTAGAGCACATCAGCCGGACGCTGGACGAGGTTGAACTGTTCGGCGTCCGGGTGGACAACTACCGGCCGCGAGCCACGCTGAGCATCGCTTACATCAGCCTGAGTGTCTCCGCCGAAAGCCGAAGGCCCGACCACGAACGCATGCGGTTCGGTGACCTGACCGACGCGCCCGCCCAGCACGGCATGACCACAGTGCGCGCCGAAAGCGCCCTGGGACGTGCCTCCAGGACCCTGCTCAGAGGCGATGCCGGATCGGGCAAGAGCACGCTGCTGCGCTGGTTGTCGGTCACGGCGGCACGCGGTGGCTTCGTGGACGAGCTGGCCGGGTGGAACGGCTGCGTCCCGTTCGTCGTCAAGCTTCGCAGTCACCACACGGGAGTCCTGCCAGGACCGGAGAGCTTCATAGCCGACGTCGCGGGCCCGCTGGCCGGGCGCATGCCCACGGGGTGGGCCCACCGGATCCTGGAGTCCGGACGGGCGCTGCTGCTGGTCGACGGTGTCGACGAGCTGGCCGTACGGCACCGCCCGGCCGTCAGGCAGTGGCTCGGCGGCCTGATGTCCGCCTACCCCGATATCAGGACCGTCGTTACCTCCCGCCCTGCCGCCGCGGACGCGCGATGGCTGGAGGAAGAGGGCTTCGAGTCGGTGATGCTGGAGCCGATGACACCGCACGACCTGCATGAGCTGGTACGGCACTGGCACCTGGCGATGAAGGGCTCCAAGAGCCTGCCGTGCACCTCCTCGAAGCTGGAGGAGTATCAGGGCGCGCTGCTGGCCAGGCTGGAGAGCGGCCGACACCTGCAGGTGCTCGCTTCCACCCCGCTGCTGGCCGCGATGCTCTGCGCGCTCAACCTGGACCGCGGCACGCAGCTGCCGCGCAACCGGATGGGGCTGTACGCGGCGGCTCTCGAACTGCTGCTGGTGCGCCGCGACGTCGAGCGTGGCATCGCCGCCGAGGTCACGCTCGAACCCGAACAGACGATCCGCATCCTGCAAGATCTGGCCTGGCAGCTGTCGGTCTGGGGTCGCTCTGAACTGTCCAAGGCGACCGCGCTCCGCCGGATCGCCGACAAAGTCGCGTCGATGCCCCGTATCGACGCGACGGCCGAGGCCGTCCTGGACCACCTGATCCAGCGCAGCGGCGTGATCAGAGAACCGGCCACGGGACGGATCGACTTCGTCCACCGCACCGTGCAGGAGTATCTCGCCGCCAAACAAGCGGCCGACGACGCCGACGTGGAACCGCTGGTCGAGCGGGCGCATCTGGACCAGTGGCGCGAGACGGTGGTGATGGCCGCCGGCCACGCGAACGCCCCGGTACGCCGCGAACTCCTCGCCGGACTGCTGGACCGGGCGGAGCGGGACAGGCGGTACGCCCGGCGGCTGCGGCTGCTGGTGGCGGGATGCCTGGAGACCGTCCAGGAGCTTCCCGCCGATCTGCGGGAGCGCATCGACGCCTGCCTGGCCGAGGTGATACCGCCGAGGAACGACGCCGAAGCCAGGTCGCTGGCTCTGGCCGGCGAGGAGGCACTCCGCCGCCTGCCCGAGGGCCTGCGCGGACTGTCAACGGCCAAGGCGGTCGCGACCGTGCGCACCTGTTGGCTGATCAACGGCCCCGAGGCATTGGTGAAGCTGACCGGATACGCCGGTGACACCAGGGGGGACGTCAAAAGAGAGCTGATCACGGGCTGGAGCTACTTCGATCCCGACACCTACGCGGCCAAGATCCTCGCCGAGGTCACGCCGCCGAACAGGCGCCTGGACATCGACAACCCTCGGCTACTCGGTGGCCTTGGCCGACTCAGGAAGATCGATGCCATCGACGTCAACTGTCCCGTCGACCGTCTGGACTTCCTTCGGACGGCTCCGCCGCTGTCCTGGTTGGCGCTGCAGGAAATGGGCGGCGCCTCCCTGGAGGATCTCGCCTGCCATCCCGAACTGGACTGGCTCTGGATTCACTTCAGCCCCGCACGGCAGGTCGACCTCAAGGTGCTCTCCAGGCTGCCCGAACTGAGGAAGCTGAAGCTCAGCGGAGTCGACTTCACCGACCTGGGATTCCTGGACACGGTCACGTCCCTGGACTCGCTGCTGCTTGGGGACATGAACCGAGTACGAGATTTCACCCCCATTACCCGCCACGCCGGGTTGCAGAGCCTCGCCCTCTACCGGGCACACCTGCCGCGGGATCCGGCGTTCTTCGCGAGCTTCCCCAAGCTGGACCATGTATCGCTGCAAGACTCCATGGTCGACGGCGGCCTGCCGGCACTCGTCCGGGCCGTCCCCGGACTGGCCTGGCTCATGCTCAGGCACTGCGACTGGGTGAACGATCTGAGTCCGCTGAGTGACCGCCGCCTGAGCGAGCTGAATCTGCAGGGATGCCGGAACGTAAAGGACCTGACCCCGCTGGCTGGCCAGCAGAGCCTTCACACTCTGTCGCTCCAGTACACCGCCGTGACCGATCTCGGCCCGCTCTCCGGTCTTCCCTGCCTTCGCTATCTCAACCTGTACGGCTGTAGCGGGATCAACGACCTCGCCCCGCTCTCTTCTCTGCCGGCCCTGAAGAGCGTCATCCTCAGCAGCACGGCGCAGGCGCTTGATCTGTCCCCGCTCGCGGACATGCGGAACCTCGCCGTATTTGTGGACAAGACGCAGAAGATCCGCAACGCCCGCACCCTCCACCGGAGCATCAACGTCATCCGATCCTGACCGTGCGGCAGGCCGGCGGTATCCGCCCCCTGAAGAGCATGACCGCCGCGGATGGCCGCAGCGTTGGCGGCGCCGAGCTCCTCATCAATCCGATGGGTGACTTCCGATGAAATCGACAGCCCGGCCGGCCGAAGACCGGGCTGTCGCTGTCACCGGGCTACGCCGCCAGTCACGCCTCCTGCCACGGACTCCACAACATGTCGGTCGCATGCCCGTTGTTGATGTTGACGACCACTCCGGTGCGGTATGTCACCGGCCACCAGTAGGGGTCGATGTAGGAACTGCCCTTCACATTGACCCATGGGCCCATGCTGCCGTTGCCGGGGATGTAGGACGTGCAGGAGCTTCCGGAACCCGGGAGGGGATCGTTGTTACGGTACAGGTGGATGTTGAGCCAGCAGGGTGGCGGGACTGAGGGAGCCGACCCCTGGTACTGGAAGCGGACCCAGGTGTCCGGCCTCAGTTCCCCGTTGACGTTCGAGATGCAGGAGCCGATCTCCATGTAGACCTGGTCGACGGTGCGGTAGTACGTCGTGCAGCCGCCGGTGGCGTCGGCATGGGCGGCGGTGGCCGGGATGGCGATCGCCGCAACGGCGAACGCGGCCGCGAACGCGCAGAGACGGCGGAGCTTCTGAATCACGGGCAACTCCCAGGGCATGCGATCGGTTCGATCTGGTCGCTGATCAGCATGCAGTCGGAGCGCGCGCGATCTGCTCTCCCGGATTGCGCAGCCGTGTGACTCAGCCGGCGTGGTCCGGGCCTTCCGCGGTCTTCTCCAATCGGCCGGTCAGGCCGGTGACAGTTCCGCCATCTGCGACCAGCCTTCGCCGGGCACCTCGACGTTGATGATCTCCGGTGTTTTCGCGATCACCTCCGGCATCCATGCCATGGCGGTCTTGAAGTGCTCGGAGCCCACGTGGGCCTCGCCTGCCGCGGACGAGGCGAACGCCTCCAGCAGGACGAACTGGTTGGGCGTGTCGACGCTCCTGGACCATTCGAAGAAGACGTTGCCCGGCTCCCGCCGGGTGGCCTGGGTGAAATCGCCGACAAGCGAGAGCCACTCTTCGCTTCGCTCGGGACGGATGGTGAACTTGACGGCGATGAAGATCATGAGCTGGCTTCTTCCGCGTGTTGAACGTGTTAAGGATGCGTGTTCTCCGTGCCCGGACTGCGCCGCTTAATTCGTTGATCCCGCAGTGGAAGATAACTACGCTCAACCGCCAACGGCGGTGGTGGGAGGGTTTGATGGGCACATGGCTGGCGACCGTGCGGTTTCCCGACGGCACCCGCAAGTACGCGCGATACAGCACGGTCGTGGAATGCATGTACGACCGGCTCTACTCCACGGCCTGCCATTACGGCGACATGCTGCCCGACGGGCAGCAGTGCTACCGGTCGGCCGTCACCGGAGAGCCGGATCCGCAATGGCCGGAGGCCAAACGGGCACCGATCGACCAGCTGGTGCCGGTCGAGATCGGCGAGGAGGCGAACAACTGCACCTGGCACGCCCTGTACTGCCCGCAACGGGCCATGGTGCTCGGCCCGATGTCCTGCGATCACATGGACGAGCTGCAGTACCGGTACGAACTGGTCCGCGGCGACGACGGAGTGCGGCACCTGTGCGACTTCGTCATCTCCGACGCGCGGGAAGATAGACGTCCGAACGCGGCATGCGGTCGGCGCGTGCCAGGGCAGCTATTGCCGTTCCACCGTATCGAGCCTTACCTCGGCATGGAGCTGGACACCTTGCCGGAGGATCTGCCCCCCATGGACCTGTACGCCGAATGGGATCGCGACGACCTTTGCCGTGAGTGCCTGGCCTCTCAGCTTCCGCAGTGACTTCACGAACAGCGTTGCGTCCGTGAGGACCAGCCTCAGTTCACCGCCTTCTTGAGCCTCAGTTCGCCGCCTTCTCGATGAGCGCGCCGATCCGCGCCTCGTCGGCGGCGGTCAACTCCGTCAGAGCGAAGGCGGTCGGCCACATGGTTCCTTCATCGAGGTTCGCCTGGTCGCTGAAGCCGAGCGTGGCGTACCTCGTCTTGAACTTCTGCGCGCTCTGGAAGAAGCAGACGACCTTGCCGTTCCTGGCATACGCGGGCATCCCATACCAGAGCTTCGGCGAGAGGTCCGGCGCGCCGGCTTTGACGATGTCATGGAGCCGCTCGGCGAGGACGCGGTCCGCTTCCGGCATCTCGGCGATCTTCGCGAGCACCTCGCTCTCCGCGTCCGCCTTGGCCGCGCGCGGGCCGCGGCGCGCGGCCGCCTTCAGCTCCTGGGCGCGCTCTTTCATCGCGCTTCGTTCCTCGTCCGTGAATCCGTCGTACTTCTCGTCGGTCTTCTCGGCGGTCGCGTTGGTGCTCTTGGCGGACGTCTGCGTGCCCTTCATCGCAGGTTTCCTCTCTTGCAAGGCTTGACCGGGACAACCTCATGCTAGGGATCCACCGCGGCGGCGGCTTCTTCAAAACTGATCGGTTGTCCGGGGCCGGTGTCCGTTCTGCCATGCCGTACATCGGTCTGCCATGCCGTACGTCGGTGATCCCTGAGGGGGAAGATAGTTACGCTCGGTCGGCAACAGCGGCGGTGGGAGGGTTTGATGGGCACGTGGCTGGCGACCGTGCGGTTTCCCGACGGCACCCGCAAGTACGCGCGATACAGCACGGTCGTGGAATGCATGTACGACCAGCTGTACTCCGCGGCCCACCATTACGGCGAGACACTGCCCGACGGACAGCAGTGCTACCGGTCGGCCGTCACCGGAGAGCCGGACCCGCAATGGCCGGAGGCCAAACGGGCACCGATCGACCAGCTGGTGCCGGTCGAGATCGGCGAGGAGGCGAACAACTGCACCTGGCACGCCCTGTTCTGCCCGCAACGGGCCATGGTGCTCGGCCCGATGACCAGTGATCACATGGACGAGCTACAGCACCGGTACGAACTGGTCCGCGGCGACGACGGAGTGCGGCACCTGTGCGACTTCGTCATCTCCGACGCGCGAGAAGAAAGACGCCCCAATACGGCGTGCGGTCGGCGCGTGCCAGGGCAGCCATTGCCGTTCCACCGTCCTGAGTCTTTCTTCGGCATGGTCGTCGACGAGAACCCCTCGCACAAGGATGTGCCCCCCATCGACCTGTACGCCGAGTGGGGCCGCGACGACCTGTGTCGTGAGTGCCTGGTTTCTCAGCTTCCGGAGGTGGTTTCACGGTGGTAGGGCGATTTTCCCCATCACCGCCCCGGCTCAGGATTCCAGGAAACGCAGGACGGCGAGCACGCGGCGGCTGTAGCCGGTCACGTGGGTCAGGCGCAACTTGTCGAACACCGAATTGACGTGCTTCTCCACGGCGCTCTGGGAGATGAACAGGGTTTCGGCGATGGAGGCGTTGGTCAGCCCCTGGGCCATGTGTTCCAGCACCTCCCGTTCCCGGGCGGTGAGCCGTGCCAGGGGGTCGACCTGGGAGGTGCGTGCCAGTAGCTGGCGGACCACTTCGGGGTCGAAGGCCGCTCCCCCGGCGGCGACGCGGTCGAGGGCGTCCAGGAAGTCGGCCACCTGGGCCACCCGGTCCTTCAGCAGGTATCCGACCCCCGAGATGTCCGAGCTCATCAGCTCCGTGGCGTACTTCTTCTCGACGTATTGGGACAGGACGAGCACTTTGGTCGACGGCCACCGGCGGCGGATCTCCAGGGCGGCCCGCAGTCCCTCGTCGGTGTGGGTGGGCGGCATCCGGACGTCCGCCACCACGACCTCGGGCTGGTGGGCGTCGACGGCCTGGATGAGCGACCGGCCGTCGCCGACCGCCGCGAGGACCTCGTGGCCCTCCTCGGCCAGCAACCGGATGAGCCCTTCACGCAGGAGGGTGGAGTCTTCCGCCAGGATCACCCGCATGGCAGTTCCGCCGTGATCGTCGTGGGGCCGCCGAGCGGGCTGAGCACCGTGAATCTCCCGTCCAGTGCCGCGACTCGCCTGGCCAGCCCGGACAGGCCGCCGCCCTCCGGGTTCGCGCCGCCGATGCCGTCGTCCTCGATTCGCACGGTCAGCATGTCGTCCTCACTGGTTACCTCCACGGTGATCCGCGTGGCGTCCGAATGTTTGGCGGCGTTGGTGACGGCCTCGCAGACCACGAAGTACGCGGCCGTCTCCACCGCCATGGGCGGTCGCCGGGCCAGCGAGCAGCATAGTGTCACCGGAACGCTGGAGCGCTCGGCCACCCCTGCCAGCGCCTCGCCCAGCCCCAGGGTGTCCAGCCCGCTGGGGTAGACCCGCCAGGCCACTTCACGCAACTCCGCCAGTGCCCGCTGGGCCTCCTCGTGAGCTTGTCCCAGCAGCTCGGGCCGGCCCCGCCGGGCCCTGCCGATCACCATCGACAGGGCCACCAGCCGTTGCTGCAGCCCGTCGTGCAGGTCGCGTTCGATGCGGCGGCGTTCGGAGTCGACCGCGGCGAGGATGCCCGCACGGGTCTCGGCCAGCTCGGCGATCCTGCGCTCAAGTGCCTCGGTGGAGGTGGGACCGAGGTGCCGCAGGGCCAGGTGCCGCTCCACAGCCTGAACCCCTACTAGTCCGCATATATCGAGAAATAGCAGCACAGTCCCAACAACAAAAGTGTAAATCAGGATCAGCGGGGTCGGGGGTATATCGTCGAAGGCCTCCCCGCGCACCCACGACCAGGCGAGCTGGATCGCCACCGTCACCCCGGTCCCCAGCAGCACGAGCACCATGCCGCCCAGCAACCCGACCGGCCAGCGCAGCGCCAGGTAACGCATGGCCTGCCGGCCGGTGTATCCGGTGACCGGGACGCCGAGCCGCTTCAGCTCCAGGGCCGCCAGGCGGCGGGCGATCGACGAGATGCCTTCGCCCGCCGAGGACGGCTCCCCCACCGTCTCGCCCTCCGGGGAAGCCGAGGGCGAGACGCGGTAGGTGGCCCCGGCCCGCCCGGCCAGCGGCAGCGCGACCAGGACGAAGAGCAGTTCGACCACGGCGGACAGGGTGCCCAGCGTCACCGAGATCAGCACTCTACCGGCGGAGCTCATCGCCTGCCTCGCTCCGCGCCGCCAGCCGTACTCTTGCAAACACCACCGCCGTCAGAACCGCCGGACCGATCATCACGTTGGTGCCGATGTTCGCATATCCCCCACCCGCGGCCAAAGGTGTCCGATCGGCGCGAAGGTGGGGTTCCGGTCACCCGGCCGGCGATTCCATGGCTCATGTGAAGAAAGCTATGGACGTGGAGGTTCCTCGGTAATGAGGTGCACTACCGATCCCGCCCTGTGGCAAACCACACCCCGGCGGCCACCGCTCCGCTGTGACCGGGTACGGCTACGCGGGCGGGGAGGCCGCCCGGTTGAGGCCGTCCTCAAGGCCGTTGAGGACGGCGTTGCAGTCACGCAGCAGCGTTTCGGCGTCGGCGGCGGTGAGCATGAAGACTCCCAGCCAGTTGGCGACGCCGGCGGCGGGATCATAGGCCGGGACGGTACGGCCGGGCGGCAGGTCGAACGCCGCGACCGGTTCGATGGCGCTGCCGGGCGACAGGATGTCGGACCAGTTCACCGCGCGCGGAATCCATGGCGGCCTGCTGCGCCAGGGGGTCCCGGCGGCGTCGGCGGGGGCGGCGACCACGGAGGCCGCCGCGCCGTGTCCCTCGACGAGCATCCGCTCGGGGTAGGCGACCTGCTCACCGAGCAGCTGCCGTACGAGCATGGCGATCGGGTCGAGCCCGAACACCTCCTCGACCTGCTTGGTGATCATCACCCCGCCGAATCGCGCGGCGGTCTCGATGACGGCCATCCGCCCGTCGGCGCGGAGCTTCAGCTCGGTGTGCGTGCCGCAGGTTCCCAGCCCCAGGGCGTCCACGGCCTGCCGAGAGACTTCCTCGATCCTGCGCTGCAGCGGCTCGGGGAGGACGCAGGGCATGGTGCTGGCCACCTCGTTGAACGGCGGGATCGGAGGGAGCCGCGCCGCGATGCACAGCGGGTGGTAGACGCCGTCGGCGACGATCCCTTCGACGCTCACGTAGTCGGCATAGCCGGGCAGGTCGTACCAGCCGTCGGTCGACCCCTCGACGATCTCCTCGACGAGCAGGTGGTGGTCCGCGTCCGTTTCGTACAGCTCGCTCATCCCCACCTGGTTGCCCTTGTCCAGGGCGTGGCCGACCTGCGCCCATGCGGCGGGCACGTCGTCGGGCGAGCTCAGCACCAGCTGGGCGATCGATCCGGCACTCCAGGCCGGCTTCAGCAGCACCGGTAGTGTCAGCTCGGTCAGCGCGGTGCGCAGTTCCTCCTCGGAGGAGATCCGGCGGAATCCGGGGACGGGAACCCCCGTGTCCGCCCAGATCTCGCGCATGAGCCGCTTGTCACGCGCTCGTTCGGCGGCGGCGGGACCGGCGCCGGCCAGTCCCAGCCGGTCGGCGGCGTGCGCCACCGCCAGCACGGCGAACTCCGACAACGTCACCACGGCATCGGCCTCGATGAACTTGGCGTGCCGCATGATCTCCTCGGTGACGGCGTCACCCCGAGCGGTGTCCAGGTAGGCCTCGGTGATGCTCGCGCAGCACGGGCGCCAGTGCTCCTCGCCCGCGGCCGGCAACGGCATGAGCGCCAGCACGTGCAGCTCACCACAGGCGGCGATGCGCGGGAAGGCGTACTCCAGCGGTGCGCCGCCCTTGGCGTAGACGTAGAGAATCTTTTTCACGCGACGTTCTCCTTTACGGCGGTGCGCTGGTCGGCGATGGTCCGCTGGTCAGCGGCGGTGCGCTGCGCTGCGGTGACGCGCCGAGCCGCAGCGGTGCGCTGCCGCCGGTGCGTCAGGTGGACCAGTACGGCCAGCGCCGCCATGAGCACGATCGTGCCGATGGCGAGATGGATCAGGAACAGGTTCATCGCGCCCCGGGACAGGTAACCGCCCAGTGCCAGCACGACCAGGGCGCAGACGGAGCGGTCGATGAGTGACTCCAGGGACAGCAGCGTGGCGCGGTGCCGCGAGTCGGGAATGGCACGGTTGATCAGCTGCCGCTGGATGGGAAAGATCAGTCCCGAGGCCAGGGAGAAGACGCACAGGCACAGCACCGTCCCGGTCAGCCCGGCCGGAACCAGCAGGGCCAGGGCGGCGGCCATGACCGCGGTGAGGACGAACACGACCCGCACATCGCCGAACCGCCGCAACCAGGTCGACCGGGCCGCCCCCGCCAGCTCGAAGAGCGTGGTCACCGCCATCATCACGCCGAATCCCGCCAGCGGGAGATGCTTGACGGAGAGGATGGGCTGGAAGAGGTTGGCCTGGCCGATCCGCACGAGCGTGAAGACCGCGACTCCCTGGGCCATGAGCAGTGCCAGCACCGGAGACCGCCACAGCACCCGCCCGGCGGCGAGCTGGTCGCGCAGTGACTGCCGCTGTCCCGTGGCTTCGCGCTGCTCGCCGCGTGCCGGAGGCAGGGCGGGGAGCCACAGTGCGAGCAGTACGGCGGCGGCGCTACAGGCCGCCGAGAGCCAGTAGGGCGAGGGAGCGTTCCACTGCATGAGCAGCCCGGCGGCCGGCAGGCAGACGATACGGCCGGTCAGGGTGTAGGCGCGTCCGCTGCCCTCGGCCTGCTGGTACACGGCGACGGAGTCACTGCGCTGCAGATACTCGTACAGGTAGGCGCTGCCCGCGCCGGAGACCAGCGAGTTGCCGAGTGCGATGAGCAGGAAGTGGGTCAGGAATCCGCCGTAGGACGTCCATGTGACGGGGACGAGGTTGGCCACCGTCAGTACGACGGCCCCGGCCTGCAGGAAACGGCGGTAGTCGAAACGGTCGGCCAGCGCGCCGGTGGGAATCTCCAGCAGGCAGAACGCCAGGTAGTAGATGCTCTGGATGTTGAAGATCTGCGCGTCGGACAGGCCGCTGTCACGCTGGTAGACGTAGAAGATGGGCAGCCACCACAGCAGACCGGTGAACAGCTTGAAGCCGTTGTAGGTTCTGATGACCCGCTGGGCGGCGGCCGGGGCGTTCCCCGTCATGACGATGCTCGGTAGGGCCGTATCTGCAACAGCTTGATCCGCTCGCCGTCCAGTGCCCATTCGATGTCGACGGGGGTCCCGTAGAGGTAGTCCGGGGAGAAATGGGACTGCAGCAGGCGGCCGATCAGTGCCAGGCGCGCGAGGGAGTCCTTCGATGCGGCGTCCAGATCGGACTGCGCGGATCCGAGCGAGATCGTCCGTCCGCCGCCTTCGACCGTGTTGTACAGGTGCTGCAGAGGCGCCCGCACACCGGAGACGACGTCGTCGACCGAACCGGCGGAGATGTTGACGTAGACGTTCCGGAAGTCCCGCTGCTCGGCCGGATTACAGGTGACCATGACTCCCCCGAGGGGAACGTCCACCCGTTCCTGGACGATCACACCCATGTAGCAGTCTTCCAGCGGGATGCCCGCCTGCTCCCGCAGCCGCACGCTGCGCGCGGACACCAGCGAGGACCACACTTCCTTGACGCTGTCGGCGATCGCGTCCAGCGTGCGTGCGTGAAGGATGGACTCGTAGACCCCTGCCGCGGAAAAGCCCGCCAGGTCCTCCGCGTTGGACGAGCTGCGCACCACGAACCCGCCGACGCCCGACAGGTGGGTGACGATGGCGTCGTCGATCTGCTGCCGTATGTCGTCGGGAAGCCGGGTCTCGATGATCAGCTGCTGCAACTCCGCGCAGAGCGCGTCGATGTGCTCGGTGCCGACCTCCAGCGCCATCTTCAGCCGGCCGATGGTCTGCTGGATCCGCGGCGAGGACTCCAGGAACTCCTGTTGCATCGAGAACGGCAGCGCGATGCCCCGCGGCACCTCCACATGCCGCCTGACGAGACGCTCGGCGGCGGCGGACAGTACGGCCTCGTCGGCCGGACCGGAGACGTCGAGGAGCCGGGCCAGATAGCCGAGCAGATCAGCCCGTGGCGGCCGGGGGATCTGGTAGAAGCCGAGCCAGCGGCGGGAGCCGTGCTCCAGCACATGGCACAGCTCGCCGAGGTTGGCGGCCTTCGTACCGAACCGGTAGTGGTCTCCCATGCGCAGCCGCGACAACGGAGTGATCGAGGTGGCGCCCGTTTCGGGTTTCTCCAGGGAGACGCGGTCGGCCGTCCAGGGCGGCCGGGAGTCGGCGGCGGGCGCTTCGGCCGCTTCGACGTGAACCTCGGCGGCGGCCGGGTCGACCTGGTACCTCACCCACTGGCCGTCCAGACCGGCGTGGTCGAGACGGTCGAGGAGGTCGGTCTGGATGGCGTTGGGGATGCCCCACCCGGTGGCCAGGACGTTGGTGTGCGACAGCGGAGTGGTGTGCTCGGTGTTGATCAGCCCGGACACCCGGGGGATGTCGTCGGGTACGCGCGGCATGACGATGATGTCGTGCCATTCCAGCGTGTCCGCGCCCGCCCGGTATTCGGCGGCCGAACGGAACACCCGGAGCCGGCCGTGCGCCGTACCGGGGTTGAGGGGCACGAACGGCGCCTGTGACAGCAGTTCGTGAGCGAGGAGACGGGGCAGCTCGTCATGCGGGATGTCCGCGACGTGAGCTTCCTGCAGATGGTTCGCCGGCTTGAGGAACAGCGGCACCGACGGGTCGAGGTGCTCGCGCACGTACCGGTAGAAGGACAGCAGCATGTCCGCGGTCATCGTGTCCGCCTCCACCGTCTCCAGTGACAGGAAGACCTGTTCCTGGCCGCCGTCCGCGCCCGGCCGCCGGTGCAGCGCGAGCAGCCCGAGCAGGAAGCGCCGGTCGGGACGGATGTAGACGTCGTGGTTGAAGGTGTCGATGTCCCGGAGCAGGTTCTCCACCGGTTCGCCGAGGATGTGCTCCGCGATGTACTGCACGTGCAGCGGGTTTCCGGTGCTGTCGATGAAATGGAACGTCGACTCGTGCAGGTCCACCACGACCTTCACGAAGGGGAAACCGGCCAGGCTGCCGGCGAGTTTCATGAACGCCGGGATCGTCAACGGCATGTCCAGGGCCGCGGGAACGACGGCCGTACGCAGAAGAGTGTCGGCGGTGCTCACCATTCGCGCGCACCCCCCGCTGCGATCGGCCGCAGTATCGGGCCTTCCCAGTCAGTGGTGTTTGGTATCACGTACTTTCTTCTCATCTGATCTCCTATTGCAGCTGCGCACAGCCACACGGCCGGGCACCGCCCGCTCACTGTGCGGACGGCACGCCGCGGCCGGCGGGCTGACGTGACAGGCCTCTCCGTCGCAGTGGCCGGAGCAGGCCCAACGGCTTCTCCGCCACGGCTGCGACCGGCCCTTTACCGGATTCGCGGCGGCGAGGAAGCCCGCGAAGCCCCGAATGCCGTGGACGACGACAGCGCGTCCGGTACGGCGCATGCTCGCGCGCACCGTCCCGTCGCCGGACGGCACGATGCTCGCGGGCTTGCAACCTTTCGGCCTCGGGCCCCGGGGTTTGGGAACATCCGCTGGTCAGCGGCAGTGACACCGCATCGCGCGGGCGGTCACGCGTCTCGGCGGCATGGCCGGTCGCGGGATCACGCGACGAGCTTCCGCAACGAGCACGCGTTCAGGGCATCCGGCGCATGCGGAATCCGCAGGGGAATCCTCAGGGGTCGGCTAGCGTGCCGGCTTGTGTTTGGCGCGGCCCGGGAGAGGCCGATCCACGTCACGTGCGTGGAAATGCCCGCCGGGAGAGAACCGGGTGGTGAATATGCCCGAGGCGTGGTTACGTGGGCCGTCTGGTCCGACGTCGCCGGAGCCGAGGTTGGAGCTGGATCCGGATATGCGGATCCCGCTTCCGATGCCTCTGGCCCGTCGCGGCCGGTCACCGCCCCGGAATTCTTCGCCTCTCGTCTCTCTTACAGACTGGCGCACGCCGAGACCCCCTTCTCGTCTCGCGCTTCATTACTTGCAGAACAAGCTCGGACCGCACACGGAAAATCAACCGATGCAGCGACGCTCGCTCTCTTCCCACCGAGCTCCGCGAGAAACTCCGCCTGCGCTGCGGAGAATTTTCACATCTCGCTTCACACCAGCAAGGACGCGTTCCCGTCGCAAAGACGAGGCCACGACGGTCACGGGGCGTCGAATAACGCCCGACGGTAAGTTAGCGTTTCCTCACCGAACAGGTGACACCGAATACCGTACGTTACGGAGGGTCCGCCACGACTCTCCGTCCTCATCTAATGCGACGTCAGGCTTTGCCTTGGTCAATCGTAACTCCACAAGCAGGCCAGCCAAGTTGGCGACAGATCGAAGAATACACGGGCAACCCAGAGGGGGAAAAATCCGCACCGATCCTTCGCCTGGCGCCGGCTCACGCCTTCTCATCGAAAAGTCGGCCCTGACCTGGACATTTATAGGTCTCACAAGGGTTCGGGACGGGTCACCCAATGACGAGTAATTACCGTGGGAACATCACGAAGACAGGATCGCGGCCCAGCCGGATTAAGTGGCTTCGGCCTGTCGAGACACAAGCTCGATTCCTGCGCAACCCCGCCAAAGGCGCCCAGCGGCGTTGCTCTATCACCGCGCCTTCGGATCTGCAAATCCATGTGCGGCGAGAACGACGCCGGGCGCCTTCACCCTGGTCACCACAAGGATCCTCGACATGGGAGAGGCAGATGCGCCCTTCCATGGCTGCAATACACAGCGTATTGATACTGATACGTAGATATATGGCCGGGAGGCGTTTCCCGACGACATCTCCGTGTGGTCAATCCGGTGAGCGGCCCGGCTCCAGAAGGCCGTGTCGCTTCCGCATCATACAACCAGGATGCCAGGCGGCCGCCACCGCCCCGACAGGCGTCGGAATATCGGTCCTGAGCTTGTTCGCAATACCCCTCAGCTTTATAACGCCCAGTTATGACCGGAATCCGGACATGCCGGAACACGGCGATCCGGGTTCGACGTTATTGACTTTCGCATTCTCGGCAATTTCTCGTTTTGATCACGATCGCGATCGTTATTCTGTGCCGACATGAACTCGCCTGGGCGGCGCGCCTCTTCTCCGCGGAGCTGAACGGACACAGGTTCATCACCCTCGCTCCACATTTTCAAGGCCGAACCCGCCACACGAACCCTTCCGCGAGCACTCAGCCCTTTTCAACCTATCGCCACAGTTCAGCATGGGTAGACCGGCGGATGATGCCTCATTACCCGCCGCGGTCGAGGCCATCGAGCAAGCACGATCGTCGACGCTCAGAAACTGTTTGTGATGTGACTCACGCGGCACATACGCTTCCCGATCATGACGACAGTACTCTGCGTGCCACAGTGGCAAGGATCCGGTTTAGGTGATTCGCCGCGCCTCGCGGCGGGCGCCCATCGTACGGCCGAGCTGGTGCCGGCCGACGCCCGGGTCACGGTGCCGGTGCTCGACACGGGTGGTAAACCCGATGCCGGGGTACGCGGGCTGGACGTGCTCGTAGAAAACCTGCGGCTGACTCAGAAGGCCCTGGCCGGCATCGATGATGTGGTGGTCACCACCGGTGGTGACTGCGGGGTGGATCTGGCACCGATCGCCGCCGCCCGCGACCGGTACGGCGACCGACTGACGGTCTTGTGGATCGATGCGCACCCCGACCTCTACACTCCGCAGACCTTGCGGTCGGGCTCGTTCCACGGGATGGTGCTGCGTACGCTGCTCGGCGAAGGACCGGCACCGCTTGTGCCGAAGCAGCCGTTGCTGCCTGAGCAGGTGATAATCGCCGGAGAGCGGGCGGGCAGCGCGACGGAACACGAGTACATCGAAAAGGCCGGCATCCGGCGGTACGGCGTCGAGGACCTCGAAAAGGTGCTCGTCGGTCTTACCGGTCCGGTGTACGTCCACATCGATCTGGACGTGCTCGACCCCACGGAATTCGGCTCTATCGGCTATCCCGAACCGGACGGGGTGCCGCCACAACGGCTGATCGATCTGGTCTCACGTCTGAACAACGTGGTCGGAGCAGCCATCACGGAGCATATGCCGTCGGGCGGCCCCAGCGATGCCCGCGATGCTGAGGTGATCCGACGGTTGGGAGCCGCGCTTCCCCTCTGGCGGTGAGCGGTGATGCCTTGGCAGGGGTCGGCGTGTCCGCGCGGCGCCGATGGCGAACGCGGCGGCCAATGGACAGGACGAGCGCCTAGGCCGGCCCTGTGACAGAGACACGGGCCACGGGCTATGACGGCCTGTCGTCCCGCCTCGTTTCGGAGGCCGAGTTGCGGGAATTCCTGCTGGACTGCTTTGAGATCGCCGAGCAGGAGTTGTTCATCGGCCACGCCGATCGGGTCGCCGAGGACCTGCGGGATGTCTCCGAGGACATCACTTTTGCCGCGTTCTGCACTTACCAGCAGGTCCACGGCCACTTCGCGATGGATTTCGACGTCGGCATCGAGGGACGGCTCGCCGACCGGGTCGGACGCCGGGAGTTCGCCGAAAAGTTCGCCACGCGCTTCGGTGCTTACGTGCTGTACGGCGAAACCGAACCGCCAGGACTGTGGACAGTGATCTTGCCGGACGGCAGCCGTCTCCGCGTCGCGATGGAAGAGGAGGACGACCGGTTCGTTCTCTACGCAGCCACGGCACCGGTTCCGGGCCTGCCCGAGATCCGGGTGGACGAAGGCCTCTGGCAGATCCGCTAAGTCTCAGGGCTTCCCGAAACGCCGGTACCGAAGCCCTGGCCACGGTGGCCGCTCTGGTGCGACGACCGGTTCGCCAAGGGCTTCACTACCTGGAGGGCAAGGCCGATGTCCCGCGACGGGCCCCGCACCGTGCGCCGTCAGGAAAAGAACGGCCCGTTGTTCGATCCGAAGTACGTCGAATAGGAGTAGGGCGAAAGCAACACCTTTATTTGGTAGAAGTCGGTTTCGTCCTGCATGCGGAAAACAACGGTTATCTCGGGATAGGCGGCGCTGAGACCAAGACCGACAAAATAGTAGTCGCTGTCGAACACGATGCGGTAAAGCCCGCGCTCAAGCTTCCGTCCGCGCCATTCTCTGATGCACCCGTCGCCGTCGGTCTCGGCGTCGGCGACGACATCCCAGTGACCGTTGCCGGCCCGCTCCAGACGCGCCCGAACACCGGCGGCCGATCGACCGTAAACGCTGTCCAGCGTCTGCGCAGTGATACCCATCGTGAAAGCACCCATCCCCTGAGCCCGCCGTGAGGGGCCCGCCGACTGTCTCTGGATCACGCGCCGGACGTCCGTGGTGGACCTTCGCGAGTCGATGGACGGTCTTCCGTGCATTCGGCTCCCCACCCCCGTTCCGGCGCGCGTCACCCCGGCCGTCGAATGCGACGAACACCGGCTGGCCCGGGGCCTTCCGCCCAGGCTTCCGGAACGCCCTATCGGCACGCCTTCGTCCGGCTATCGGCCCACCCGCCAAAACAGGCGAGTCAATATCTCGGCGTTATCGGCACGATGGCGCGTCCCATCGGCGGCACGGCCAAATATCTGACGAAATCCATCACCATTGGTCAAGGAAAACTCTCATCCCCGTCCCGAACTGCGCTGATGGCAGGCCGGAAGAGATCCGATAATGACCGGATGGCGGCTGCTGTGACGTTGAGAACGCACAGCAAATCGGCCGGCGACCGCAGGCCCCCGCGACGAAACAGAGGACAGTAGAAATGAGCGACTCCAACAACAGCCGCATCTTCCGCCTCGCCCTCTCCGCCATTGTCCTCACCGTGGGTGTGGTGGCCACGAGCGCCGTCACCACCGGGACCACGACCGTCGGTACGGCGGGGATCCACGTGACCGCCTCGGACCCGACCCCCACTCCTCCCCCCACCACTCCCCCCACTACGAACGGCGAGCCGTGGGGCCATTCGTGAAGTGAGCGCCGCGGGAGGCGTCGGCCACCCACACGGCCGGAGACCTTGGGTCTCCGGCCGTTTTCGCTTTCCCAGGCCTGTCAAGACTCCCGTTTCCCCAGGTCCGTCGAGGCTCCCCGTTACGCCTGCCCGCTGGTTTCGGCTTCCCGCCGCTCCCACTCCGCCCTGGACAGCGCGTACTCGACCTCTCCGTGCTCCGCGCCCTCGATGACCTCCGGCCACGACTGGTGGAAGGTCCGCACGAATGTCAGACCCGCTTTCTCCATCACTCGCCGGGAGGCGGTGTTGACCGTCATCGTCATGGCCACCACGCGTTGGACGCCGAGCTCGGTGAAACCCTTGCGGATGAGCGCGCGCGATCCTTCGGTGCCGTAGCCCTTGCCCCAGGCCGATCTGCGCAGCCGGTACCCGAGCTCGACTTCGCCGGGGTCGCCGTCCTTCAGCGGCCGGAACTCGAACCAGCCCAGGAAGTCGCCGGTGGACTTCTCCGTGACCGCCCAGTAGCCATACGCCGCGAAACACTCGTAGTAATGCAGGAGTCGCGGCAGGGTCTCGTTCTGGATCACGTCCCGGGGGGTCGGCTTGCCTCCGCTGAGGAAACGCATGACACCGGGGTCTCCGTCAAGGTCGCACAGGTTGTCCACATCGGCCTCGGTGAACCGGCGCAGCACCAGGCGGTCGGTTTCCAGGAAGACCTGCATCGGCGTGGCTCCTCTCGCTACGGCACGAACGGCGAATCATCCTGCCGGGAGCCGCCCGGTTTGTCAGAGGATTTATCCGGCCCTCCACTTCGGCGAAGGATAAAACGACGGGACGTGCGAAGAGCCGGACGATGGACCGGACGACGGGACGGGTGATGAGCCGGACTGGAAAGATGCCGGTTCAGAACAGCCAGTCCAGCAGGCCTCCGCCCTGAGACGGACTCTCGCCGGGCGTCGGGGGTTCGCTCGGGACGGAACTCTCACTCGGGACGGAGCTCTCGGCCGGGGCGGGACTCCGGGTCGGAGCCGGGTCCGTCCCGGAAGACTCCGGCTCATGCTGCCGGGAGTTGAGCTTGCTGGAATCGCTTCGTTCCCGTTCTCCGGTGGGGTCCGGGCTCGGCTTCACTGGTGGAGTGCTACGGGTCGGCGTCGGCCGGGACGTCGGTGTGCGAGGCGCGCGGGTGCGGGAGCCCGTCGGCGTGGGGGTCACGCCGACCTCGTCGGCCGGTTCCCGCTCCGCCGTCTTCTCGGGCTCGGCGGTCGGCGCCGCCGTACTCGGCTCCGGCTGCTGGACCATCGCGCAGTTGACACCGGACGGGCATGAGGCGTCAGGTGTCGTGCCCGAGGTGGCGGACAGCATCCAGCCCCCCACGACCCCCACCGCCACGATGCCTCCGATGACCATCATGAGCGTCTTGCTCCGGCGGGGCCTGTCGGAGTCCGGCTCCTCCCTCCAGCCCGACCCCAGAAAACCACGCGTCGGCTCCGGAACCCCGTCGATCTCGTGTGAGGCACCCCGGCCTTCGTCATCGGCCCCGCCGCGCTCCCGGTCGTCGCCGTGCCTCACGGTCTCCTGGTGACCGTCGGCCTCCACGGTTTCCTGGCGGTCGCCGGGCCCTGCGGACTCCCCGCCGGACTCCGCAAGCTCCCCGCCGGACTCCACAGGCTCCCGGTGGATGACGATCTCGCTCTGCTCGTCAATTCGGACAGGCTCCCGAACGGTTTCCGGACTCCATCCCTCCGACAGCACGTCACCCTCCGGATGACCGTGCTCACGTCGCGGCACGGCTCCCAGGGGAGCGGTCTGCTCGCGGAGCTCATCCTCATATGGCCCGTGGGTACCGTCATGCCCCATGATGACCCTCTCTGACATGAATTTCGGTCGGGCCTTTCCTAGCAGATCCGACAGATATCTGTCCGAAAAATTCACCGGGTACCGGCAGCAAAGGAGTCCCGCATCGCGGGAGGAGCCGCGAGGACCGAAAAGGGGCACCAGCGGTTCTCCCCGTGCCGGGCTCGGTGGACACTTGACTGGTTTGGTCATATCTCCCAATACGGAGAAACCGGGATAAACCGGAAGAGCGGAGGTGTCATGCGAGTCGGGATCTTGGGGCCGCTGCACGTGCCCGGCACCGAGATCGGGGGCGCACGGCTACGAATCCTCCTGGTCAGGATGGCTCTCGACCCCGGACGCGTGATCACCGCCGAGCGGCTGATCGACGATCTCTGGGCGGACGACCCGCCCGCCAACCCGATGAACGCGCTGCAGTCCCTGATCTCGCGACTCCGGCGCGAGCTGCCCGGTGCGATCGTGTCCCACCCCGCCGGATACCTCCTGGACCTTCCCCGGGAGGCGGTCGACGCGTGGGCCTTCGAGCGCCTGGTCGCCGAAGGTCGTGCCGCGTCCGAGAACCCCGCCCGGACCGCGTCCCTGCTGCGCGAGGCACTGTCCCTCTGGCGTGGCGCCGCCCTGGCCGACGCCTCGGGCACGGCCTTCGCCCTCGCTCCGGCCGCCCGCCTGGAAGAGCTGCGACTGGCGGCGCTGCAGGCACGCTTCGACGCCGACCTCGCCCTGGCCGGCGAGCGGGCCGCGGATCCGGCGTCGTCCGATCTGGCCGCGGAGCTGGAGGAGGTGGCCGCGGCGCATCCCCTGCGCGAGCCGTTCCATGCCCAGCTCATGCTCGCCCTGCTGGCCGAAGGACGCCGCGCGGACGCGCTGGAGGCCTTCGAACGGATCAGACGGCGCCTCGCCGACCAGCTCGGCGTGGACCCCGGCCCCGAACTCCGCGACGCGCATCTCACCGCTCTGCGCGACGAGCATCTCACCGCTCCACGTGACGGGCGATCCCGTACGGCCGCCGCGGCCTCCCGCAACGGCGCTCCGTCACCGGACGGAAACCCGACCTCACACAACGACGTCCCGGCACCAGGCGGAAACCCGGCCCCCCGCGATGGCGTGACCTCCCCGGCCCCCGCCGGTTCCGCCCCTCCGGGCGGCTCCTTCGACGAGGCGATCCCGGCCTCCCCGGGCGGGAGCGTGGCTCCGGTTCCGGAGCGATCCCCTTCCGGTCCCCGGGGGAACCTGCCCGCGCGGCTGACGAGCTTCGTCGACAGGCAGGCCGACCTGGCCCGGCTCCGGCAGTTGCTCGCGAGCGCACGGCTGGTGACCCTCACGGGTCCCGGTGGGGCGGGCAAGACCCGGCTGGCGATCGAGGCCGCCGCGTTGCTCGACGTGCCGGACGGCGTCTGGCTGGTGGAGCTGGCTTCGCTCTCGCATCCGTCCGGTGTGGCGGCGGCCGTACACGCCGCGCTGAGCGGCGGCGGTCTCCTGGCGGACCGCGCCGGTGCCCCGTGGACCGCGGCGGGCGCCGGCGGTCAGGAGGAAGAACCGCTGGAGCGGCTGGCCGCGGCGCTTCGCGGCAGGTCTCCCGTGCTGGTGCTGGACAACTGCGAGCACGTGGTCGACGAGGCGGCGCGAGTCGCCGACCGGCTGCTGGCCGCCGTCAGCGGGCTGCGGATCCTCGCCACGAGCAGGGAGCCCCTGGACATCACCGGTGAGAACCTCCACCCGGTGCTTCCGCTCGGCCTTCCCGCCCCGCACGCCGGTGTCGAGGACGCGCTGGCCTGCCCGGCCGTGGCGCTGTTCAGCGACCGCGCGGCGGCGGCCCTGCCGGGCCTGCGCGTCGACGGCGGGACCGTGGCCGACGTGGTGCGGGTGTGCCGGGAACTCGACGGCATCCCGCTGGCGATCGAGCTGGCGGCGGCCCGGTTGCGATCCCTCACCGTCGGCCAGCTCGCCGAGATGATCGACGATCGGCTGGCGTTTCGCGGGAGCCGTACGGCACAGCCGAGGCATCGCACGCTCCGAGCGGTGATCGACTGGAGCTGGGACCTGCTGAGCGCCGACGAGCAGGCGCTGCTGCGCCGGATGTCGGTCTTCTCCGGAGGAGCGACCCTGGACGCGGTGCGGCGGGTCTGCGGGCACGGCGTGGATCTGGTCGCGTCGCTCGTCGACAAGTCCCTGGTGGTGGTCTCGCCGGAAAGGCACGAGGAGAACGTCCCATCGTGGACGGGCGCGGACGGCGGGGTCCGGTATCGGCTTCTGGAGACGTTGCGGCAGTACGCGGCCGAACGGCTGGAGGAGTCGGGCGAGGCCGATCGGGTGCGGGCGGACCACGCCCGTTATTTCCTGGAGGTGGCCGAGACGGCCGAGCCGTTGCTGCGGACCGGAGAGCAGCTACGCCTGCTCGCGATCATCGACGCCGAGCAGGGAAACCTGGACGCCGCCCTGGATCACGCGATCTCGTCGGGGGACCGTGACCTGGCGCTGCGGATGATCATGGCCATGCTGTGGCCGTGGGTGATGCGGGGACGGCGCCGCGAGGCCGGAGACTGGGCGTCGGCGGTTCTGCGGGCCGTCGGCGACGAACCGCCGCGAGACCGGGAACTCGCGCACGCGCTGTGCGTGCTGGCCGCCCCGGCGGAGCCGTACACGACGCGGGATGCCTCCGCCGTGCTGCGGCGAGCCCTGCGGACGGTGGAAGAGTCGAGCCATCCGGCGGCGCTGGGATCGTGGGCGATCGCGAACGGCTACATCGGTCAGCCCCAGGACATCTTCGAGCGGGCGCTGACCATGGCCGAGAGGTTCGGTGACCATCACGACCCGTGGACGAGCGCGACCGCCCGGCTGGGAGGCGGGATCGTCGAATTCGAGTACGGCCGCGCGGGGGCGTCCCGGGCGGAGGCACTGCTGCGGCTGGCCCTGGACGGCTACCGCCTGACCGGTGACCGGTGGGGGCTGTCGTTCGCGCTGTACTGGCTGTCGCTGGTGGCCGAGAACCGCGGCGACGCGGCGGAGGCGCTGTCCCTGCTGGAGGAGTCGGTGACGCCGGCGGCGGAGATCGGGGGCCTGGAGGCGATCCCGGGGCCGATCATGTTGCGGGTACGGCTCGGCCAGCTCCGGGCACGCGTCGGCGACTTCCCCGGTGCGCAGGCGGAGCTGGACCGGGCCGGAGCGGCAGTGCAGCGAGCCGGGGACGCGGTCGCGGCCGCCCGCGTCGCGTACGCCCGCGGGGAGCTGGCCCGGTGGCGCGGGGATCTCGAAGAAGCCGAGCTCACGCTTCACCAGGCGTTGGCGCTGCTGCGGGGGCAGGCCTTGGCTCCCCCTCAGCTGGTGTCGCTGGTGCACGTGGAGATCGCCCGGGTGCTGCGGCTGCGCGGTGAACCGGATCTCGCCCGCTCGCCGCTCCGTCACGCGTTCGAGTCGATCACCGTGAGCAGGGACGAGACCGTCCGCGCGTCGGTCCTGGAGGAGGGCGCCGAGTGGTATGCCTCGATCGGTGACCTGGAGCGGTCGGCGGTGCTGATCGGGGCGGCGCACGCGCTCCGCGGCGTCGCGGGAACCGCCTGCCCCGCCATCGGTGCCCTGATCACCCGTGCCGCGGAGGTGCTGGGCGAGGACCGCTACCAGGCGGCCCTGCGCCGGGGTGCGACCCTGTCGAGCCCCGAGGCGCTCGCCTTGGAGAAGGTCGGCTCGCCGTCGTGACCTCGTCTCGAGCCGTCCGCCCCGGTCTCTCCATTCCGAGCTGCCTCGCCCCGTTTCCTCCGCCCCGTGCCGGCCGTTTCTCGTCCCCTCCGGGCCGGCCGCCCATGGCGCCCCGTCCCAGAGGTCGTCAGCTCGCGGCCACCGTGGCGAGGTAGCCCCCGATGCCGTTCTCATCGCCGTGGTAGCCGACGTAGCCGTCGGGGCGGATGAGCACGAGCCCCTGGCCGTAGTGGTCGTGGATCTGCCCCTCGACGTCGACCAGGTCCCCCTCTTCCCCGGGACGGACCACGGTGTGCGCGCGCACCGCCGCGCCGTACGTCGTGTTGGTCTTCTCGACCAGGTCGGCGTGGGCCGTACCGAGAGCCAGGAGGGTGAAGTGGGGGCCGCGCAGGACGTCGAAGAGACGACCGCCTTCGAGGGTCGCGTCGGGAGCCCGTTCGCCTCCGCGCTCGCCGACGGCCAGCGAGCTGTCGTAGCCGAGCAGGAGCTGCTGGGTCTCCTCGTCGCGCTCAAGGGCGTCCTTGTCGCCTCGCTTGGCCTTGTTGTAGAGCTTGGTGCTGATGCCGAGCACGTCCGCCGCCACCGGCAGCCGTTCCTCCTCGTAGGTGTCGAGGAGCTGCTCGGGAGCGCCGCCGAGGACGTTCGCGAGCTTCCAGCCGAGGTTGTAGGCGTCCTGCACCCCGGTGTTGAGCCCCTGACCGCCCGCCGGGGTGTGGACGTGAGCGGCGTCCCCCGCGAGGAAGACCCGGCCCACGCGGAACCGCTCCGCCATGCGGATGTTCACCCGGTAGACCGACGCCCAGGTGAGGTCGGTGAAACGGACGTCCGTGCGCCCCGACCCCTCGTCGAAGATCTTCTGGAAGGACTCCAGGGACAGCTCGGGGGTCTCCTCGCCGGTGAACGGCGCGGTGAACTGGAAGACGTCGGTGCCAGGAAGCGGGCACAGCCCGGCGTGCAGCGTGCGGGTGGCCAGGTCGGCCCAGGTGTGCCAGTACTCCCGGTCCAGGTCAGGGGTCTTGACGTCGCCGAGGAGCATGCGCTCGGACTCGAACGTCTCGCCCTCGAAGCCGACGCCGAGGTGCTTGCGCACGAAGCCCCGCCCGCCGTCCGCACCGACGAGGTAGGCGCACCGCACCTGCTCGGTGCCGTTGAGGGTGACCGTCACGCCCTCCTCGTCCTGCTCGAACGCGGTCACCTCGGTGCCGAGTTCGACGGTGTGACCCAGCCCGGCGAGCCGGTCGCGCAGGATCAGCTCGGTGCGCCACTGCGGCTGCATGAGGAGCATCGGGTACGGCACGGCCGCCTCCGGCTCCCGGGGCTCCTGCATCCGGCCCTCCCAGACCACCTGCTGGTCGCCCCCGTAGGCACGGATGGCCGGGTAGCTCTCGCCGGTGGCGAGAAGCTCGTCGATGACGCCCAGGTCGTCGAAGACCTCCTGCGTGCGCGGCTGCAGGCCCTTACCGCGTGACCCGCCGGGGTGCTCGGAGGCCTTCTCCACGATCCTGAAGCTCACACCGCGCCTGGCCAGCTCGACGGCGAGAGTGAGCCCGGTCGGCCCCGCGCCTGCGATGATCACCTGGGTTTCGTTCATCTTTGCCTCCTCGGTGGTTACGGAGACGACTGTGTCCCACCCCGCTGCCAGATCGCCGTCAGGACGCTGTCAGGGCACTGTCCGCACCGCTTCAACCCGTTCCAGCCCGCACCTTCAACCTGTTCCAGCCCGCACCTTCAGCCCGTTCCAGCCCACACCGCGATTTCACGGCGAACCGGCTCTCGAACGGGTAACACTCAAAGGGAGGTGACGCCCATGAGCGGAGAACTCCGCGTCGCGGTCACGGGCCATCGAGACCTCACTCCGGCCACGGCGGAACTGGTGGGCTCCGCCATCAGGGAAGCACTCGCCCCGCACGCCCCGGCGATCGTGGGCGTGTCCTGCCTGGCCTCCGGCGCCGACCAGATCTTCGCCGACACGGTCCTCGATCTGGGGGGCGAGCTGGAGGCGATCGTCCCGGCCCGCCACTACCGGCCCGCCCTGCCCGCGGGCGACCGGATCGCGTTCGACCGGCTGCTGCTGCGGGCCCGGCTGGTACGGCGGCTGCCGTACGACGCCCCCACGCCCGCGACCTACAAGGCCGCCAACGACACGCTGCTCGATGACGTGGACGTGCTGTTCGCCGTGTGGGACGGGCAGCCCGCCCGAGGTCAGGGCGGCACGGCGGAGGTGGTCGGCGACGCCAGGCGGCGTTCGATCGAGGTCCGCGTGCTGTGGCCCAGCGGAGCGGCCCGCTCCGGCGACCCTTGACACCTCCAGCGAAGGGATTCATATATCAGCATGTGGAAGATTCCGACTTCCCAGCTATTTTCCAGGCGGCTGACCGCAGTGCCATCACCGGTCAGCGCAGGCTCCTGAGAAGCACCGGACTGCGGCTCATCTGCCTGGTCGCGGCGGCCGCGTTCGGGGCGTTCAGCCTGGATGCGGGCCAGGTCGACATCGCTGCGGTCATCGCGGCGGCCTCACTCGCCTTCGCCCTCGTCATCGAGGTCTACCTGCTGACCGCCCGCCCCGATCGGCAGTGGTACGAGGCGAGGGCGGTCGCCGAGTCCACCAAGACCCTGGCCTGGCGATACGTCGTCGCGGGCGAGCCTTTCGGCCACAAGGAGCACATCACCGACCACAGCGCCGACCTCCTCCTGCTCCGCAGGTTCACCACGATCGCCAGAGACCTGCGCAGTTTCGCCCCGATCCCGTTGTCGGACGGCGACTCCCAGGTGACCGAGACGATGCGCCGGTTGCGCGCGCTCCCCCTCGACGAACGCAAGCGCCAATACCTGGAGGGGCGCATCGACGACCAGCGCATCTGGTACCGGCGGAAGGCGGCCCTGAACGAGCGCCGGGCGTCGCAGTGGTCGGTGACCCTGGCGGCGCTGGAGGCGCTCGGCCTGGTGGCCGCGGTCCTGAACGGCGCCCAGGTGCTCGACCTGGACCTTCCGGGCGTGGTGGGGGCGATCGGTGCGGCGGGGATCGCCTGGATGCAGACAAGGCAGCATCAGCAGCTCGCCAGCGCCTACTCGGTCGCGGCGCTGGAGCTGGGGGACATCGTGTCCCGGGCCGAGTGGCCGTCGACGGAGGAGGAGTGGGCGCATTTCGTCGACGAGGCGGAGGAGGCGATCTCCCGCGAGCACGTGCTCTGGTGGGCCTCGCACAGTTGAGGACCCCTTGGCCCAAGAGAGCTGTAAAAATTAATGCTTTACATTATTTGTATAATGTATTGGCCGATATGTCATGCGGATGACCATAGGTAGTTATATGACTACACATTTTAGACGGCCGCCTGAGCGCCTCCAGCAACTTCCATCCCCAAGAGGCAACAGCAGCATGCTTGAAGGTCGATTCCAGGAAGTGTTAGGCCTTAGGATCAGAGCCATATAACCGTGCCCGCAAGCCCGGCAATGGACGAGCCTGAGGCACGTCATGCCTTGAAGGGGCTTGCGCTGATGAACATCGCAGACGAGAAGCAGACCGCAATCGCGTCGGAGGTCAAGGACCTCAGAAGAGTCCCCTTGGCGCAAATGCGGACAAGTGATGACAATAAGGTTGCAGGAATGCTGCGGCGCATAACTCCCGACGCACCGGACACTCGAGTGGATGTGGCGGCTTTTCAGTCCGCGATCTGACAAAAGGACAGGACGGGTATGAACAGGCCCATCCTGCCGCTCCGCCAGTTCGTTCTGAAGGTTCACAGCCGCTGTGATCTTGCATGTGATCACTGCTACGTTTACGAACACGCCGACCAGAGCTGGCGGGGCCGTCCCAAGGTGATGTCGCCGGAGACGGTGACCAGGGTCGCGGAGCGGATCGCCGAGCACGCGAGGCGACACGCGCTGAGCGACGTCCATGTCGTGCTCCACGGTGGGGAGCCGCTGCTCGCGGGGCACGACCGCCTCGCGGAGATCGCCGGGGAGCTCCGCTCGAAACTCGACGGGATCTGCGACCTCGACTTACGGATCCACACCAACGGCATCGCGCTGGACGACCGGTTCTGCGACCTGTTCACCGATCACGGCGTCACGGTCGGCGTCTCCCTCGACGGCGACCGGGCCGCCAACGACCGGCACCGCCGCTACGCCAACGGGCGCAGCAGTCACGACCGGGTGATCCGGGCGATCGAGCGGCTGCGCGCCCGGCCGCACCTGTACAGCGGGCTGCTGTGCACGATCGACGTGGCCAACGATCCGATCGACGTCTACGAGGCGCTGGTGGCGCTGGACCCGCCGCGGATCGACTTCCTCCTGCCACACGCCACCTGGGACGAACCGCCCCCGCGCCCGTCCGCGACGGCGTACGCCGACTGGCTGATCGCGATCTTCGACCGCTGGGAGGCCGACGGCCGTCCGGTCTACGTGAGGCTGTTCGACTCGATCATCAGGACCACCAGGGGCGAGACGAGCCTGACCGAGTCCATCGGGCTGGAGCCGAGCACCTTGGTCGTCATCGAGACCGACGGCTCCTACGAGCAGGTCGACTCACTGAAGATCGCTTATGAGGGCGCGCCGGAGACGGGACACGACGTCGTCCGCCACTCCCTCGACGAGGTCGCCGCCCATCCGGGGATGGTCGCGCGGCAACGGGGCCTCGACGGCCTGTCCGGCACCTGCCGGAGCTGTCCCGTGGTGACCAGCTGCGGCGGCGGCCTGTATCCCCATCGGTACCGGTCCGGATCCGGATTCCTCAACCCCAGCGTCTTCTGCGCCGACCTGCTGAAACTGATCACCCATGTCCGGGACAGGACGGAAATGACATACCACGCCTTGCCCGCCGCCTCACTCGACGCCCTCGCCGCCGGACTGGGCGGGGCGACGGAGATCGGGGAGCTGGCGGAGTCGCAGATGAGCCTGCGCCGCGCGCTGGTGGCGACCCTGGAGCCGCGGGCGGCCGACAGGGAGGCCTGGGAGCTGCTGACCGAGCTCGACGGCGAGCACATCGGCGCGCTCGACGCCGTGCTGTCCCACCCCTACGTGCGCGTGTGGGCGGTCGCGGCCCTGCGGGGCAAGGGACGTCCGGGCTATCTGGCGAACATCGCGGCCGCGGCCGCGGCCAGGGCCGGAGTCGACGCCAAACTCCAGGTCGAGGTGATCGACGGTGCCGCGCACCTGCCCACGGTCGGCACGCTCACCGGCATCCGGGCGGAGACGGCGCCCCTGATCGTGGAGGCCGGGCAGGTCCGGCCGGACGGGCGCACGACGGTGTGGCAGCCCGTACGCCGTCTCGTCTCCGGAACGTTCTCGGTGCTGCTGGAAGACCGCGACCCGTATCGCGACTGCCACCAGTGGCCCGCGTCGCCCCGGCTGACGGAGGCCGAGGCGGGGCTCTGGCAGGAGTCGTTCGACCAGGCCTGGCAGCTGATCGAGACGGACCTCCCAGCCTACGCCCCCGGGTTGCGTGCCGGGTTGACCGTCCTGATGCCGTTGACGGCCGCGGCGGCCGGCCGCGATGTCAGCTCCACCGCCCGGCACGCCTTCGGCGCCGTGGCGGCGGCCCTTCCGGCCGACCCCGCGACGCTCGCGTTGCTGATCGTCCACGAGTTCCAGCACGTGAAGCTCGGAGCCCTGCTGGACATGCTCGACCTCTACGACGAAACCGACAAGAGGCTCTTCTACGCGCCATGGCGGGATGACCCTCGGCCGCTGGAGGGCCTCCTGCAGGGAACCTACGCGCATCTCGCGGTGACGGACTTCTGGCGCGTACGGCGGCGCGACGTTCCCGATCCGGCGCACGAGCAGTTCGCCAGGTGGCGTGTCCAGACCGCGCAAGCCATAGAGACGCTGGCCACGTCCGGGGCGCTGACCCCGATCGGCGAGCGGTTCGTGGCCCGCATGGGTGAGTCGGTCGCCCCGTGGCTCGCGGAGGAGGTGCCGCAGGACGCCCTCGACGCGGCCGCCCGATCCGCCCGCGCTCACCATACGGCCTGGATCCGCTCGGCGGCAGGCGTCTGACCGTGACCGTGACCGCCGGAGCACTCACCGACGGCCTCAGGGCCCTGGGCGTCGGCCAGGGCCAGAACCTGCTGGTTCACGCGTCCCTCAGCGAGATCGGCCCCGTCCGCGGTGGCGCGGCGGCGGTCGTCGCCGCGTTGCGCGGTCTCCTCGGCCCTGAGGGAACTCTGGTGGCTCCCACCGGGACCGCGGACAACTCCGACACCTCTCCCCTCCACCTGCGCGCGATCACGGGCATGAGCGAGGCGGAGATAGCCGCCTTCCGTGCCGCCATGCCCGCCTTCGACCCGGCGACGACCCCCTCGACGGGCATGGGCAAGATCGCCGAGTGTGTGCGAACCTCGCCGGGCGCCGTCCGCAGTTCCCACCCCCAGACGTCCTTCGCCGCTCTCGGGCCGCTTGCGGACAAGCTGATGAACGACCACGCGTTCGACTGCCATCTCGGCGAGTTCTCGCCCCTCGCCCGGCTCTACGAGGTGGGCGGCGTCATCCTGCTGCTCGGTGTCGGCTACGACCGCTGCACCGCGTTCCACCTCGCCGAGTATCGCTACACGGAAAAGCCACCGACCCGGACCTACCGGTGCGTCGTGGATTTCGGCGACGGCCCGAAATGGTGGCAATACGAGGACGTGGTCCTGGACGACCGGGATATGGCACTACTCGGAGCTGATTTCGAGAAGACCGGAACAGTACGGCACGGCCGGGTCGGCAAGGCCCGTGCCCGGCTGTTTCCCATGGCTGCGGCCGTGGATTTCGCGATGGGGTGGTTCGCCCGGCACCGGAAACCATCCAAAATATCTTCTTAAGCACTCCCTTCCCTTAACCAGGGTTCATATAGTGAATGCATCTGGGAGAAGGGAGGCGGATGACCCAGCGCTCCACCGGCGGCTCCATCGGCCAAGTTCCCTATTTCTTCCTCAGTTACGCGCATATCCCTCCGTACGACTCAAGCAAGAAGAACAACCCCAACAAATGGGTCACCAAGCTCTTTGGTGATCTATGTGACCACATCATCAACATGACGAACCTGACACACGGGTCACAAGCGGGTTTCATGGACACCGAGCTCAGATCAGGTCAGCACTGGCCGGACCGGCTGGCAGAGGCGCTGTCCACGTGCCGGGTGTTCGTTCCTCTGTATTCACCTCGCTTCTTCGAAAGCGAGCACTGCGGCAAGGAGTGGGCCGCCTTCCTGCAACGAGTGAACAACCACGCCGGTCCCAACGGCCAGCTCCCCGAGGCGATCGTCCCCGCGCTGTGGACGCCGATCCCTCCCGACCAGCTCCCCGAGGTGGCCCGGTCCATCCAGTTCACCCACGACGAGCTCGGCCCCCGCTATCGCGAGGAGGGCTTCTACGGGCTCGCCAAGGTCAGCGTCCGGCGGCCGCATTACCAGCTGGCCACGCTGGAGCTCGCCAAGCGGATCGTCCAGGCCGCCAAGAGCACGCGGATAGCACCCGTGGACCCCCCGCCGTACGCCGACCTGAGGAGCGTCTTCGACGACTACGCCGCCGAGCGGACGCTCAAGCTGACGGTGGTCGCACCCGACCTGACCCATCTGCCGCAGGAGCGGAACCCGTACTACTACGGACTGACCCCCCAGGAGTGGAACCCCTACCGGGGAGAGCACAACACCCGCCCCCTGGCCGCCTACGCGGCGGAGCTGGCGTCGGCCCACGGTTTCCTCGCGGAAGTGGGCTCGCTCGACGACCACGCCAATGACCTGGCCGGACCCGTGGAGCCCGAGCACCCCTCCCTGATGCTGGTCGACCCCTGGGCCACCACCAGGCCCGAGTGCAAGGAGATGCTGCGCGGATTCGACCAGCTGGACCGGCCGCAGGTCAGCGTGATCGTTCCGTGGAACAACGACGACGAGCAGACGGGGCGCGACGAGCCGCGGCTGCGCGACTGCCTCGACGACGCGCTGCACAACAGGCTCAGCGAAGCCTCCACCGCGAACGTCGGCTCGCTCGACGCCTTCCGGCGCGCCTTACCCGATGTGCTCGGCCGGGCGGCTAACAACTTCTTCAAGACGGCCCCGACATACCCACCGGCGGGCCCCCCGACCAAAAAACCAAGGTTGCTGAAAACGGAGGAGCCCGATGGCTGAGGACCAGGAGGTAGGCCAGGTCATCACTTTCTACTCCTACAAGGGTGGAACCGGCCGCACCATGGCGCTGGCCAACACCGCCTGGGTGCTCGCGAACAACGGCTTACGCGTGCTCGTCGTGGACTGGGACCTCGAATCTCCCGGACTGCACAAGTTCTTCCACCCCTTCCTGGACGGCAGCGCGATCAGCGCCACCCCGGGCGTGATCGACATCATCAGCAACTACATGTGGGCCGCCATCAGGCCGCAGCAGCGCGCCACGGACTGGCACCTGGAATACGCGCAGGTGATGCCGCACGCCGTCTCGCTGGAATGGGAGTTCCCCGGCCGCGGGACGCTGGACTTCGTCTCGGCGGGGCAGCAGAACCGCGACTACTCCTCGCTCGTGTCCACCTTCGACTGGGACAACTTCTACGAGCGGCTGGGCGGCGGCCGGTTCTTCGACGCGCTGCGCGCCGATATGAAGAACAACTACGACTACACCCTGATCGACAGCCGGACCGGTCTGAGCGACATCGCCGACGTCTGCACGATCCAGATGCCGGACATCCTCGTCGACTGCTTCACGATGAGCGACCAGAGCATCGAGGGCGCCTCCAAAGTCGCCCGATACATCGACGAGCGCTACCGCGAGCGCAACATCAGGATCCTGCCCGTCCCCATGCGCATCGACGACGGCGAGAAAGAGAAGCTGGACGCGGGCCGCCTGCTGGCCCGCAACAGGTTCAGCGGCTTCCCGAAGCACATGACCCCCGATGAGCTGAACCACTACTGGGGTTCGGTGGAGATCCCCTACAAGCGCTTCTACGCCTTCGAGGAGACCCTGGCGACGTTCGGTGACAGCCCGGGTTCCCCCGTGTCGCTGCTCGCCGCCTACGAGCGGCTGACCGGCGCCATCACCGAGGGAAAGGTGACCTCGTTCCCGGCGATCGAAGAGAGCCTGCGGGTCCGGTGGCTGGAGGCCTTCACCAGGCGCCAGCCCGTCCAGCACTCCGACATCCTGCTCAGCTACACGGCCGAGGACCGCATGTGGGCCGACTGGATCGGCGCCGTCCTGGAGCGCGCGGGATGCCGGGTCGTGCCGCAGGCCGTCGGCGGCGGTGCCACCCCCGACCCGGCCGTGGACGTTCCCGGCCGGGCGCTGGTCGTGCTGTCCCCCGCCTACGTGCGGGCGCACGGGGCGGCGGAGCTGTGGGAGCAGTTCTCCGCCCCCGACCTCGCGGGCAACAGCCGCCCGCTCACCTCGGTCCGCGTGGCCGACCTCCGCCTGCCCATGCCGTTCAACGACCGGATCCCCGTCGACCTCGTACGGCTCAACGCGCACCAGGCGACAGAGGCGGTCCTGCGGGCGGTCGGCAAGGAGAACCAGGGCTCCGACTACTCGGCGGACTCGCCCCTCGGGGCGCGCTTCCCGGGAACCGTCCCGCCCGTATGGAACGTGCTCACCCGCAACGCGGCGTTCACCGGGCGCAACGCCGCCCTGGAGAAGCTGCGCGACCAGCTCGTCGGCGGCAGCCAGGCCGTCGTCCTGCCGCAGGCGCTGTACGGCCTGGGCGGTGTCGGCAAGACCCAGGTGGCGCTGGAGTACGCCCACCGCTTCATGGCCGACTACGACCTGGTGTGGTGGATCTCCGCCGAGCAGCCCGAGCTGATCAACCCGTCCCTGGACGAGCTGGCCGGGCGCCTGGGCATCCGGGTGGGCGACAGCGTCGTCGAGAGCGCGGAGGCCGCCCGCGAGGCCCTGCGCCGCGGGGAGCCGTACTCCCGCTGGCTTCTGATCTTCGACAACGCCGGCGACCCCGAGGAGCTGCGCGGCTACTTCCCCGGCGGACCGGGTCACGTCCTGGTCACCTCCCGCAACCAGTCGTGGTCGAGCGTCGCCGCCCCGCTTGAGGTCGACGTGTTCAGCCGCGAGGAGAGCGTGGAGCACCTCCTCCGGAGGGTCCCCCAGCTGGACCCCGACGACGCCCTGCAGGTGGCCGAGGCGCTGGGATACCTGCCGCTGGCCGTCGAGCAGGCGGCGGCCTGGCTGGGGGTCTCGGGCATGTCGGCCGCGGAGTACGTCTCGCAGCTGCAGACCCAGGCCGCCCAGATCCTCGCCACCAACCAGCCGGCGGGCTACCCGCACCCGGTGGCCGCGACGTGGAACGTCTCCCTCAACGAGCTGCGCGAGCGCTCCCCCGCCGCGGTGCGCATGCTCCAGCTGTGCGCGTTCTTCTCTCCCGACCCGATCTCCCAGTCACTGCTCTACAGCGACGAGATGATGCGCTCGCTCCTGCCGTACGACAGCGCGCTGCGCGGCGAGAAGCTCGTCCTGGGCCGGGTCATCCGCGAGATCAGCAGGTTCGCGCTGGCGAAGATCGACCCTGGCAGCAACACCATCCAGGTCCACCGCCTCGTCCAGGCCGTCATCAAGGGGCAGATGACCCGCGAGGAGGTCGACTCCACCTCGCACGAGGTCCATCACATCCTGGTGGGGGCCCGCCCGCGGCAGGGAGAGGTCGACGACCCTGAGAACTGGCCCTACTACGACCTCATCTGGCCGCACCTGCTCCCGTCGGACGCGGAGAACTGCGTGGAGGAGGAGACCCGCCAGCTGCTCACGGAGCGGGTCCGCTACCTGTGGAAGCGCGGCGAGTTCGACAACGCCCTCCAGCTCGGCCAGCGGCTCGCCGACTACTGGGAGGAGACGTTCGGCCAGAACGAGCGGCAGCGCCTGCACATGCTCTTCAACATCGCCAACGTGCTGCGCTCCCAGGGCAGTTACAAGGAGGCCCGTGACCTCGACGAGTGGGTCTGGAGCCAGCAGGGCGCGATGCTGGGCGACAGCCACCCCCACACGCTCATGACGACCGGAGGGCTCGCCGCCGACCTGCGGGCGCTCGGCGAGTTCGAGCGCGCCCTGGAGATGGACAGGGAGACCTACGAGCGGTGGAAGGAGCTCTACGGCGAGGACCACCCTCGGGCCCTGAACTCGGCGAACAACCTGGCGGTCTCCTACCGGCTGATCGGTGACTGCTTCAGCGCCAAGGATCTCGACCAGGACACGCTCAACCGGATGAGCTCGGTGCTCGGCATAGCCCACCCCTACACGCTGGGCTCGGCCCAGAACCTGGCGAGGGACATGCGCGAGGCGGGAGAGTACGCCCTGTCCGTGGACCTGCTGCGCCAGACGCTGCAGCGCTATCGGGAGGTGCTCTCCGACGACTACATCGACACGCTGCGGGCGTCGAAGAGCCTGGCGGTGTCGTTGCGCAAGGCGGGCGAGCAGCAGGAGGCCATGGCCATCGCACAGGAGACCTACGAGCGCTACCGGCAGCTCTACCCGACCTCGCCGGAGACGCACGCGGCCGCGCTGGAACTCGCCTGCTGCATGTCGGCGCTGGACAACAAGGAGGGCGCCCGTGAGCTGGCACGATCCACCATGGTCGACTACCAGAACCTGGTGGGCCGCGAGCACCCCTACACCCTGGTGGCGGCCAACAACCTGACGACCTACCTGCGGGGGATGGGCGCGCGCGAGGACGCTCTCGCGCTGGGCGAGAAAACGCTGTCGGCGCTGCGCGACCGTCTCGGTGATAACCACCCGTTCACGCTGTCGTGCAGCGTGAACGTGGCCAACTGCGCCGGTGACCTCGGCGACCTGGAGCGGGCGGAGGACCTCGGCAGGAAGGCTCTGGACGGGCTGAAGCGCACTCTCCGCGCCAGGCACCCCGACACCCTCGTCTGCCAGGCCAACCTCGCGATCACCCTCAAGGCCGCGGGCAGGATGGAGGAGGCGGAGGAGATCCGGGAGCCGACGCTGAACACCATGATCGATCTCCTCGGCGAGAAGCACCCGAACGTGAGGGCCCTGCGCGTCTGGCGGCGCATCAACCGCGACCTGGAACCCCAGCCGACCTGATCACTCTCGGATCAGCCAGAGAAGCACCTTGGGAAGCACGTCGATCGCACCGAAGTGGGCCACACCCCGCTGGATCTTCACCATGGCTCCGGGAATCCGCTGCCCGAGCCAGCGGGCGTGGCCCACGGGGGAGAACACGTCGTTCTCACCGTGCCAGAGCAGCGTGGGGACGCTGATGGCGGCCGGGTCGAAGCCCCAGGCGGAGGTGAAGGCCAGCACGTCGTCAACCCAGCCGTCGGCGGAGTCGCGCAGGCCCTCCGCGAAGTTGCGCACCAGCATCACCCGGATCCCGTGGTCGGAGACGACGCGCCGGTCCGACTCGGGCACCTGGTCATACAGGCCCAGCACTTTGCTGTGAGGGTCGGCGCGAATCTCCTCCGCGGCCGATGTCAGCCGGGCGGTCACGGCCCGGCGTCCCGCCCGCGCGACGGTGTATTCCACCACGTTGGACTCGATCATCCCGTCGAACCAGTCGAGCCCCTCGGCCCCCCGCGGCGCGAGGCCGACGAGTGCCGCCACCCGGGTCGTCCTGTCCGACAGGAGCGCGGCGCAGGCGAGCGCGTGCGGCGCGCCGCCCGAACGGCCGACGACAGCGAACCTGTCGATGCCGAGCGCGTCCGCGATGGCCTTCACATCGGTGGCCACGTCCGCCACCGCTCTGCCGGGCATCCGGTCGGAGTTCCCGTAACCTGGGCGATCGAAGCTGATCAGCCGGATTCCCAGCCGGTAGAGCACGGAGGCGCGGGGCGAGGGACCGAACCTGCTGCCGGGGGTGCCATGCAGCAGGAACACCGGATTGCCCTCTGGTTCTCCCCGCTCCTCGACCGCCAATCTTCTGCCATCAGCCGTGACCACGACTTGGGTCAATGCACCCTCCCCGCAAAAACCACTAGTTCAGTTTTTCCCTGTATTTGAGCCGTGTGTCCATATCAATTTCGCAACGCTGATGGAACTCCAGGTCGGGAGCGTTGCCACCGATATCGCCGAATCGCCACATGTCAGTTAACCACGCGAGGGTTCACCTCCCATTCACCGCACCAAATCAAATGCCCGCCGTACAGGGGAAAGCGATGAGCTCGGGACACCCGTGACAGCCGAAGACGACGTCGACGTGCGTCCGGCGGACAAGGGGCTTCCTCGATTATTCAAGCCCGTTCCAGCGAATCGGGCGCCGGACCAAGACCTCGCCAAGATCGGCAATGGTTGGACATCGCGTTCCCGCCGCTGGGTACGGCTGCCGCTGATGACGACGGATGCCCGATTTCATGTCCCTGATGAGGCTTGGCGGGTATCTCGGGGGGTTCTCAGTGAGCAGAGCGGTGGTTCACCGGATGGTGGGCGGCGTGGCGTTCGTGGCGACACTGCTCGGGATGACGGCCTGCGGAACCATCGGACAGGAAGGCCGTGGCGGCGCGGTTTCCCCCGGCGCTCCGGACGGCGTCGTCGCCAAAGGCTTCAAGATCGGGCTTCTGCTGCCGGAGAGGAAGGCCGCGCGCTACGAGAAGTTCGACCGCCCCTACATCACGCGGGACATCGCCGCGCTCTGCCCCAAGTGCGAGGTCGTCTACGGCAACGCCGACCAGGACGTCACCCGGCAGCAGCGCCAGCTCGACTCGATGCTCGCCGACGGCGTCAAGGTGATCATCCTGGACGCGGTGGACTCCAAGGCGATCGCACCGTCGGTGGTCAAGGCCACGGAGCAGGGCGTGAAGGTGGTCGCCTATGACCGCCTGGCCACCGGCCCGGTCGACGCGTACACCTCCTTCGACAACATCCAGGTCGGCAAGATGCAGGGGGAGGCCCTGCTCGACGCGCTCAAGGAGGGGGGCGAGCCCGGCAGGGGGCCGATCGTGATGATCAACGGCTCGCCGGCCGATCCGAACGCGGGCGAGTACAAAAAGGGCGCCCACTCGGTTCTCGACGGCCAGGTGATCATCGGCAGGGAGTACGACATCCCGGACTGGAGCCCCCAGCGGGCCGACGTCGCGGCGACCGGGGCGTTCGACGCACTCGGCCCGGCCAAGGTCATCGGGGTTTACTCGGCCAACGACGCCCTGGCCGGCGGCATCGCCCGCGCGATGCAGGCCACCGGGGTCAAGAAGGGGACGCCGCTGACCGGCCAGGACGCCGAGCTCGCGGCCATCCAGCGCATCCTGGTGGGCACCCAGACGGTGACCATCTACAAGCCGATCAAACCCGAGGCCGGGAACGCCGCCCAGATGGCCGTCAGCCTCGGCGCGGGCAGGGCGGTGACGAGCACCGCGACCGTGAACAACGGGACCTCGCCCTCGATCCCCGCCCAGATCATCCAGCCCGTCGTGGTCACCAAGGACAACGTCAAGGACACCGTGGTCAGAGACGGTTTCTGGACGGTTCAGGAGATCTGCACGGCGGAGGTCCGGGCCGCCTGCGAGGCCGTCGGGCTTTCCTGAGAGGACCGGTCAGGGGGCGGGGTCAGCCCGCGAAGGTGGCCCTGTTGATCACCAGTGCGGCGGCCGCGTGCATGCGCCTGGCCTCGGCGCGGACGACGGCCTGGCCCGCGTCGGTGATCCGGAAGTAGCGCCGGTTCCGGCCGTTGACGATCTCTTCCCTGTCCACGGTGATGACCCCGCGCTCGCTGAGCCTCTCAAGGATGCCGTAGAGGGTGCCGACGGACGGCCGCACCCGCCCTTCCGACAGTTCCCCGACCCCCTTGAGGATGGCGTGCCCGTGCATCGGGCCGTCGAGCAGGGTGGCGAGCACGAAGTACATCGGCTCGCTGACCTCTGAAGTTCCCCTGGGCATGACGCCGATTATACTCCGTTCCACGTAGCATTGTGAAGGGAGAGTCAATCATCTCACCAGGTGGTACGGCTTCACGAGGCCGGACATCACGGCCACGACTCCCCGGAACCGGGAGGAGGGGGCGGGAGCAGAGCGGGCCGGACGGCTCAAGCGGTTCAAGCGGTTCAAGCGGTTCAAGCGAACCGGGTGGACCAAGCGGGCCGAGCGGCTCAAACACCTCAAGCGGCTCAAGCGGCTCAAGCGGCTCAAATGGTGAAATACACGCGGATCGTGGTGCCGTCCTCGACGGTGTGGACACGGACGAGGTCGCTGAGGAGGTTGGTCACGAGGAGACCTCGCGAGCCCCGCTGGCGGGGATCCGCCGGGCGGCGTCCGGCGAGGGGGTCGGTGATGTGCCCTGCGTCGCTGATGTCCATGACCACCTGGTCGCCTTCGGGCCAGACGCGCAGGACCTCCGATCCGCCGCCGTAGTCGAGGCTGTTGGCGGCCAGCTCGCTGGCGATCAGCCGCAGGTCCTGGAGGCGTTCGCCGGAGAGCCCGATGCGCGAGGCGTGCTCGACGGCGAAATCACGCACCTGCGGCAGCTGATCTCCGCCGAAGGCGAGCGTGACGGCGTTCGGCGGGTCGGGCAGGGGCCGGTTGTACTCCTGGATGATGTATTCGGGCGCGTAGTCGTCGCTGAAACGCAGGCCGGAGCCGTCCATGAGGTGAGGGTGGGTCAGCTCGGCGTCCCTGATGACGGCGGGGTCCAGCCCGTCGAGATCGTAGGGGCACAGGATGGTGACGTTACGGCCCTCGAACGCGAAGTTGATCAGCGCTTCGTGCTGGACGCACGCCGGATATTCCACCGCCGACCGTTCGGGCCAGATCGGCTCGCCGATGATGCGCACCCTGCGATCGGAGTGAAGATCGGCGAAGGCGCGCAGCACTGCGGGAATGATCCGCCCCGGATTGCGACCGGCCTCGGCCATGTCGATGAGGTGCACTTCGGAGGCCGCCTCGCCGAGCTCGGCCCGCAGCAGCTTCAGGTTCTGTCCCGGCACGGCCACCGCGACGGGCTCGCCCGCCGCCAGGCCTCCGCGGACGAACGGCATGGTGGCCTGAAGGTACTGCCGAACCCCCCGGTAGAACAGCGCAGGATGGACGAATGGATCCACCGGGGCGGTGGTCGTGCTCATCACGTCTCCACTTCGATCGGAGAAGGCTCTGATCCGATCAAGGTAAGTACGAATCTCAGGCAGTAGGGCGCACGGTGCAGGAACACCTTCTTCCCGTGGGGGAGGCCTCGCGCGACCTCCGTCAGCAACCATGCCCCTCGGACGTCGATGAACGTGAGCTCGGACAGGTCGAGATGCATATCCCCGCCGCCGATGACCAGACCGCCCAGCGCCTCTTCCCAGGCTTTCCTGGTCGTGCGGTCGACCTCGCCGCTCACTCTCAGACCGGCGGGCGCCGTGAGCGGGTCGATCCGGAGATAGGAGCGGGTGCCGAACATGGCGGGGTCACACTTGGCAGGCGGAGGCGGTCTGCATGATCGCGCCTCTGGTCGGATCGACACGATGACCACATCCTGAATGCGACGGTGGACACCTTCAACGTACCCGCTGACGACTTTCAGGGCGAAGAAGGTGGTTTAGGAAACTAACACAAATGGCCTTATGGCTCTCTCCGTCGGCCACGCCTTTCCCCGCCTTGCTGTTTTCCCACAGCATGGGCAAACACATGATCATCAGCAGCCGAATGCCGTAAGAGCAACCGGTCCGAGACGGGAAACCTCCTTTCACCTCCAGGCGATGTGACTCCGACCTGGGGCAGGGCAAATCTGACTGTCCTCTATGCGGGAAAATGACAGTCATGCGAATTTTGATCATCGGTGGCACCCGGTTCGTCGGCCGGCACATCACCGAAGCAGCGATCGCGGCCGGCCACGAGGTATCCCTGCTTCACCGAGGCAGGACGGGGCCGGAGCTGTTCCCCGAGGCCGAACACCTGCGGGCCGACCGCAACGGGGACCTGTCGATCCTGCGCGACCGGCACTGGGACGCGACGATCGACGTCAGCGCCTACCTCCCGTCACAGATCGCTTCCCTCGCCGACGCGCTCTCCACCGGCCGGTACGTCTTCATTTCCAGCACCGCGGTCTACGCCGTCCCGCAGGCGCCGAACTTCACCGAGGAGTCGCCGCTGACCGAGATCGACGGGCCGGTCCGGGAGGAGGTGACCGGCGAGACCTACGGCAAGCTGAAGGTGCTGTGCGAGCGGGCCGCGGCCGACAGGTTCGGGGCCGGGGCGCTGATCGTGCGGCCCACCTACGTGATCGGCCCGCAGGACTACACCGGGCGTTTCACCTACTGGGTCAACCGGATCGCCCGCGGGGGCGAGGTCCTCGCCCCCGGCGACCCTTCGGACCCGATCCAGCTGATCGACGGACGCGACATGGCCACCTGGATCGTTTCCATGATCGAGAAGGACGGCGAGGCGGGCCCGAGCACCTTCCACGCGGTCAGCCCTCCCCCGCCGTTCTCCTTCGGCGACATGCTGGAGGCGATCGTGGCCGAGGTCGGGCCGCCCGGCACCACCCTGACCTGGGTCGGGCAGGACTTCCTGCTCGCCGAGGGCGAGAACGGCCGATCGCTGCCGCTGTGGTCGGAAGGGGGCGAATGGAGCGCGGTCAACACCGCCGACCCGGCCGCCGCCACCGCGGCGGGGCTCAGCCCTCGCTCCCTGCGGCAGTCGGTGCGTGAGATCCGCGAGTCCGAGGCGACCTTCTCTACGGACGTCACGATCAGCCTGGACAGGGAAGCCGAGCTCCTGGCCCGCTGGAACGCCCGGTAACGAATCGCCGGATGATCGGCCCCACGGCCCGCCACCGGGCCCGGACCCGGGTTCACGCCCGGGTCCGGTCGCGATCCGGCTCGGCGAAGACCGGGCATCGTCCATCGGAACGAGACATCGCGACAGTGGGGTTTACCCTTTTCGCCAGGTAACGTGACCGCATGTTCGAGCTGATCCAGGGGATGCGGCTGGGCGACCTCGGCACGGCGGAGTCGGCGGTCGCACAGGTTCTCGCCTGCGACGAGGCGGGGCGCTGGTCCAAGGTCGCCGCCCGAGGCCAGGCGGCCAAGCTGGCGTGGATTCGCGGCGACACCGACTGGACGGCTCACCTCGACCGCCAGCGTGTGGAGGCCGCGGGCGACCACGTCGCCGAGGTGATCGCCGGATCGTCGACGGCCCTGCTGCTGGCCGCGTCGGGCTGGATCAGGGAGGGCCGCGCGGCCCTGGAGGCGGCGGAACGCCGGCTCCACCAGGTCGGCATCGCCGAGCTGGCACCCTCGTGGGAACTGGCCGCGCTCACCTGCGAGTGGGTCTCCGGCGACTGGATCGCGGCCGAGCGGCGCAGCCGCGGCCTGGAGCGGCTGCCGCCGTACCCGGCGGTCGTCACCCTCAGCCTCAGGATCGACCTGCTTCGCGAGCTGGGCCTGCCCGAGGCCGCATGGACGGCCTCGAACCGGCTCGACGAAGCGCAGGCCAGGCTGATCCCCGCCGCCTGGGCACTGGCCGGGCTCGACGCGTTCGCCGGTGACCACGGGCGGGCGCTGGATCGGCTCACCACCGCCAGGCGGGCCGCGACCCGGGAGGCCAGGCCCGGGTTGCTGCCACTGCTGCTGCACCGCACGGCCGCGCTCGCCTGCGACGCGGGCGAGCACGCCGTCGCACGCGAGGCCTGGGCCGGGTTCGTCGACGTCCGGCGGTCCGCGCCGATGACACAGATGCTCGCCGGGCTGACCGAGGCCTACGCCACCGGACACCCCGAACCGGCACGCCGGGCCTTGCGCCTGGCACGAGCCCACGGCGCGCGGGCGATCGCCGCGGAGTGCCTGACGGTGCGGGCGCGTCTCGGGGAAGGACCCGCGTCGGCCGCCGACGCCGCCTGGGCTGCTGTCGGCGCGGCGGCCCGCCGTTCTTCCGTACGGCTCGCACAGCCCCCCGGCACCCGGGACGCACGGCTGACACCTCGGGAGCACGAGCTGGTCCGGCTGGTTCACGCGGGCAGGACCAACCGGCAGATCGCGGCGCACATGCGACTGAGCGTCAAGACCGTGGAGGCCTATCTCACGCGCATCTACGTCAAGACCGGCTGCCGATCCCGGGTCGAGCTCGCGCTGTCGGTCGCCCGCGAGCCGACCGCTCGCTAGACGTCTCACGCGTCGCCGAACCGTCGAACCTCAATCCCCCAGGTCCCGGGCGATGTTGTCGAGCCGGTCCGCCAGCAGATCCAGCTGCTGGTCGGTGACCACGCCGCCGGTGACGGACTCCCCCAGGTCCCTGCGGCGCACGACGACCAACGCCCTGTGGTCGTCATCGATCTGCTCCTCCGCCAGGACCAGGCATTCACCGCGGACGAACACCAGAGCGGCGTCGAGATCCGACGACTCCACCAGTCGCCGGACGCATTCCCGGTCAATGAGCGCCATGGGAGCACCTCCTTGTCGGTGATGGACCCGCCACATCGGGTGGCCTCCGCCCGATCGGTGTCAGCCTCTCGTCCGTGGCGGCCTGAGGGGGTCGTGCCCGACCTCCAGCAGAGCCCGTCGCCGATCATCGTCCTCGGCGTCGAAGGAGCCTTCGGCCAGCGTGTCCTCCACGCGATCGACCACCCGCTGCATCGTCTCGATGTCGTCAGAGGTGAGGTCGGTCTTGGACTTGCCGAGGACCTGCAGTACCTGACGTCCGAGCTCCGGCATGAGCAGATCTAGGTCCGGGGAGGAGAGGTCCTCCTCGGAGCCGGATGCCAGCAGGAAGGCTCGCAGTTCCTCCGAAGTCATGTTCACGATCTCGTGGAATTCCTGCCACACCAGATCCAGGATCAGATCCGAACCATCGGCCACAGTGCTCTCCTTTTCCATCTCGGGCCGGTACGGCCACGCCGCCGGATGCGGGGCGGTACGGGGAGCGGTGGATTCGATCTCCACCGCCGAACGACGACGGACGCATGCGGCCATACCCCGGCCCTCGCCGTGTTAACAAATGCGCTGGTCAAGCCGTTGATCGGACGGCGTCGCCATGATCGTTGGCCTGCCGGGCGACCCGCTGCTCCCGGTGTGCTCTCCCGCCTGCCGCAGCCGTCCAGACGGCTCCCGCGACGTCGCCGCCGTCAGCCGGGCTCCCCCGACCGCCGGGCTCGATAGGCGCCTGCCTTGGCCCGGTTCTGGCACGGCAGACCGCAGAACCTGCGTGAGGCGTTGCGCGTGGTGTCGAAGAAGACCAGATCGCAACAGCTCGCCTGGCAGACGCCGAGCCTGGCGGACTGGCCGACGCCGATGACCATGGCGAGCGCGGTGGCGGCGTCGGCGACCCAGGCCCCCACCAGGCTCGCGTCCGCCCGGTGGAAGGCCAGGGTCGGCGGCCTGTCGGGGTGACCGTGCAGGTTGGGCACGGCTCCATGCCGTATCAGGACCTCGTTCAGCCTGGCCGCCGCCGCGACGAGGCCGTCTTCGGGGCCGTCGCCGACGCCGAAGACGGCCCGCAGCTCGGCCGCGACGGCCGCCAGCCGCTCCGTGTCCTCGGGCCGCAGGTTCGCGCTGGGCGCACGGCCCGCCTCGGCCATCGCCTCCCTGATCGCCGCCAGCCGCTCCTGCCCGGTGCCGGGCGGCTCCACCTCGCGGCCGCGCACACGGGTCACGGCCAGCTGGTTCACGAGAAGGACCGCCAGCTCCACGTGACTGCCGACATAACTGTCTATTTGGGATTGACCAGTGATGCGCCAAGCGTTTATCGTCACTGTCATATCTTAAGTAGGCAGTGAGCAAATGAGGTACAGGATGTCCGAATACTCAGGTCTGGCGCGGCGGATGTGGCACCAGCTCGAGCCGGTGCACTCGGTGATCTACTTCGCGCCGCAGGCGTTCGAAGAGGCCGCGGCGCTGGGCTATGACGTGAAGTCGCGGTGGCCGAGCTACTTCGCCTGGCGCACGGCGCCGTTGGGCCCGGCCGGGCCGAACCTGGTGGCAGCCACCTACTACAGCTTCAGCCCGAAGATGATCGCCGAATATGTTCCGGCCATCTGGGCGACCGCGGAGCCCGAGAAGGTGCTGCCGGCCCGGCTCCGGGCCATGGACCGGACGTACCGGGCATTGCTCGGCGACCGGGTCGAGTCTCCCGACGTGGCCGAGGCCGCGGCGCTGGCCAGGCAGGCGGCGGAGAGCGTGACCGTCGCCGGCAGACCGCTCGCGGCCGCCGTCCTCGACCTGCCCTGGCCCGAGGAGCCGCACCTCGCGATGTGGCAGGCCTTCGCCGTCCTGCGCGAGCACCGGGGCGACGGGCACCTGGCCGCGCTGCTGGCCGCGGGGCTCGACCCGTGCGAGGCCCTGGTCTCCTTCGCCGCGATCGGAGCCGCGCCGGTGGCGAACTTCGCCGGGCGCGGCTGGACCGAGGACGAGTGGGCGTCCGCCCAGGACCGGCTGGCCTCGCGCGGCCTGGTCGACGCGGACGGACACGCCACCGAGGCCGGGCGGCGGGTCCGCGACTCGGTCGAGCGGATGACCGACGAACTCGCCGCCGAGCCGTGGCGTGCGCTGGGCGCCGAGAAGGCCGAACGGCTCGCCCAGCTCAACCTGCCGTTCCTCGGCGCGGTGTTCGAGTCGGGCGTGCTGCCGATGCAGAGCACACTCGGCATCGGCACCGTCCAGGCACCCGCATGACGCCGCAGCCGTTCTCCGGCGAGCCGACACGACCGTGACAGGCCCAGGCACGCACGCCGGAACTCCCCGCGGTGCCCGCCACCGCGGCGAGCGGGTCCGGACTACCGTGACGCGTGCTCAGGCGAGCGACACCAGGCCCGTGTAGCCGGGGCTCCACAGGTCCTCGGCACCGTCCGGGAGGAGCAGGACACGGTCAGGCTGGAGTGCCTCGACCGCGCCCTCGTCGTGGGTGACGAGCACGACGGCCCCCCGATAGCCGCGGATCGCGTCGAGGATCTCATCGCGCGAGGCCGGATCGAGGTTGTTGGTGGGCTCGTCCAGCAGCAGCACGTTGGCACTGGAACAGACCAGCGTGGCCAGCGCGAGCCGGGTCTTCTCGCCTCCGGAAAGCACCGCGGCCGGCTTGTCGGCGTCGTCACCGGAGAACAGGAACGACCCCAGGATCCGGCGGGCCTCGCCGTCGGTCAGATGCGGCGCGGCGGACGCCAGGTTCTGGCGAACCGTGCGGGCGGTGTCGAGCGTGTCGTGTTCCTGGGCGAAGTAGCCCAGCCGCAGCCCGTGCCCGGGCACGACCGTACCGGCATCCGGCCGTTCCTGACCCGCGAGGATCCGCAGCAGGGTCGTCTTGCCGACACCGTTGAGCCCGAGAACGACCACCCGGCTCCCCCGGTCGACGGCCAGGTCTATCCCGGTGAACACCTCCAGCGATCCATAGGACTTCGACAGCCCGGCCGCGGTGAGCGGGGTCCGGCCGCACGGGGCAGGCTCGGGCAGCCGGATCCTCGCGACCTTGTCGGTACGGCGCACCGGTTCCAGATCGGCGATCATGCGATCGGCACGGCGGGCCATGTTCTTGGCCGCGACCGCGGTCTTGACGTTGGCGCGCATCTTGTCCGCCTGTGCCCGCAGGGCTTCCACCTTGCGTTCGGCGTTGACACGCTCCCGCCTGCGGCGCCGCTCGTCGACCGCGCGCTGGTCGAGGTACGCGCGCCAGCCGACATTGTGGATGTCGATCGTGGCGCGATGGGCGTCGAGGTGGAAGACCCGGTTGACGGTCGCCGCCAGCAGGTCGACGTCATGACTGATCACGACCAGCCCGCCCGGGTAGGCGGAGAGAAAGCCGCGCAGCCAGCCGATCGAGTCGGCGTCAAGGTGGTTGGTGGGCTCGTCGAGCAGCAGCGTGTCGTGGTCCGCGAAGAGGATGCGGGCCAGCTCGATCCGCCGCCGCTGCCCGCCGGACAGGGTGCCCAGCGGCTGCGCGAGCAGCCGGTCCGGCAAACCCAGACTGGCGGCCACCTGCGCCGCTTCGGCTTCGGCGGCATATCCGCCGCGGGCCAGGAACTCCGTCTCCGCGCGGGAGTAGGCGCGCATCGCCCGCTCCTGAGCGGCGCCCGCGGCCGTGGCCATCGCCGATTCGGCGGCGCGCAGCGCACGGACGGCCCCGTCCAGTCCTCGCGCGGACAGGATGCGATCCGCCGCGGTGCCGCCGAGATCACCGGTGCGGGGATCCTGCGGAAGGTGGCCGACCGAACCGGTGCGGGTGACGGTGCCGGAAGCCGGTGACTCCTCACCGGCGAGGATTCCGGTCAGCGTGGTTTTGCCGGCGCCGTTACGGCCGACCAGGCCGATCTTCTCCCCGGGGGAGATCCGGAAGCTGACATCGGCGAGCAGGAGGCGGGCGCCGACACGCACGTCGACACCACTTACGGTAATCATGTTGATACACTCCGGAGAAGCTCAAGACACAAGGGTGGTGTGAGACCTGGTGTCCGAGCTAAGAAATCCGGGGTGTAGCCATAGCGGGCAGCATAGCCACCCTCGATCGTGGCACGCACCGGCTTTTTCACGCGTTGGCGGGAACCATCTCAGGCCGCCGAGGCGCCGCAGCTGCCCGAATCCGATGCCCGGCACCTCCCCGAAGGCGGCCTTGGCTCATACGGCCGGTCACATCGCTTCGACGACTCCACCCACATCGCCATAATCCGGTAATTCTGCTTACCAGATAATGAAGTGAGTGAGTAACTCACTCACCCATATAGGGTGATCCGTATGATCTTGATTCCCCGGCGGGCAACCCCCCTGCCACCGGATGAACGGCGTGCCGCGCTCGTCGCATCCACCCTGGAACTGGTGCTCGCCCACGGCCCCGACGTCAGCACCCGGCAGATCGCGCAGGCGGCCGGCGTGGCGGAAGGGACGATCTTCCGGGTCTTCACCACCAAGGACGAGCTCGTCGACGCGGCCGTGGCCAGCGCCTTCGACCCCACCCCTCTCCTGCGCGACCTGGCGGCCATCGACCGCGCGGCTCCCCTGCCGACCCGGCTGACGGCGGCCGTCGACATCCTGCAGCGGCGTACGGCACGCATCTTCCGGCTGATGGACGCACTGGGGTGCACGGGAGCCGCCGGAACCGGTCGCGACCGTCAGACCCGGCCCGACCAGGGCGCCCTTCTCCGGCAGGCGCTCACCGACCTGATCGAGCCCAGCCGCGACCAGTTGCGCCACGAGCCGCGAGAGACAGCACGCCGGCTGCACCTGCTGACCATCGCGGGCAGCCATCCCAGGTTCGTGGAGGACGACCCGCTGTCGCCCGCGGAGATCGTCTCCACGTTGCTGGACGGGATCCGGCTGCGTCCCGAGCCCGGAACCGCCGGAGGGTCACCATGCTGAGCCGACTGCTGCGCACCTATCTGCGCCCCTACGCGTCGACGCTGACCGCTGTGGTGGCGTTGCAGCTGGTCGGCACCATAGCGTTGCTCTACCTGCCGAGCCTGAACGCCGACATCATCGACCAGGGCGTCGCCACCGGCGACATCGGCTACATCCTGTCCGCCGGGGGCTGGATGCTGGCCGTGTCCCTCGTGCAGATCGCCTGCTCGATCGCGGCGGTCTACTACGGCGCCCGCGCGGCGATGGGATTCGGCCGGGACGTCCGGTCGGCCGTCTTCCACCAGGTGGGCGGGTTCTCCACGCGGGAAGTCGCCCAGTTCGGGGCGCCCTCGCTGATCACCCGCAGCACCAACGACGTGCAGCAGGTTCAGATGCTCGTGGTGATGACCTGCACGATGCTGGTCGCCGCGCCGATCATGTGCATCGGCGGCATCATCATGGCGTTGCGGCAGGACCTCGGCCTGTCCTGGCTCATGCTGGTCTGCGTCCCCGCGCTGCTGATCTCGATCGGCCTGATCGTCTCCCGCATGGTTCCCCAGTTCCGCGCGATGCAGACCCGGATCGACGCGGTCAACCAGGTGCTGCGCGAGCAGCTCTCCGGCATCCGCGTCGTCCGCGCCTTCGTCCGGGAGCGCGAGGAGGCCCGCCGGTTCGGCGCGGCCAACGACGCGCTGACCGGGACCGCGCTGCGCGTGGGGCGGCTGACCGCGCTCATCTTCCCCACCGTGATGCTGATCCTCAACGCCTCCAGCGTCGCCGTGCTCTGGTTCGGCGCCGGTCGTGTGGACAGCGGTGAGATGCAGGTCGGCGCCCTCACCGCCTTCCTCCTCTATCTGATGCAGATCCTCACCTCGGTGATGATGGCCACCTTCATCTCGATCATGATTCCGCGCGCCGCGGTCTGCGCCGAGCGCATCAGCGAGGTGCTGGACACCGAGTCGTCGGTGATCCCGCCCGCGGATCCCGTACGGCAGGTGCACACCCGCGCCGAGCTGGAGATGCGTGACGTCGAGTTCCGCTACCCGGGTGCCGCGGCGCCGGTGCTGTCCGGCATCTCCTTCCGTGCCACCGCGGGACAGACCACCGCCATCATCGGCAGCACGGGGGCGGGCAAGACGACGCTGGTCTCCCTGGTGCCCAGGTTGTTCGACGCCACCTCCGGCACGGTGTCGGTCGACGGTGTCGACGTCCGCGACCTCGACCCCCAGATGCTCTGGACGCGCATCGGCCTGGTGCCGCAGAAGCCGTACCTGTTCACCGGCACCGTCGCGAGCAACCTGCGCTACGGCAACCCGGACGCCACCGACGAGGAGCTGTGGGAGGCGCTGGACGTCGCCCAGGCCCGTGACTTCGTCGAGGCGATGCCCGAGGGTCTCGAAGCACCCATCACGCAGGGCGGCACGAACGTCTCCGGCGGCCAGCGGCAGCGGCTCTCGATCGCCCGGGCGCTGGTCAGCAAGCCCGAGATCTACCTGTTCGACGACTCGTTCTCGGCTCTGGACCTAGCTACCGACGCCCGGCTGCGCGCCGCCCTGCGCCCGTACACCGCCGAGTCCGCCGTCATCATCGTCGGCCAGCGGATCTCCACCGTCGCCGACGCCGACCAGATCATCGTCCTCGACGACGGCGTGATCGTCGGCAAGGGAACCCATGACGAGCTGCTGGATTCCTGCCCGACGTACATCGAGATCGTCGAGTCCCAACGAACCGCGGAGAGGGCAGCATGAGCGAGCAGCCCACGACGACCACGCGACCGCGCCCCCCGATGGGAGGCGGGCCCTTCGGCCGGGGCCCCTTCGGGGGAGGCGGGATGCCCGTGGAGAAGTCGATGAACTTCGGCCCCTCCCTGCGGCGGTTGGTCCGCCTCCTGACCCCCGAGCGCCCGAAACTCCTGGCCTCGATCGCCCTCGCCGTGACCAGCGTGATCTTCGGCGTGGTGGGACCGAAGATCCTCGGTCGCGCGACGGACCTGATCTTCAGCGGGGTGGTCGGCAGGCAGCTTCCCCCCGGCACCACCACGGAGCAGGCGATCCAGGGCGCCCGCGCGGCGGGCCACGACAACTTCGCCGACCTGCTCGCAGGGATGGACGTCGTCCCCGGTCACGGGATCGACTTCGCCGCGCTGGCGACGGTCCTGGCGTGGGCCCTGGCGCTCTACGTCGCCGCGTCGATCTTCGCCTGGTTGCAGGGATACCTGCTCAACGACGTGGTGCAGAGCACCGTGTTCCGGCTGCGGGCGGACGTCGAGGACAAGCTGAACCGGCTTCCTCTGCGGTTCTTCGACGGCCAGCCGCGCGGCGAACTGCTCAGCCGGGTCACCAACGACATCGACAACGTGTCCCAGACCCTGCAGCAGACGATGAGCCAGCTGCTGAACTCGCTGCTGACCGTGATCGGCGTGCTGGTGATGATGTTCGTGATCTCGCCGCTGCTCGCGCTGATCGCGCTGGTGACCATCCCGGTGTCGACGGTCATCACCGGCCTGATCGCGAAGCGCTCGCAGAAGCTGTTCGTCGCGCAGTGGGCCGGCACCGGCGCCCTCAACGCCCACATCGAGGAGGCGTTCACCGGCCATGAGCTGGTGAAGGTGTTCGGACGCCGACCGGAGGTCGAGCAGGCGTTCCGTGACAGGAACGAGGAGCTGTTCAAGGCCAGCTTCGGCGCCCAGTTCATCTCCGGGATCATCATGCCGACGATGATGTTCATCGGGAACCTCAACTACATCGCCATCGCCGTCGTGGGGGGCGTGCGGGTCGCCACCGGGGCGATGAGCCTTGGCGACGTCCAGGCCTTCATCCAGTACTCCCGGCAGTTCACCCAGCCCCTGACCCAGGTCGCCTCGATGGCCAACCTGCTGCAGTCCGGGGTGGCCTCCGCCGAGCGGGTCTTCGAACTGCTGGACGCCGAGGAGCAGGAACCGGACCCCGCCGACCCGGTGCCCCCGACCGTACGGCGGGGCCGCGTCGAGTTCGAGCACGTGTCCTTCCGCTACAAGCCGGAGCAACCTCTCATCGAGGACCTGTCCCTGGTGGCCGAGCCCGGGCACACGGTCGCGATCGTCGGCCCGACCGGCGCGGGGAAGACCACCCTCGTCAACCTGATCATGCGCTTCTACGAGCTGGACGCCGGCCGGATCACCCTCGACGGCGTCGACATCACCGCGATGCGCCGCGACGACCTGCGCTCGCACATCGGCATGGTGCTCCAGGACACCTGGCTGTTCGGCGGCACCATCCGCGAGAACCTCGCCTACGGCAACCCCCAGGCGACCGAGGAGCAGATCCAGGCCGCCGCCCGGGCGACATACGTCGACCGGTTCGTGCGCACCCTGCCCGACGGCTACGACACCGTGATCGACGAGGAGGGCAACAACGTCAGCGCCGGGGAGAAGCAGCTCCTGACCATCGCCCGCGCCTTCCTCGCCGACCCGTCCCTGCTCATTCTCGACGAGGCCACCAGCTCGGTCGACACCCGGACCGAGGTCCTGGTGCAACACGCGATGGCCGCGCTGCGCTCGGACCGCACCAGCTTCGTCATCGCCCACCGGCTGTCCACCATCCGCGACGCGGACCTCATCCTGGTGATGGAGGCGGGGCGCATCGTCGAACAGGGCACCCACGACGAACTGCTGGCCCTTGAAGGCGCCTATCACCGGCTCTACTCCGCCCAGTTCACCGGCGCCGCCGTACCGGCCGACGGCGAGACGACCGGTGAGGAGGTGGCGGGGACCAGAGGATGACGTGAAGGTCTCGCCGAGTCCGGCGGCGAGACCTCCTCACGCTGTACGGCCACGCCTTCGGCAGCTCGGGCGGTTCGGACGGCTCTGGCAGCTCGGACGGCTCTGGCGGCTCGATGGCGGTCCGAGGCTGCCTGGCACGCGTGGTGGGGCAGCATGGAGGGGTGAGCGAGGGTACGAGCACGCTGGCGAAGCTGCTGACCGCAGGCGATGTCGTGGTGCTGAGTGGGGCTGGGATATCGACGGAGTCCGGGATCCCCGACTACCGAGGGCCGAGCGGGGCCTCGCGCCGGCACAGTCCGATGACCTACCAGGCGTTCATCGGCGACCCGGCGGCCAGGCGGCGCTACTGGGCTCGCAGCTATGTCGGGTGGCGGGCGATGAGCCGGGCGACACCGAACAGCGGCCACCACGCGGTCGCGCGTCTCCAGCAGCGGGGCCTGGTCACCGGCATCGTGACGCAGAACGTCGACGGCCTGCACCAGGCGGGCGGCGCCCGAGCGGTCGTCGAACTGCACGGCAACCTGCATCACGTGGTCTGCCTGAACTGCGGCGATTCGAGCTCACGGGAAGAGCTGGACCGTCGCCTGACACAGGTGAACCCACAGTTCGGCGCCCAGGCCACCGCGGTCAACCCGGACGGTGACGTCGACCTGCGAGATGAGGAGGTCGACGCGTTCCAGGTCGTCGGATGCCGGACCTGCGACGGAGGGGTGCTGAAGCCCGACGTCGTCTTCTTCGGGGAGACCGTCCCGGCGGAGCGCGTGCGCGAGTGCTTCGCCCTCGTGGAAAGAGCACGCCTGCTCCTGGTTCTCGGGTCGTCGCTGACGGTGTTGTCGGGCCGCCGGTTCGTCCTGCGCGCCGCGAAACTCGATATCCCCGTGGCGATCGTCAACCAGGGCCCGACCCGCGGTGACACCTACGCGACCCTCACCATCGACGCCCCGCTGGGCACCGTCCTTCCGGAGTTGGTCCGCCTCATTGGCCACGGGCCGTAACCACCGGCTTGCCCTGACCGATGGGCCCGCTCCAGATGTAAGACGACTGGTTTTGTTCGCTAGAACGGGAGCCAGATGTTGGTCACTTTCGGCGCCACTTCGCTGGCCTACCGCGTGCGAGTGTTCGTGAGAACGAGCGCCACTTGTTGACTATGGCCGAGATCCTGACGAGGTAAGCACACGTCGCCAGGTGACTCTCCGTAGAACTCGGCCGCCGTGATGAACGATATGCGATGCGCACTTCTGCCAAGATGAGGGTGTACGGCGCTTAACTACCTCGCAATGCTTAAAGTCCCTAACACGATCTGCTGAATAGATGTTGATCAGCGCCACGATGTGAAAAACAGCCTCGCTCGGTGGAGCACGAGTGAGGCGTGGGTCGTCGACGACCTATGGGATCTGATCGAACCGTTGCTGCCACCCTGGCCTGACAAAGCACCTGGGCCACGGTCGGTCCCGGACGAGGTCTACGGGCCGACCGTGGGCGATTTTCTCCCTGGGTTCGCCGCGCTCCCGCCGTCCGCATTCGGGGATTCGGCCGTCGGGGCCGATGCGATCGACGGCATCCGGGCCGCGCTTGAGTCCCGGCTGGCCGAGCTGGAGAAGTCAGCTCAGCGTGGCCGCCTTGCGCAGCAGCACTGAGCGTTCGCGCTGGTTGGCGCACAGCCGGGCCGCCAGCTCCAGCTCGGCGCGCGCTTCCGGTCGTCGTCCGAGTCGGGCCAGCAGCTCACCGCGTACGGTCGGGATCAGATGCGAACCGGGGAGCCGGTCCGAGGCGATCAGCTCGTCCACGATGGCCAGGGCTTGCGCCGGGCCCGAGGCCATGGCAACGGCGACGGCCCGGTTGAGCTCGACCACCGGCGAGGGTGCGACCCGGCCGAGTGCCTCGTAGAGCACCACGATCCGGTCCCAGTCGGTCGCCTCGACCGAGGGCGCCGACGCGTGGGTGGCGGCGATCGCGGCCTGCAGGCCGTAGGGGCCGAGGCCGCGAGTCGATGCCTTGGCCAGCGCGGCCAGCCCACGGCGGATCGCCGAGAAGTCCCACCGCCGCCGGTCCTGGTCCGCCAGCAGGACCGGCGAACCATCTGGGCCGGTCCGGGCCGGGGAGCGCGCGGCCGTCAGCTCGCACAACGCCAGCAGGCCGTGCACCTCCGGCTCGTCCGGCTGCAGCGCGGCCAGCGTGCGGGCCAGCCGGATCGCCTCGTACGCGACGTCGGGGCGCAGCAGTCGGTCGCCCGACGTGGCCGTCGACCCCTCGGTGAAGATCACGTAGACGACGCTGAGCACGCCGCCCAGCCGTTCCCGGCGCTCGGCGGCCGGCGGCAGCTCGAACGGCACCCCGGCCGCCGCGATCGTCTTCTTGCCCCGGGTGATGCGGGCCTGCACGGTCGGCACGGGTACGAGGAACGCGCGGGCGATCTCCTCGCTGGACAGGCCGCCGACCACGCGCAGGGTCAGCGCCACCCGGGCCTCGGGGGAGAGCACCGGGTGGCAGCTGACGAACATCAGCGCCAGCACGTCGTCATCGATCTTGTCGGGATCGATTTCTTCGTCAACCGCCGAGTCGACCGCCAAGTCGGCCGCCAGCAGGGCGTATCGGTCCTGGAGGGCGGTCCGGCGGCGGATCGCGTCGATCGCCCGCCGCCGGGCCGTGGCCATCAGCCAGCCGGCCGGATTCGCCGGAGAGGCAAGCAGCCACGACACCAGCGCCTCGGCCACCGCCTCCTGGGCCACGTCCTCGGCCAGCCCGAAATCGCCGGTGAACCGGGTCAGCGCGGCGACGATCCGCGCCGACTCGATCCGCCAGACGGCCTCGACATCGGCCGTACCCATCAGATCTGGCCGTTGCTCTCGCACCCGGCCCAGTCCTTGATGATCACTCGTCGACCTGCGGAACCTCGTCACTCCCGGGCACTCGCCGGACCTCGATCTTGGACCCGGGGGCCGCCGGGACCCGCTTGGCCCACTCGACCGCCTCCTGTTTCGAGGCGACGTCGAGCAGGAAGAAGCCCCCGAACAGTTCCTTGGTCTCGCCGTACGGCCCGTCCGTGACCACCGGAGCCTCGCCGCTGAAGTCGACCACGACGCCCTGGCCCGGATCGTCCAGCCCTTCCGCCGCGAGGAGAACGCCGGCCTTGACCATCTCCTCGATGAACTGGCGGGTCGTGGCCATCATCTCGTCGATGTTGGCCATCATCGCCGCGTTCGACTCGTCGGTGCCCCGCATGATCAGCAGGTACTTCGGCATCGCGTTCTCCTCGTCCGGCGGGGCCGCCTCTCGACCCTCGCACCCACACGTCGAACGAGCGGCCCGCGGATCGACACGGCCCCGGAGAAATCTCTCGCCGCGACGCGGCCGATCCCTCCGACCCGCGTTTCACCCGTCAGAGCGGCCCCTGAGCGATGGCTGACGCGGACGCCCTGCTGATCAGAAAGCGTATCGTCGCATCTTCGGAAGGCGGCGACGCTCACACAGATCTGGGGGAAAGCATTCGGGACGCGCTCAGTGACTTCTTTCCGCTACCGGGCTGAAGAGAGGGCGACGGGAATCTTTAGCGGCGTTTCGCCTGCGGCGCACTCTCATGCGCAGACAACGCGCGGCCGGCCTCCCATGGTTCGTCACTATGCGTGAGCGGAGATCCGTTCGACGCCGGGCGCGGCCGTCGCAACCGGCGTGGCGCCGAAACTCACGAACATCGAGAGCGGCGAGATCTCGCTGGCGTCCGAACTCAGCGACATCTGGCGTTCTCGCGAACAAAATCAGACGACGGCGCCGAGACGACCGAGGGATCGTCGTGATCTAATCCGCTGGCCGGACCGCTCAACACGAGGAGACCATAGGTGCCCACCGAATACGAAGCCAAGGTGCTCGACGTCGATCCAGGCCGGACCGCCGACTTGATCACTTCCCTTGGCGGGCGACCGACGGCCGACACCAGGCTCATGCGCCGCTACGTCTACGACATTGTCACCGGCGACATGAACCGTTGGATCAGGCTCCGTGATACCGGCGCCGAGATCACGCTGACCGTCAAGGAGATCATCGACGACGGCATCGACGGAACCCGGGAGACCGAGGTCACCGTCTTGGACTTTGAGACGACCAATGAGCTGCTCGGCAAGCTCGGCTTCACCTCGAAGTCCTACCAGGAGAACCGGCGCACCAGCTTCACGCTTGACGGGGCCGAACTGGAGATCGACGAATGGCCGGGGATCCCGCCGTATCTTGAGATCGAAGCCGGCAGCCGTGACCATGTCATCGGAGTCGCCCGACGGCTTGGCTATGACGAGTCGCAGCTCACCGGCGAGAACACCATAAAGGTCTACGCCCGATACGGCATCGACCTCACCACGATCACCGACCTGAGATTCGATTCGACGCGGGATGTCTCTTGCTGACCTTGTATGGATACTCATTTCAAGTCACAGCAAGGCTGGCCTGATGAAAGATGTCAGCGGGCAGGGGATGCACCAGTTGCCAGAGGATCTGCATCGGCCGATCGCCCTCGGATGACACGTAAGTCATCGGTCCGGCGTAGAAGAACGGCGGGGCGCCGAGGGACCCGTCCTCCTCCTTGGTTTCGCGAAGAAAGAGGTGCACGGTCGAACCCCCGTTGATGTAGCGCTGGCCGGTCGGTGACGACGTTCGCGTGCTGCTCTGCGACTCCCAGTGGAAGAGTGTCGGGCTGATCGCTCGATCGTTGTACATGGTCGTGGGAGAGAATCCCTTCGACTTCCGCAAGGTAACGAAGAAGACGTCAGCGCCCACGTCGGGCACCCATTTGACGCCTTCGCGAATGTTCCCGGGACGGTCCACACCGAAAGCTGCCAACGCCTCATTCTTGGCATATCGAGCGTGAACGCGCAGCGGAAGGCCCTCAATCTCCAAGGTGACCCGATGCATGCGTTCCTCAAGAATGGATGCTACCTCGCAAAGCTCTTCTCGCCGCTGAGGATGAGCTGCCAGCAAGCGCAGCACGCTCTTGCCCGAGTCAAAGGACACATCTCCGCCGAGCAATGCGACATGCAACATCGCCAGCAGACGTGGATCATCCGTTGAGCCGTTGCGGAACATTGCCAGCCGTACTGGGTCATCCACGTGAAGTAGTCGCCCGATTGCCCGACTGAGCTTACGGTCGGCATCGTTCTCCACAACTGAACGATTCTCAGCGCGACGACGCAGCTCGGCCCACCCTCCCTTACCTGACCGATAGAGGTCCTCTAGCTCAAGACCAACCTCCTCCAAGAATCCCGCCAGGGAGATCTCAGGCATCGAGCGGAGTTCGGTGACGAGGTCCTTCCACGGGAGACGGAGGGCACGGCGCACATTGGCGAGGACCATCTCGGTCACCACGCTGTCAAGTTGGAGGTGGCATCCGGCGGGGAGCATCGGGTTCGGCAGCGCCTCGGGGAGCTTACGCCGAGGCAGTCCGGTGAGAGCACGCAAGCGCAAGTCAAAGCGGAACTCTGCGCGCTGGTGGCCAACGAAGTCCAGCGCGGTAAGACACGTCTTGTTCGGGTCACGACGCAACCCGCGACCGAGCTGCTGCAGAAAAACCGTGGCGCTCTCCGTAGGGCGTAGGAACAGGACGGTATCCACCTCTGGGATGTCCACCCCCTCGTTGAACAGATCAACGGTGAACAGCACATTGACTTCACGCTTTTTCAGTCGTTGTACGGCAAGACGGCGCTCATCGCGTGGCGTGTCACCGGTCACGGCCAGAGAAGGAATCCCGTGCTTAGTGAACTGATCAGCCATGAACCTGGCATGTTGGATGCTCACACAGAAGCCGAGCGCACGCATCTCCCCTGGGTGAGCAATCTTGTCTTGTACGGCCTGCAAGATGAGACGGACCCGGGCGTGGTTACCGGTGTAAAGCTCGTTGAGGGCCGTCTCGTCGTAACGTCCACGACGCCAAGCCACGTCAGCTAGGGAGACCTCATCGTGGATGCCGAAATAGTGGAATGGGGCAAGAAGCTGCTGTTCAAGTGCCTGCCAGAGTCGCAACTCGTAAGCAATCCGCCCACCAAAGAATCCTCGGATGTCAATACCGTCGGTGCGCTCAGGGGTGGCAGTCAGGCCGAGAAGGTAGCGAGGCTGAAGGTGCTCAAGCAGTCGCCGGTAGGTGGGGGCCTGAGCATGGTGAAACTCGTCCACGATCACCATGTCAAACCGGGACGGATCGAGTTCGTCGAGGTTGATGCTGGCCAGTGACTGAATTGAGGCGAAAACATGTCGCCACTTCTTCGGCCGGTTTCCGGCGACGAGCTTCTCGCCGAACTCTCCATCGCGGAGCGTTTGCCGGAAGGTGGCCAGGCTCTGGTCCAGGATTTTCTCTCGGTGGGCCACGAACAGCACAGTGTCGGCCTTGTCTGCGGCGGCCAGTCGTCGATAGTCGAGCGCGGCGACCACCGTCTTGCCAGTGCCGGTGGCCATGACCACCAGGTTGTGCGTACGGCGATGCACCTCTCGCTCGGCTTCCAGTTCTTCCAGTGCCTCCGCTTGATACCAACGCGGGAGCACATCTAGTGCGGCAATCTCCAAGGGCAGATCAGCCGGAGTCGCCCCGCCCTCGCGCTTGAGCGCCTCGGCCAGCCGAGATCCGTCGCGGGTCGGGTCGTAGTCCTCGAACGCTGGGTCAGCCCAGTACTGCTCGAAGGTGGCAGTGAACGTCGAGAGTAGATGTGCTTGCTCGACCTGGGTGAGCCGCACGTTCCACTCCAGTCCATCTAACTGTGCGGCCTTAGACAGGTTGGATGAGCCTACGTAGGCGGTCGAGAAGCCGGTATGCCGGTGGAACATCCATGCCTTGGCGTGAAGCCTGGTGCTATGCGTCTCGTATGAGATCTTGACCGTGGCGCCAAGAGCAACCAGGCGGTCCAGCGCGGCTCTGTCCGTAGCCCCGATGTATGTCGTAGTGATCACTCGCAGCTCACCGCCTCTGGCAATGAACTCCTTGATCGGCCCTTCGATGAGACGCAGGCCGTACCACTTGATGAAAGCGCAGATCAGATCCACTCGGTCGGCGGTCGCGAACTCGCGCTTGACCTCGGTGCCGATGCTCGGCTGACCCCGCCCGTTCACGAGGAGAGCACTAGCGGATAACGGAATCTCCGGCCTTGTCAGTGGCTCTGGCCGTCCAGGAACATCTGATGGCTTCCGCACCTCGGTAAGCAATCGGCCGGGCTGTGCGATCCGTTCCCCTTCGTCCTCGCTGTCGAGGAACTCCTTAATGATCGCTTCGGCGATATGGTTCGCCCGGTCGATCTGCTGCTCAGGGGTCTTGGCCGCTCGTAGGGCATGACGGGTCAGGCTGGCGATATGTCGGACGAGATAGTCCTCCGCCGCCGCTTGGTCAACGGAGATGACCTCCACCAACTCGCCTGAAACCGTGCGCAGGCGTCGGTCAAGGAAGTGAGTGACGATCTGTTCGTAAACGCCCGGCGCAAGGTCAGTCATAACCCGGCACTCTAAATGACTCGGCTCCAATGCTCGATCCGATGAAGTCGGAAATCAAACGTTTAACCCTCGACTGAGGGCCACCTTCACCTGCGTGTACTAAGCCACGCTTCGCCCGGAGATACATCGAGCCTGTGGTGGCAGAGCTGCGATCTTCCCGCCAAAGGCTAAGACCCGACCACGCTACAGGTGACTCTAGAGCAAATGATCTAGACCAACAGGCATCAGTTTGCTAGCCTCCATCATCTGTCTTCGCCAAAAGATCACATATATACCGTCATTCAGATAGATGTGCATCGATAGACGACATAAGCGACAGGGGGTAGGAGTGACCTTCAACATCCGCATCAGCGGAGAACACGCCGAGCAGGAGCTGCGGTCGCTATACGACTGGCTGCTACGTGAGCCAGACATTCTCGACCATGCAGACGTACTTCTCGTTACGAAGGAGCCCTCCCCCGGCAAGATGGGCGACGCTCTGGACCTGATCACACTGGTAGTAACCAGTGGGCTACAGCTACCGAGCCTGGCCACTGCGTTGGCAGGCTGGCGTAAGACCCGACGTCACCGGCCGCAGGTAACCATCGAACGCGGCGGCACCACCGTTGCCCTCTCCGAAGCCGACCCTGACCTCATCATTCAGGTCCTGGGCGCTTTGAAGGATCACCATTGAGCCTTCCTGATCCATCGAAGTCGCGTGCCGTATTGATTGGAACAAGTCAATACGAACACATGCCATCAATTCCTGCGGTCGAAAAAAATCTAAAAGAGCTAAGCAAGCTTCTGCAGAGTGAGGATCTATGGGGATTGCCTGCCACTAATTGCACGGTTGTGAGTAATCCACAAACTGCCATTGACATGCTTGATCCTCTACAGCAAGCCGCAGAGGAAGCAAGGGACACTCTCATCGTTTATTTCGCCGGTCATGGACTGGTTCACTCAACAGGAAGTGATCTTTATCTGGCTCTAGTCGGATCAGACGATAAACGCATGTATCGATCAGTGGCTTACGATCACATCAGAGAAGAGCTGCGGGCCAGCAGGGCGCGTCGGAGAATAGTAATTCTAGATTGCTGCTACAGCGGGCGAGCATTTGGCCTGATGAGTGGCGCCGATCAACCGACAGAACGGGTGGCGAACGGCGCGGCACTGCGGGGAACTTATCTCATGGCCGCAGCCGGGGAGAACAAAACCGCCGAAGCAGGGGAAGAGTATACCGCTTTCAGCGGAGAGCTGATCAACCTCATTCGAGAAGGAATTCCCGATCAACCAGATCTACTAGATGTAGACACATTATTTACGCACGCGCGAGCAGCACTTCAAGACAAAGGTTTACCAATACCGCAGAAGCGAGAAGAAGACTTCAGTTCGAAGTTAATACTTTTTCGAAACCGCGCCCATGGAAGAATCACCAAAGAGCGCTATGGTCCGATTCCTGGAGTGAAGCCAGGCACGCTTTTCCCTAATCGCCATGCGCTTCACAATGCAAAAATACACCGACCACTTCAGGCCGGGATCTGTGGGACTGCTGCGCGAGGTGGCGCAGAGTCTATCGTAGTCTCCGGCGGGTATAGCGACGATGAGGACTACGGCAACACTATTATCTATACTGGTCATGGCGGACGCGATCAGAACACTGGCGAGCAAATTAAGGATCAGTCCCCAACAGACCCAGGAAATGCCGCCCTTATCAAAAGCATCATAACCAAGCTTCCAGTGCGAGTGGTGCGTGGATCTGGCGGAGACAAGAAATTCTCACCTGCTTCAGGATATAGCTATGACGGCCTATTCGCCGTGACGGAATACTGGACAAAACCTGGCATTGATGGTCCAATTGTCCTACAGTTCCGGCTAGAAAAGATCATTGACCATGATGTGCACCCCGGAACATACGATTCGAGTCACAAACTGCATCCCGGTCGCTGGGAGTTTGTAGCACCCGGCTCATACGCAGATAGATCACTCGCCACCGAGCTAAAGCAGCTATACGACTATGCCTGCCAAATTTGCGGAGTGGTTCTTGAAGTTCCGGGTGGCTTAAAATTTGCTGCAACTGTACACATTCAAGGACTCGAACTGCCCCACAGGGGACCAGACGTCAAAGAGAACATGCTCTGTCTCTGCTCAAACCATCGCGATCTCTTTAAATATGGCGCCATCACCATTGAGGATGACTTCAAAGTGATAGACCAGACCGATGGGGAGATCATTACAGACCTCACATTAAAACATAAGGTCGACCTCGACTACATCAGATACCATCGGAAACATCACATGATCGGCCAGCAGCACCTAATAGGCGATCTTGACTGACCTCTTGCCTGCAGACAATTTAGCTACTAGTCAGCAGCCAGATCGTCGAATATGCCACTTTTGATGCCGCCAACAAACATCTGCCATTCACTCGTGGAGAAGTGCAGTATCGGCCCGTTCAAGTCCTTACTGTCCCGTACGGCGCAGCCTCCACCAGGAAGATCTGCTACCTCTACGCAGTTGTCCTGCTGAGCGCTGCGACTGCTCTTACGCCAAGCGAGCGCGGGGGGAATTTGCTCCACGGTTCTTGCCCCTACTCATGCTGTAGCTGGTCAACCAGGGAAGCCACGTAGCGCACGGACTCCTCGACGGTCAGGGCAGCCGCCACTACACGGTTAAAAGTGAGCGTATACGCCTGAACCTCCTCTGGTCTCTCCAGAAAAAGGTTGTCTGTTGGCGTCTCCAGGTAGACGATCGATGGGTCCAGGTCTCCCGCAAAGTCCAGGATGACGAACCCGCTCCCCATTGCTGCATGCGCGCCCGTCGAGTCAAGAAGTACTTGAACAGCGATGTTGGATCGCGTCGCCATACTGACAAGGTGGCTGAGCTGCTCGACCATGACTTTGGGGCCGCCGACCATCTTCCTCAGCGCTGCCTCGTCGATGACTGCCCAGATCTGCGGAGGGTCGTCGCGGGCAAGGATCGCTTGACGAGTCAGACGCGCCTCAACGCGTCGTTGAACGGCGGTTTGGTCGAGAACCTGCCCCGCTTGGAAGACTGCCGTGGCGTAACCGGCTGTTTGAAGCAGGCCGGGGATGGTCACGAGCTCGACGGTGCGGATCTGGGTCGCCTCTGCCTCGAACCCGGGAAGGCTTCCGCCGAATACGTCCTTGTACTTCGCCCACCATCCCTTTTCGCGAGACTGCCTAGCGAGATCAAGTATCGCCTCACGTACTGCGATATCGGTGACATCGTAGACATCCAGCAGGAGGCGAATGTTACCGATATCAGGCAGGATCCACTTGTTTTGTTCCATATGAGTAAGGCGACCGCGCGACCATTCCAAGCGTTTCGCGACCTCATCATGCGTGAGACCAGCTTGCTCGCGTAGCCGGATGAGCTCAGCGCTGAGACGCCGCCGCTTGACAGTGGGACTACCGGTCATCGAGCCTCGCTTCACACATCAAATGGACGAATAACTACGCCGAGCCATCAAAATCAGACAAGTGCCGCGATATTATTTTGGCCTTGAAAATTCTGCGGCGGACGGCCAGCATGTGAAAAGTATCCGCCACTGACAGTGATTTAGGTGTGACTCACATGTAAGCACCTTCTGAACTCTCAGCGAGTTGTCCCACAGAGCTGGTGCCGGGCTCAGTTCATCCGGCACTTCCCCACCCAGGGATGCTGTAAAAGACGGCTCTGTCAGGCGAGTTGCGTCGCCTGACAGAGCCTTGATCGCACACTGGAGGTGCGACCCGTGTCCAACCCTAGTAGAGCCATCCGGATCATTCGGATCCGTTGGCATACCGAACAACCCCCGTCACCCCTCGGGTGCCGGTGGTGCGGGCATCCGCCCTACGCCCACGACGCGGCCAGCCTGCCGCACCGCCCTGACCATCTGTGGGACCAGCCCACCCCCGCTCAGGTCCGCACCCGCATGGCAGCGCGGCGGCGTCTCGGCCTGTGTGGCCGACCGCTCCCGATCATGCCGGGCACAGTGACGGCACACCCGCTGAGGCTTCACTCCCTTGCGGTTCCTCCCGGAAGCCGGGGGCGCCACTCTCGACCGACCGTGACGGCCGCTGTGCCGTACCGGCGCGAATCGCCACCGGGCGTGCGCCCTTCGTTCGGCAGGCGCGAACCGTACCGAAAGGGGACGGCGATATGATCCTGTCTCTCCTCGAAGCCGTCGTGGATCGGCTCGGCATCACCCCGGCTCGACGTCAGCAAGGATCTCCCATCAAGGAGGCAGACACCGTACCCCAGGAAGCCGTACCGCAGGAAGCGGCACGCGCGCTGGCACTCCGGTCCCCCGGCTGGTGCCTCTGGTACGGCACCGCAACCGAACGCTGGCGGGCACTCTCCCCCAACTCGCCGACGCGTTCACTGATCGGTTCCAGACGATGACCAACGACGGCACAGGTCCAGCTCACCCCGACACGATGTGGCCGCCCCTGGGCCAGGCACCTACGAACTCCCTCGCGATCTCCCGGCGTTTCACGGCCACGCCCGACCAGGTCAAGCCCGCGCGGAACTTCGTCGCCGAGCTGCTCGGGGACAGCCACCCCTTTCGCGATGACGCCGTACTCCTCACCAGCGAGCTCGCCACCAACGCCGTCGAACACCCCTCCGGACCGTTCGGCAGACCACAGGAATTCCTCGTCACGGTGACCTTCGTCGTCGACGGCGTGCTGATCACCGTTCAGGACCCCGGCTCCTCGCAGATCCCCTGCCCAAGGAACTCAGGACCGGACGCCACAGGTGGTCGTGGACTCGCCCTCGTCAACAACCTCGCCACCCGGTGGGGATTCCACCGCGACTCCATCGGAACCGTGATCTGGTTCGAACTCAGCTCCCCCGCCGAAAGACCAGACACTGGGAGGTTCCCCCGACGAGCCTGCTAAACCGGCGTGGCGGCGCGAGTATGGAGGGCAGCGCCGCCACGCGGTCAGACGACTGGGCAACGCGCGCGGAGTATGTCTTCCAGGTGTCGCAGAAGCCGAGGTCGTCACTTTGAAGCCGCAGGCGATGCCGGTGATGTGCTCCAGATGGTTGCCGTAGGGCCCGGCGACGTACGTGAAGCGGTAGATCTCGCGGGTCCACAGGTAGTGCTTCTCGGACAGTGAGTCGCTAGCCCATGGTCTTCGAACCGTCCAGGGATTCGCGGATGATGTCGGCGTGGCCGGCATGCTGAGCGGTCTCGGCAATGATGTGAAGCAGAACCCGGCGCACCGACCAGCGCGCACCCTGCTCGAACCACGGCGCCTCCGGGAGCGGGTGGGACTCGTCCAGGTCGGGCAGCGTCGACACCAGCTCATCGGTCTTGCCGGCCACCTGCTCATAGATGGTCAGCAAGCCGGCCAACGTCTCGCCCTCGGTCATGCGGAACTGGCCTACCCAGTCGAGGGATTCGCTCTCCATCGCCGCGGCACCGCCGACCGCGAATCGCATCCACCTCTCCTCGGTGAGGGCCACATGCTTGATCAGACCGCCCAGGCACAACTCGCTTGCAGTGGTGCGCTGCGCCGCCTGCTCATCGGTCAGGCCCTGAACTGTTTGACGTAGGAAACCTCGGTGCTTCGTCAGCGTCTGCAGCAGATCCGCGCGCTCGCCATTCATGATCTTCTCCTGTGGGGTCATGATGCCTGTCTCCCGCGTCATCCAGCCCACACAGATTAGAGCTGCCCACCGACATTTCAGGCTCTCCAAGACGGTGTAGTCGGCCGGTGTCAGGGATCCGTCGCGCTACCGCGACCTCAGCGAGGATCACGCGGCGGCGCAGACGTCGCGATAAGGAGTGGCGCCGAGGTGCTCGCGCCATTCTCGCGGGGTGAGCGTACGGCCGGCCCGCGCGCAGACCGCGGCGGCCATCTGAGCGGGCGCGACGGGCAGCTCGTAGACGGAGCCGCTGTCGTTGGCGAGGCGCAGCCAGGTGCCGTCGGAGGTGAAGGCCGCATCGAGCTCGGCGACTCTGTCGCCGTCATAGACCCTGATCTCCTCTCCGATCCGCTGCCGGGTAGCGACATCCCACAGCTGCAGGGCTTCGCTGTCGTCGATCGTGGCGAGCACGTCCCCGCGGGGAGAGAACATCATGGTGGTGACCTTCTTGTCGGCGATGCGCAGGTCCGGCGCCAAAGGTGTGTAAGTGCGGGCGTCCCACAGCGTTACCCGCTCGTCCCCACCGCTGACCGCCAGCCGCGTCCCGGTCGGGTCCACAGCGACCAGGGGTAGTCCGTTGGCGGCGTCGGCGTATCCCACACCGACGGGCTTTCCTGTCGTGGTGTCGATGAAGCGGCCGGGAGCCGAGGCCAGGGTGTGCCCGTCGAGCATGTAGGCGATGGCATGGACCGTGGCGTCCAGTCTGACGGTTCTGATCTCGCGCCCGCTGCGTGCCTCCCACTCGTGTAGCCAGAAGTCGGTCTGCTCCTGGGAGTTCTGGGAATACACCGCGGCGAAGGTCGTCCCGTCATGGGTGAACGCATGACCGGTCATGATCAGGTCACCGGCGGGCTTGTAGGTCCACAAGCTACGCTGCGTGGCGACGTCGCGCACGTCCACGCGGGTGGAGTCCGTGACGACGGCCGTGGTTTTCCCCTCGGGATCGAACACCACGTCCAAGAATCCCTGCTTCTCCACCGGCAACGCCCCGATGAAACGGCGTTCGGGAATGTCCCACAGTCGGATCTGGGAGGCACCATTGGGCTTGACCGCGAGCCATCGGGCGTCGGGGCTGATCGCGCTGACCGACAGATCGCCGGGAACCTTGTGTTCCGAGATCTCGGATCGCAGGTCGAGACCGACTACACCGTCGTCGAGACGGTAGCGCAGGGTCCGGCCGTCCGGGTCGAACCAGAGGTCGGAGACGCTGCCGGGGGCCTGGTAGCTCAGGATCTCCTGGTGAGCCTGGACGTTCCACACACGGATGGTCGACCCGCTGAAACCGGCCGCCAGCCGGGTGTCGGCGCTCAGCCGCACTCCTGAGACGGCGTCACCTCCCAGCTTCGCCGGCGATCCCGATCCTGCCCAGAGCCAGCCGTACCGCTCCTCGCTCACCTCGGCGGCCTGCTTGGCCCGCTTGCCCGTCGCGGTGTCCCACAGCTCGATGCGCTCACCGCCGCAGATCAGGAACCGACTGTCCACGCTGAAGCCGAGCACGTTGAAGGTGCCGCCGCAGCCGGTCGGGAAGCCGTGGTCCTGCACGAAACCGGGCAACCTCCACACGCGTAGTCTGCCGACGTCGTCCACAGTCGCGGCGATCTTTCCGGAGGGCGCGACGGCGAACCGTCTGAGGCCCGAATCCCATCCCGTTCGCATGACCCGGTCGCGGTTCACATCCCAGATCTCCGCCACGTAGTTGTTGGCGTCGAGCGCCAGGAGCGAGTCGTGATCGCCGAAGTCCGGTTTGATCACCCCGGGGTTCTCCCCCGGCATCTGCTTGACCCCGACGAGCCGGCCGGTGCGGGTCTCCCATACGACGACGCTCTGGGAGATCGCGACCGCCAGCAGGCGGCCGTCGCGGCTCAGCCCGGCGTATTGCCCTATTCCCGTGGTCAGCTGGGGCGCGGTCCACGCCGCGACCTGCCTGCCGGTCGCCACCTCGTACACGCGCGCACCGCGCTCGCTGACGATGGCCAGCGTGAGCCCGTCACCGCTCACCGCCTGGATTCCCGCCCCCGGCGCCGGTGGGGGCCGGAACGCGGCGCTTTCTCGCCGGTACAGGGAGGAGGTCAGGCTGGAACGGCTCTCCACCCCCGGAGCGAGCCGCCAGGCGGCGACGCTGAGCAGCATGGCCTTGACCGGGTCGACTGTGCGCAAGCCGTCGGCGACGTGGGCGAGTTCGCGACCACGGGCCTGGTCGCGTTCGGCGGCCACCCGGTCGCGCTGCTCGGCGACCTGGACGCCCTGGTAGAGCGAGGCGGCGCCACCGGCCAGGGACAGGACCAGCAGCGCGGCCAATGCCATGGTGAGCAGCCGGCGACGGCGGGCACGGCGCCGGGTGAGGCCGCCCGCGGCGGCGATGAAGTCGCGTTCCAGCGGGGTGAGCGTCACATGCCGTCGTCCGGTGGCGGCCCAGCCGAGTGCCGCCTGCAGCCGGCTGCCCTGGAGCAGGTCGCCGTCCCGGCGCCCGTGCGTGTCCCAGGTGCGGGCGGCTTGGGTGATCTCGGTGAGGACGGGCAGGCCGTCTCGATCAGCCTCCACCCACGCGCGCAGCCGCGGCCAGGCGCGCAGCACAGCCGGGCGGGAGATGGTGACCTCTTCGTCGCGTTCGGCGAGCAGGTAGGCGAAGACGTCCAGGATGCGGCGACGCGCCTCGGACCGCTCAGGCAGCAGATCGGCTGCGGGCGCCCGCCGTACGGTCTCCAGGCCGTCGGCGTCGATCGCGACCAGCCGCAGCAACAGCTCGGGCACGAGCTCGCGCTCATCGGCCTCAAGCATGGTGTAGGCGTCCTCGGCCAGGGCCCCGAGACCCGGATCGGTCACGTCGCCCGCGTGCAGGGCACCGGCGCGGCTGCTGCCCGCACCGAGCAGGTCGGCCTCCCCGGAGTCGCCGACCAGGGCGAGCAGGAGTTCCCGCGCGGTCGGCCGGAGCGCGGGGTCCTTGTTCAGCGCGGCGGCCACCAGCGGGCGCACGCTGGGCGGCAGTGCGCTCAGATCGGGGTCGTGGGACAGCACCCGGTGCATCACCGCGCCGAGCGCGTCGGCCTTGAACGGGTCCTGTCCGGTGGCGGCGAACACCATGATGCCGCCCCAGGCGAACACATCGGCCGCCGATCCCGCGCGCTGCCCGGTGAAAATCTCGGGAGCCATATAGGTCGGAGTGCCGGTGATGAGACCGCTGGCGGTCAGCGACATCTCCGCGGTGCGGGCGATTCCGAAGTCGATCACCCGGGGCCCGTCGGGGCCGAGCAGGATGTTGTCCGGCTTGAGATCGCGATGGATGACCCCGGCATCGTGGATGGCGGTCAGCGCGGTCGCGACGGCGGTCGCCAGCCGGTGCAGGTCGTCCCCGGCGAAACGCCGCCCGGCGCGGCGCAGATCGACTCCCTCGACGTATTCGCTGACGATGTACGGCGGAGCCGCCGCAAGGTCGGCGTCGATCACCTTGGCGGTGCAGAACGAGGCGACCCTCCGGGCCGCGGTGACCTCCTTGTGGAACCTGTCGCGCAGTTCGGCGTCGCCGTCGGCGTGCAGGACCTTGAGGGCGAACCGGGTGCCGTCGGCGTCGTAGGCCTCGTAGACGACTCCCTGACCGCCCGCGCCGAGCCGGCGTGCCAGCCAGTAGCGGCCGATCCGGTCAGGGTCCCCCTCGAGCAACGCATCCATCGTGCCTCCTTTCGGGGTTGGATGCGCAGCACCGATCATGAGTTCGCAGCGACATACACTTACCGGGCACCATATGCGACGAGGCCGGACATGATCTTCCGGGCCGGTGGGCATCGGGAATCCCGGTCGATGGCCGGACACGCCTCTTGATCTTGCCTGTGTCTCGGCACGGCATCGGGCCGGTCGGCCCCGGCTTCGGGATCAGGAGGCGATCTTGACCGGGGGCCGGGCCTCGGCCAGGAAGGTGAGCAGCCCTTCGGCGGTCGCGGCAGGCATTTCGGCGTGCGGGTAGTGGCCGGCGCCCTCGACCAGATGGATCCGGGCGGGACCGCTCAGTTTCGCGGCGCTCAGCGAGGCGTCGGCCGCGGGGTCGGAGAAGTCGCCGTCCTTGGTGCCCATGACGATCAGGGTCGGCTGAGTGACCTCGGCGTAGCGGTTGACGACCCCGGACAGGGAGGTCTCGATCTGGGCCCGGAGCGCGGCCAGACGGCCGGGCTCGCGCAGGTTGGCTTTGAGCGCGGCCAGGTAGTCGCCGAAGTCGGCGGGCCTGGCGGTCGGGTAAGAGGAGCGCAGGAACAGCCCCCACAGGGTGGCACTGCGGCCGACGAGCCTGGAGGCGGCCTTCATCCAAGGCTTGATCGGCGCGTCACCGGAGAAAGTGCCGATCAGCACCAGATTAGTGATCATCTCGGGCGCCTCGGCCGCGGCCCAGACGGCGGATGAGCAGCCGATGGAGTGGGCGATGACCGAGGCGGGGGCGTCGCCGTTCAGGTGCCGGATGAGGCGCAGCAGGTCGGCGCCGATGGAGGCCACCGAATGGTCGGCCCAGCCGGTGGTGGAGGCTCCATAGCCGCGCACGTCCATGACGGCGACCCGGTATCCCGCGGCGGCCAGTTGCGGGGTGAGGAGCCGATAGGTCGCGCCGGTGTCGCCCATCCCGTGGACCAGGACAAGCAACGGGCCCTCGGCAGGCCCCTCCAGCCGGTAGGCGATCTGGCCCTCGGCCGAGTCCATCATCCTCATAGCTCATCGCTCCAAAACGAGATCAGTGCTCTCTGTTAAGGAGAGTAAATCACTTCGCCCCACCTTCTACAAGAGCAGTGCTCTCTGTTTTATCCAATGCTCTCGATTAGTGTTGTGGCGCGCGAGCTCGGACACCCTCCGTGCCGTCGCGACGCGCCCCCGGGGCATCGCGACAGCACGGAGGGGCGAGGGTCAGGCGGGCTTGTCGTCGGTCCAGCCCGCTTCAAGGACGACCTGGGAGTCCCACATGGTGCCCGGCGCGAAGTCGGCCTGGTAACCGCCCGGCTTCACCACGACGCTCTCACTGGCCAGTGCCTGCCCGGTCGCCTCGTCGAAGATCAGGCGTGACTGCAGGATCCCGCTGTCGCCTTTGTCGGTCACCCTTATCTTGGAGCGCACGTCGAGCGTGACCGCGGTGCCGGTGCGGCCCTCCGCGTCGGTGACGTTGTCGATGACCTTGATGGACTTGAGGTCGGCGAGCATCCGGAAGGCCGCGCCGCGCACCTGCGGGGTGGCCGGCATCTCCATGATCAGACCGGTCGTGACGGCGAACAGCCAGGCATCCGACGACATCGGGCTGCCCGACGACTCGGTGCCGTGCCCTTCGTACGAACGCAGCAGCCAGGCCTTGAGCTTGCCCGGCTCTGACGGCAGGCCGCGCAGATCCTTCATCGTGACGTTTCGGCCCAGCCAGAACACCTTGTCCCCCTCGAACAGGGCGTCATGGCTGACCTTCGCCTTTCCCGGCGTGGTCGGCAGGGCCAGTGTGTCTCCCGGCTTCCGGTGTGTCAGGACGGAGATCTCCGTCGGGGAGCCGGCCTGCTTCCATGCCGCCTCGTCCTCCGGAGTCGCGGGTTGCGCCCCGAGTGACTGCGTCCGGCGCCACTGCTCCTGACCCCGGCCGGTCGCGGCCGGGGTCCAGCCCTCGGTTCGCTGCCGATCCATGACGGTGTAGTCCGCGCCCTCGACATTCCACAGAGACCGGCGTACGGACACCGTGTGCCAATAGGCGCCCGTCGTGTCCGGCTGGCGGGCCGCCTGGTGGGCGGCGGCCAGCAGGACGGCTCGCGCGGAGAGTTTGACCTGCTTGGGCTGTACCGTCCGACTGGGCGCCGCCTGGCTGCTGGACGGCGCACGCGGAGTCATGCCGCCGGCTCCGGAGACCGCGACGGCCACCGCCGTCACGGCCGCGGCGGCCCCGGCGAGGCTCAGACCCCACACCGGCCGTGCGATCTTGCGCTTCGCCCGCACCGGCGGCCGGGTCTGTGCCATGGCGTACGAGAGCTCGGCGGCCCTGGTGCGCTCGTCGACCGGGGTGTCACCCAGGTGCGCGGGACGTGCGGCCCGCAACTGATCGATGGGGTTCATGACCACTCCTCACTGAGATTCCTCACCCGGGGCCGGGAGTACGTGGCGGTCTCCATCGCCTGTTCGAGCCGTTTGCGCGCACGGTGCAGCCGTACGCGGAACGCGGCCGGGGAGCAGCCGACGACGTGGGCCGCTGCGCGTGGGGAGAGTTCCTGCCAGGCGGTCAGGATCAGGATCTCCCGGTCGTCCTCGGACAGCTCGGCCAGTGCCTTGAGCACGCTGAGCCGTTCCGCCACCTGATCGGCGACGTCACCCTCGGCCCAGGTCTGCAGTTCGGCGTTGAGCGCCTCCCGGCGAACCTCCGCCCGGACGTTGTCGCGCAGCACGTTGCGGGCCACCCCGAGGAGCCACGGCAGAGCCGGTTCCGGCACATCGTCGAGCCGCCGCCAGGCGATCGCGAACGTCTCGCTCACCACCTCGTCCGCCACCTGCCGCCCCGCGCGGCTGACCACGTAGGCCCACACGCGTTGTCGGCATTCGTCGTACATGCTGGTGAATCGGCTCGAATCATCCGTCACCGCCCCACCTCCTTCGTCCCGGGCATGTCCTTCTGACACCGGGAAGTGGTCCGGAACGTCGCATTGTTACAGGCCCCTCCAGAAGTCCACCCCTATAGAAGGACCGGACGTTTCAGGCGGTGGGGCTCACACTCGTCACCATGGGCAGGTTTTCGTACGGCGGGCAATCCGGATCGGCGGCGGCTACGAAGTATCAGAAACCGGCGGGGCCGGTCGATGAGGCTCGGGTGGTCTGGACTGCGCCGCTGTCCGGATGAACCCGGTGGACGGGCGTGACGGCGTGAACTTGGAGGGGTGCCGCCGTCACGCCCCACCGGGAGCGCGAGCTGACAGGACGATCTCCTGGCCGGCGGTCAGGGTGATCTGACCTGATGGCCATCGGGAATCCCGGCACGTGGTCAGGCGGGGTCCTGGCACGTGGTCAGGCAGGGTCCTGGCACGTGGTCAGGCAGGGGCCCGACACGTGGTCAGGCGGGATCCTGGCAGGTGGCCGCCGGATACACGCGCCATGTCGCGGGAAGCCGTGGCGTATTGTCAGCATGTCTTGCGGTAGGGAACTTCAGGGATGCGGGTTTTCCAGTCCGCTTGGGACAGCGGGCCGGCTTCCGCGCAGAGCGCTGTCTTGATCTTGTCGGCTTTGACAAGGTGGGTGCGCAGCCGACGACCTTGAAGGGCGAGTATGGCCGAACCGTCCGCGGTGAAGGCCAGGGACTTGATGTTCGTGCTGACCCCGAGGGACGCGGATTGTTTCGGCTCGTAGAAACCGGTGAGCGGGATGCCGAGGGGCCGGTTCGCGGTGACGTCCCACAGCCGGATCTGGTCCGTGGCGTCTACCGCGGCCAGTAGGCGTCCGTCGGGGGAGAAAGCACCAGGAGAACCGCTGATGGTGGCCTTGCCCACCTGCTGGAGCGATGTGCCGTCCCAGAAGGTGAGCGGGCGGCTGTAATTGTGCGCCGCGAGGAGGCCGTTCGCACTCCATGCCATGGGATAGCCGGCGTCAGTGGTGGGTGGGACGAGCCGCTTGCCGGTGGCGGTTTCGACGACGCCTTGGTCCGGGGCGGAGATCACTGTGCGGCCGTCGGGGCTGAACAGGATCTGAAAAGCGGAGGGCACGACGCCGAAGGGCTCATACTGTCCGGCGGAGGGTTGCCCGGTGACCGTGGCGCGCCGGGTTCCCGATGCGATGTCCCACAGTTCGAGGATGGAGGCCTTCTTGGTGCTGTCTCTGGTGAGCACCGCCAGGGTCTGACCGTCCGGTGAGAATGCGAGGGGATCGTCATCCAGCTGGCGTCGGGTCGACAGGGTGGTCTTCTTGGTGGCGGTGGCGACGTCCCAGACCTCGATATCGCCGTTGTCTTGTACGTATGCCAGCAGCTTGCCGTCGTTGGAAAGACAGCGGACATCCGCTGCCGGCAGGGTGCCTCGCCGTACCTTTTCGACGGGATCCCAGATCTCCACTTTGCCCTGGGCGCGGAGGGCCAGGGTGGATCCGTCCGCGCTCAGCACCGGATCGCAGCAGTCTCCGGAAAACTCGACCGGGTCGAGGATCACGGCGAGGGACACCTCGGTGGTGACGCCCGAGGCGTCCCCGCATCGCAGGGTGCGATCCCCCGGTCCGAACCGGAACTGGAAGCAGTTGTTGGTGTAACGGAAGATAGGCTGGTCGTCCGATCCGGGTGCCCATACGACTCCGTCGGGACTTTGGACGAACAGGCCCTTGGTGCCCCAGACCGTGCCGTTGACGGCGACGTACTTGCTGTTGGCGCTAAAGGCGATGGATCCGTTGCCGGGGGTTTTCGGGACCGTCCACCACTTCACCTGGGCGGTGGTGAGCTGGTCGAAGGGGAGGAGTCCCAGCCGGTCGCCCTGGGTGAAGGCGAACAGTTTACGGTCGGGGCTGAGCGCGATCCCGGAGATGCGTTCCGTGCCGGTGACCGATCGCAGGGTGCGGGCTTTGCGGCCGGTGCGCAGGTCCCATAAGTCCAGCGACGTTTCGTGGGGGGCGATCAGATATCTGCCGTCGGGGGTTTCCTCGACGGAGCCCAGGAGGTAAGGGATCCTTACCAGGCGTCTGCCGGTGGCGGTGTCCCACAGGCCGGTGGCGTCGGGCTCGGAAAGCAGCAGCCTGTTGCCGGTGGTGTTCAGGCCGAAGAAGACGGTGGGGGAGTCGAAAGTCACCGGGTGAGGTTGTCCGGTCTCGGTGTCGAACAAGGCAATGGTGCGGTCCTGCCGGAGCAGTGCCAGGACCTTGCCGTCGCCGCTGAGGGAGGGGGCGCTGAAGAGCCGGGTGTCCAGCGGCTTGCCGGGGAAGCTGAACGAGCGGATGACCGTGCGCGCGTCGACGTCGACGACCTTGACCTCGTTGCCCTTGGCGTAGACCCGTAGGTGACCGGTGGTATCGCTGGCGGAGCGCCAGGTCCCGTCGATCTTCGGGGGGCGATAGGTATATGACTCCGGCTGGCTGTAGAGCGTCAGCAGGGCGTGGCGGGCCTCGTAGCTGTCCGGCGCCAGGCTCGCGGCGGCGACGGCGAGTTGTTTGGCGGTCAGGGGATCGGTCCGGCGCAGGGCGGCGGCCAATCCGCCCACCCGAATGCCGACAGCGTGCTCGAGTTGGCGGGAGATGGTCTGGTTGCGGTCCGCCAGATCCCGGCCTTGGGCGACGGCGATGCCCGCCGCGGTGGTGGCCAGCATCAGCAGGATCGCCAGCGCCGCGCTGAGCAGGGCGCGAATGCGGCCTCGGCGGCGGGCCAATGCGGCGCATGCGGTCAGAAAGGTCTGTTCGGTGCGGTTGAGGGTGAGACGGCGCGCCGTGGCGGCCCAGGACTGGGCGCGAGCCAGGGTCGTCCCTTGAAGCAGGTCGCTGCTTTTGCGGCCGTGCTCGTCCCAGAGCCGGGCCGCGTCGGCGAGGTCCTGATGGATGACCAAACCGTCACGTTCGGCCTCCACCCAGGCGTGCAGGCGCGGCCAGGCCCGGATCAGCGCGGCGCTGGAGAGGGCGACTCGATCATCCTGCCAGGTGAGCAGTTCGGCCTCGGTGAAGGCCCGTAGGACCTGCTCGATGTCCTGCCGGCTGGTCTGGCCGTCGACGAAGTCGGTCCGGCAGGCCGAGCGCAGGGCGTCCTCGGCGCGTTCGCCGGGGGCGACCAGGCGCAGGAAGGTCCGGGGGACGGCTTCCTGCCCCCTGGTGCCGAGCCGGGTGAACACCGCTTCGGCCACCTCAGCACGGGAGGGTGCCGGGGTCACGGGGTTCTGCCCGAAACCGGCCCGCTGCGCGCCCGCGGCCGGGTCCGCGACACCGATGAGACGCAGGAGCAGGTCGTCGGCTTTCGGCCGGTGCCCGGGGTCTTTGGACAGCGCCGCCGCCACCAGGGAGCGCAGCGGCTCATCCAGGATGCCGGTGTCGGGGTGGTGGTTGAGGACATGGTGGGCGATCTGTGGCCACTCTCCGGTGAACGGCGGCGTGCCGATGGCGGCGAACAGCACGATCGTGCCCCACGCCCACACATCCACCGCCGGGGTGGGACGCTGTCCTTCGAACAGCTCCGGTGCCATCCACTGCAGGGTGCCCTTGAGCAGTCCGGTCGTGCTGCTGGACATCTCCGCGGTGCGAGCGATGCCGAAGTCGATGACCCGCGGGCCGTCCGGGCCGAGCAGCACGTTGGCGGGTTTCAGGTCCCGGTGGATCACTCCGGCCTGGTGGATGGAGCACAGCGCGGTGGCGATGCCGATCGCCAGACGTAACAGTTCGCCGCTGCCGTACGGGCCGTCCTGCCGAACCCGGCTGTGCAGATCCGGGCCGGGCACGTACTCGCTGACCAGGTACGGCGGGGCGTGGTCGCTGTTCACCTCGATGATCCGGGCCGTGCAGTGCGGCGCCACTCGGCCCAGCGCGGCCACCTCCCGGAGCAACTGCTCCTGACGGTCGCCGGTGACCAGATCGCCGCGCAGAGCCTTGACCGCCACCCGGCCGCCCGCGCTGTCATAGGCCTCGTACACCACGCCCTGACCACCGGCGCCGAGCCGGCGCGCCAGCCAGTAGGAGCCCAGTTGCCGAGGATCGCCAGGGAGCAGCGGTGTCGCCATCACACGCCTCGTTTCGCACCGTCAGGTCCGTCAGTCACATAGATGCGGCCAACGGCGTGATGGTTCGAGTGGGGGCCAGGGTGTTCCCGCCGAAGCGGCCACCGCCATATCAACCTAACCAGATGGATATGTCCGCCGACCAGATTTCCTGACGACCGCCGACAGGGGTCCTGCCGTGCCTTCCGAGAATCCGTTTCTCTTTCGGAGGCTGTCAAGAAATCGGCGTCTCTGGATGGTCGGTTCGGCGCCCCTGGTCGCCGAGCGATCGCAGGATGAGGGAGAGCCCGTAGTCGAAGCGCTCGTCGAAGTGAGCGCTCCCGAGATGCGCCGCGGCCCGGCTCAGCGAGGGATAGTCCCCCGAGGAGAGCGCCCGGGAGAAGCCGTGGCCGTCCGCCTGCGGGAGTGCCTGTTCTTCCTGGGCGAGGCCCAGGGTGAAGTAGACGATGCTCCACAACGCCCAGGCCGCCTCGCGCTCATCGAGCCCGCCGGCGAGCAGGGCCTCGACCATCGTCTCGGCGAAGCCGAGCGTGGCGGGCTCGGCCGCGTAGGTGCCGGCCACGATCTTGGCGCCGTCGCGGTGCGCGAGCAGGGCGCGGCGATAGCGGTGGGAGAGTTCGCGGATTCGCTCCTGCCAGGGGTCGGGCAGCCCGTCCACTGAGATCTCCCCGACGATCGTGTCCGCCATCAGTTCGAGCAGCCGGGCCTTGGTCTTGGCGTGCCAGAGCACGGTGTTCATCCGGACGTCGAGCCGATCCGCGATGGCGCGGATCGACACCGCCTCCGCGCCCTTCTCGTCCAGGAGGTCCATGGCGGCCCGCACCACGACGTCGGGGCCGAGCCGGGGCCGGGAGGACTTCTCCGCTTGCTTTTTGGTCACTGACCAAGTGTACTGATCCCCGTTAATTGGTCACCGACCAAGGAGGAGTCGTGGAGCAGATCGTCGTTGTCGGAGGCGGACCGGTCGGGCTGTGGCTGGCCGCCGAGCTGCGGCTGGGCGGGGCGCCCGTCACGGTTCTGGAGGCCCGGCAGGAGCGCGACCCGCACTCCAAGGCGCTCACCGTCCACCCGCGGACGCTGGAGATCCTGGCCTTTCGCGGCATCGCCGAGCGCTTCCTCGCCGAGGGCCGGCGCATCCCGAACGGCCACTTCGGCGGGCTGGACGACCGGATGGACTTCGGCGCGCTGGACACGCCGTTCCCGTTCACCCTGGCGCTTCCGCAGGTTCGCATCGAGGAACTGCTGGAGGAGCACGCGCGGTCGGCCGGCGCGCGAATCCGGCGCGGGCACCGGGTCACGGGCCTGGCGCAGAACGAGGACGCGGTGACTCTTGAGATCGAAGGCCCGGACGGTCCGTACACACTTCGAGCGGCCTACGTCGTCGGCTGCGACGGCACCCGCAGCACCGTGCGCCAGTCCGCGGGGATCGCCTTTCCCGGCACCGACGCCACCACCTGGGGCTGGCTCGGCGACGTCATCCTGGACGAGCCGCCACGGGCGCCGGTTCTCAGCCTGTCGGGTCCCGAGGGCGGCGTGATGGTGCTCCCGCTGCCCGGCGGCGTCCACCGGATCGTCGGCGGCGACCCGGACGACATCCGCCCGGACCGGCCCGGCGAACTCACCCTTGAGGAACTACGCGCCAAGGTCGCACGGATCACCGGCACCGACTTCGGCATGCGCGACCCGCGCTGGCTGTCGCGTTTCGGCAATGCCACCCGCCAGGCCGCCCAGTATCGCAAGGGGCGGGTCCTGCTCGCGGGCGACGCCGCGCACATGCACTTCCCCGCCGGCGGCGTGGGTCTCAACGTCGGTGTTCAGGACGCCACCAACCTGGGCTGGAAGCTGGCGGCGACGGTGGCCGGCCGGGCATCCGACGACCTTCTGGACAGCTACCACGCCGAGCGGCACCCGATCGGCGCCGACCTGCTGATCAGCACTCAGGCGCAGACCGCGCTGATGACCGCCTACTCCCCGGAAGGGCAGGCGCTGCGCGCCCTGCTCAGCCGGCTCATCGCCACCGTGCCCGGCTTCTCCCGGGAGCTGGCCGAACGCCTGTCAGGCCTTTCGGTGGCCTACCCGCCCCCGGCGGCCATGGGGACGCACCCGCTGACCGGCCTGCGGGCTCCGGATCTGGTCTTCGATTCCGGGCACAGCCTGTTCGGGCTGCTGCGCGGCGGTCGTCACGTCCTGCTGGACCCCACCGGCACGGCCTCCATGCGGCCTGCTCGCGCCACCGGCCCCGGAGTCATCCTCCACAGCGAGCCGCTCTCGGAGCCGCGCGAGGGCTGGTCCGGTGTACGCGCCGCGCTCATCCGGCCCGACGGCCATGTCGCCTGGGCGAGCGAGGATCGGGTTCACTCGGAGAAGTCCAGGGACTGGAGGAACTCCCGGACGACCTTGGCGAATCCCTCGGGGTCCTTGGCGTAGACGAAGTGGTCGGTCGCCAGCTCGGCGAGGCGGGTGTTCGGGCGGCGCTCGGCCATGGCCCGGGCCTGCTCTGCGGGGACGACGCCCTCGGTGCCCCGCACCAGAAGGGCCGGGCAGTCGCCGGCCAGCCAGTCGTTCCAGTGGTCGCCGTGGACCAGCTCTTCGGAGTCGACGATGTCCTGCGGGTGGAAGGGCAGGCGCCAGGTGCCGTCGGGGTTCTCCTTCAGGATGTCGCCGAAGAAGGGAGCCATCTGGCCGAGGCCTTCGATCAGCGCCTCGCGGGTGGGAGCCTCGTAGGGCAGGGCGAGCACGAAGGCCAGCGGGTTGGAGCCGTCGAGACCGAGCGAGGCCGCCCCTTCCGCGTTGACGAAGGCGCTGACCCGCTCGGGGTGGCGGGCGGCGAGCTGGTAGGTGTTGATGGCGCCGAGCGAGTGCCCCAGGACCACGGCCCGGTCGAGGCCGAGGTGGTCGAGGAGGGCGACGACGTCGGCTATGTAGCCCTCACGGGAGTAGTCGGATGCCCGGTCCGACTCTCCGTGGCCGCGCTGGTCGGGGGCGATGACGCGCCATTCGGGGGCCAGCGCGGCGGCCAGGTCGGCGAAGCTCGCCCCTTCGGACATGTGGCCGTGCAGGGCGACGAGGGGCCGGCCGGTTCCGCCGAAGTCGAGGTAGGACAGGCGCCGACCGGCGATGTCCAGCTCGGCGCGGACGGGGGTGATCGGCTGGGAGGTGATGCCCTGGCTCATGACTGCCTCTTTCGTGTCGCTTCGTGTTGCTTGCGTGCCATGAACACTACAGACAAGTTGGGCGCTTGCACAAGACAAACGCCTAATGCATATGCCTAAGACGGTTATCTCAAATCCGGATCATGTCCTGGCCAGGGGAAGTAGCATCCCTGGTATGGGAAATCGTGAGGATCTGCTCGCCGGCGCCAGGCGTTGCCTGGAGGAGAAGGGGTGGGCGCGGACGACCGTCCGCGACATCACGGCAGCGGCAGGAGGAGTCAGCATGGCGGCCATCGGCTACCACTTCGGCTCCAGAGAGGCGCTGCTGAACGCGGCGCTCATCCAGGCGATCGACGAATGGGGCACCGAGACCGGGCGCGCACTGGCCGGCTACGGCGCCCCCGGCTCCACCCCCGCGGAGCAGTACGAAGCCATGTGGGCACGGATCATCGAGTCGTTCACCACGCACCGGAAGCTGTGGATAGCCACCATCGAGGCGCTCTTGCAGGCCGAGCACTCGTCCGAGCTACGGCAGCATCTGGCCTCCGGCCAGCGCGAAGGACGTCGCGGTCTGGCGGCGCTCCTGCAGGGCGTCGCGGAAGACGAGGTTCAGGACGCCACGGTGCGCACGCTCGGCTCGGTGCAGATGGCCCTGCTGTCCGGGGTGATGTTCCAGTGGCTGACCGACCCCGAGCACTCCCCGTCCGGGGCCGAGATACTGGAGGGGCTGCGAGCCATCACGGCGGCCTTCGGGCCGGCCGGCGAGAAGGACCCGGCCGACGCAAAAGACCCGGCCGGCTCCGCCGTCGACACCGTCGGCTGAGCGAGATCCTTCCCCGAACCACGCCTGGCGGCCTCACCCGGGCCGGACCACTACGCTCGGTGGCATGCCCGCCCAGTTTGTATGCCGTTGTCTCCTTTGCATCGAACGCGATGTCGAGCTCGACGAGATCGACATCAGCACGATACGGAGCGTCCGGGAGCACGGGTGGGCCGTCATCATGGTGCCGGAGGACGATGACGGGCCGGGGTGGGCGTTCACCGTCGGGCTGTGGCACACGTTCCGCTCGCCCGAGGCGGCCATGTTCGGGTTGCGCGTCGAGGTGATGAAGAACTGCCTCGACACCCTGGCGAACGAGATCGCGGCCGGGCGCCATCTCGTCGCCGACCAGGAGCGGGACGACGTCATCAGGAACTACTCGGTCGTCACGAGGAACGTGGACACCAGCTGGTACCGGTCGCTGTTCGGCATGGCGCTGCACTTCTACCAGCAGCCCCCGCTGCCTTTCATGGAGGTGGTCTGGCCCGACGCCGCCGGGCTGTATCCCTGGGACGCGCGCTCGGCGCCGAAACTGCGCGAGCTCCAGCCGTCACTGTGGATTCCGAAGGACGACCACCCTCCCGGCCCGTGGACGAAACTCCCCTGAGGCGCCCTTCGCCGTCACCGGCGGCCGCCGGGCGGCTCGCCGAACCAGCGGTGAAGCGCGGTCCGCAGGGTGGACGCGTCGCCCGGAGCGCACCAGGCGACATATCCGTCCGGCCGGACGAGCTGCGGCTCGCACCGTGCCCGTACGGTGTCCACCCGGCCGGCCCACTCCGCCGCGACGTCCACGAGCTCGTCGTCGTCGCCCAGGAACAGGGGCCGGCCGGCGTGGAGCAGCTCCACCAGGGTGACGGCACCGTCGGCGGTCTTGATCTTGGCGTCCGGGGCGAACCGGCCGGCCCCGGGGTGGCCGACGTCGTAGGTCGTGGCGGTGCCGCTGACCATGCCGCTCAGATAGTCGTTGACCTGCTCCAGCCGCATGAGATCGGCGAACAGCTCCCGCAGGGGGTCGACGCGGGGGTCGGGGTCGGCGAGGGCGCCCTGCGCGCGGACGTTCCACAGGACCCGCGCCGCCACCGGGTGCCGCTCGCCGTGGTAGCTGTCGAGCAACCCGTCCGGAGCCCACCCCCGCACCTGGGCGGCGAGCTTCCAGCCCAGGTTCATGGCGTCCTCCATGCCGGTGTTGAGCCCCTGCCCTCCCCAGGGGAAGTGCACGTGGGCGGCGTCCCCGGCGACGAGCACGCGCCCCCGGCGGTAGGTCTCCGCCTGGAGCGCCGCGTCGCCGTACCGGCTCAGGCCGCGCGGTTCGGTCATGCGGATCGGGCGGCCGGCGATGTATTCGGCCACGCTCCGCAGCTCTTCCAGGGTCACCGGCGCCTCCCGCTCCAGATGCGGGCCGCGGAAGTCGTAGGTGCTGATCCGGCTGTGGCCGTAGGTTCCCCCACCCCAGATCAGAAGCCAGCCTCTCGGGGTGCGGTGCCAGCCGCCGGGGATGGGATCCAGTAGCCGGACGTCGCCCATCAGCGCGGCGACGCTCGCCGGGGCACCGGTGAACGGGATGCCCGCCAGCTTGCGGACCGCGCTCCGGGCGCCGTCGGTGCCGACCGCGTAGCGGGTGACCAGTTCGTACGGCCCCGCCGGGCCCTCCACGGTGAGCGTGACGCGATCGGCGTCCTGGGTGAGCCCGACGATCTCGTGCCCCCGCCGGATCTCCGCGCCCAGCTCGGCGGCACGGTCGGCGAACACCTGTTCCGCCCAGGCCTGCGGGCTGCCGACGATGCTGGGCCCTTCTCCGGCCACCGCGCCGAGGTCCAGCTCGAACATGCCGGAGAAGTGGAAACGAACGCCGCCGTAGGAGGACCTGCCCACCGCGTCGAGCAGGCCTCGGCGGTTCAGGCTCTGGGCGGTCCTGGCGTGCAGCGTTCCGGCCTTGGACTCCCCCGTCGGCTCCGGCAGCCGTTCCAGGACCACCGGCCGGACTCCCTGGAGGGCGATCTCGGCCGCGAGCAGCATGCCCACCGGGCCGCCACCGACCACCACGACGTCGAAACCGTCAAAACCATCGAGGCTAATGGCTGGGGAGGACATGGCTTCCTTCGGGTCGTTCGATGAGGACGAGCGGTCTGACTGTTCGGGATAATCGTACAATTGATGCTAAGCCGTCAAGTTCGTCTCTTTCGTACAATCGCCCCATGACCGCCCTCCACCCGTCCCGCGAGCAGCTCCAACTCGAAGAGGTGCTGGCCGCGCTCGGTCATCCCGTCCGCGCGTCGATCGTGCGGGCGCTCTCCTCCGGCGAGGAGATGTGCTGCGGTGCGATCGTCCCCGGCGTGCCGAAGTCGACCCTCACCCACCACTGGCGGGTGCTGCGCGAGAGCGGCGTCATCCGGCAGCGCCCCTCCGGCCGCAAGCTCTACATCGCCCTCCGCCGCGACGACCTCGACGCCCGCTTCCCCGGCCTTCTCGGTCTCGTCCTGGCCGACGGATCCTTCGGGAAGCCCGCCACCTGACCGGAACCACCTCGATCAAAAAATCACATCAGAGGTGAAACAAGCCCTCGTACCCGGACAGGTGTAGGCAACGAACACCCGTCGAAAGGAACAACGTGGGCCCCCCTGACCCCGAGCAGCGCTTCGAGGAGATCTACAACGCGCACTACCCGGATCTCCTCGCCTACGTCCGGCGGCGCACCGACACCCCCGATGACGCGGCGGACGCGATCGCCGAGACCTTCACCACGGCCTGGCGCCGCCGGGACGACATTCCCTCGGGGCACGACGCCAGGCTCTGGCTGTACGGCGTGGCCCGGTGGGTCCTGGTCAACAGACGACGGGAGGAGACCCGGCGGAGCGCGCTGGCCGTACGGCTCCGCTCGGAGCTGGCCGTCTGGGCCGAGAACGTCGTGGAGGAAGACCCCTCCGGAGTCCGCCAGGCCTTCATGCGCCTGCGCCCCGACGACCGGGAGCTGCTCTCCCTGGTCAGCTGGGAGGGCCTGAGCAGCGAGGAGGTCGCGAAGGTGCTGGGCTGCTCGCGCGGCGCGGTGCGCCTGCGGCTGCACCGGGCCCGGAAGCGACTCGCCAGAGAACTGGACTCCGCCGGATTCGACATGGCCAGATACGGATCGCGTGCGATCACGCTGGCGAAGGGACATCTGTGATGAACGACATCGACCACCTCGTCGGAAAAATCGCGCCCGACCCCGGACCGGGCATGACCCCCGGCGGCAGAGAACTGCTCAACGAGATCACGGCACTTCCGGCCACCGCACCCGCCCGGCGGCGTTTCCTCCGGTCCGCCCACGGCCCCGGCCGTCTCGCAGGGCAGCGCCGCCCCTGGCGGTTCGCCGTACCGGCCGTCGCCGGACTCGCCACCGCGACGGTGGCCCTGGGCTGGGTGCTTCCCGGCAACCTCGGCACGGCACCGGCTTCGGCCGCCCTCGACATCAAGCAGGAGGGAGATTCCTACGTCATCACGGTCAAGGACCTGTTCGCCGATCCGAAGATGTACGAGCGCGAGCTCAACGCCCGTGGCCTCAAGATCGCTCTCGATGTCGAACCGGCGCCGCCGAGTCTCGAAGGCCAGATGATGGTGATGGATCCGCAGGCCAACGGCCTGTCCAACGTGGAGCTGGCGACCAGGGAGGACCTCATCACGACGGTCGACCGTCCAGGGCCGTGTGATCGCATGATGGGCTGCCCGATCGGCCTCAAGGTCCCCGTCAGCTACAAGGGAGAGGCCGAGATCTCCCTCGCGCGCAAGGCCCGTCCGGGCGAGATGTACAAGTGGCGAGCCAGCCTCTCTTCGTCCGGTGAGCTGCTCCACTGCGTCGACTTCGTCAACAAGACCCTCGACGAGGTGCGGCCGCTGCTGGAGAAGCGCGGCATCAGCCTGAAGCCCGTCACCTACGGCGGCAACGCGAACACGCGGATTCCGGAGGCCGGATCGTGGTACGTCCACGACGGCGTCCTGGAGTCCGCGACCTCGGCGCTCATTCTGGTCTCACCCGACAGGAAGCCCGCCCCGCCGGAAACGGCGCCTGACGCTCCGGAGAACCGCTGCGGGAAGGGTTCCTGAGCACCTGACGACCTCATCCTGGACACGCTCCGGACGTGTCCGGGTGAGAGCCTCACCGCCCGGCTTCCGGGTCGGCGCTCGTGCTTCTCAAAGCCGGGGGCGCGCACCTGATCGGCAGGTGCGGGACGAGCAGCACGGTCAAGCGCCCCGGCCCGGACCGGACCGTGCCAGGCAGCCATGCCGGTCACCGGCCAAGCCTCTTGGGCCTGAGCCGCGCCGACCCGGGCGCACCCCCCCTCTTCGCCATGCGTTCTCCTTCGCATGCGCCGGTTCCCCAAGACGATCGGATTCGGCGTGCTCACAGACATCCGCCCGGCGGGCCTCCCCGAGGCCCGCCCCACCCGCTCCATCTTCACCGCTCTCACCGGCCACCGCCTGTTCGCCGCCGTCCTCACGCTGGCGGCGGCCCTGCGCGTGGTCACGATGCTCGGTTATCGCCCCGCCCAGCTCTACTGGTACGACTCCTTCACCTATCTGGACGCCGCCGTCCACCTCAAGCCGTCGTTCGCCTTCCATCCGATCGGCTACCCGCTCCTGCTCAGGGTCCTGTGGCCCTTCCACAGCGTGGGGGTGATCGCGGGCGTCCAGCACGCCATGGGCCTGGGCACCGGAGTGATGATCTACGCCCTGCTCCGCCGCAGGTCGCTGCCCGCCTGGGGCGCGGCCCTGGCCACCGTTCCCGTCCTGTTCGACGCCTCGTTCCTGCGGCTCGAACACGCCGTCCTGTCGGACACCCAGTTCATCTTCCTCATCGTCGCCGGGCTCACCACCCTGATGTGGTCGCCGGAACTCTCGACACGGGCCGCCACGGGGGCGGGCCTGCTGTTCGCGATGGCCGCGCTCACCAGGACGATCGCGCTGCCCCTGCTCCTCCTGGTCCTCGTCCTGCTGGCCGTCCGGCGGGTCGGGTGGCGGCCGCTGGCGGCCGCCGCGATCGCCGGGATCCTGCCGCTCGTCGCCTACGCGGGCTGGTACGACCACCATTACGGCAGGTTCGCCCTCAACAGCGCCGACGGGGTCGCGCTGTGGGCCCGCACGATGACCTTCGCCGACTGCGCGGTGCTCAAACCCCCGGCCGACCAACGGGTCACCCCGGCGTTCGGTTTCGCGCACGGGAGCCGGCCGCTGCCTGAGCAACCGCTGATCGGCGAGGTGAAGCGGGAGTACGACCCGGGCATCCGCGGCCTGTACTCGGTCCGGCCGTACGCCGATCTCCTGATCGCCTACCAGTACCCGGCGTATCTGCGTGGCCCGCCGCTCGGTGCGATCCTGCTGCTGGGAGCGGCGGGCGCGGTGCTGCGGCGGCGGGCGGTGCTGCTGCCCTGGGGTGTGGCGGTGGCGCTGCTGGTGGCCCCGGTGGCGGTGCTGGACTTCGACCACCGATACGTCCTGCCGGTGGTCCCGATCGCCTGCCTCGCCGCCGCGCTCGCCGTTCGAGAGCTGGTACGGCCCGCTATTCGAGAGCCGGTACGGCGCCGGCCTCCTCGGAGGAGGCCAGCACGGCCTGCGGGATGAGCACGACCGCCGTGGTGCCCGCGAAGGGCGAGCGGGCCAGGGTCACCTTGATGCCGTGGCGGGCGGCGAGCTGGCTCACCACGAACAGGCCGAGCTGCTCGCTGTCGGCCACGTCGAACTCGGGCGGCGTGGCGAGGCGCGCGTTGATGCTCTCCCGTTCCATGTCCGGCAGGCCGAGGCCCCGGTCCTCGATCTCGATCACGAAGCCCCGCCCGACGATCTCCCCGCGGACGTTGACCGACGTGGTCGGCGGGGAGAAGACGGTCGCGTTCTCCAGCAGCTCGGCCAGCAGGTGGGTGACGTCGGCGGTGGCGGCACCGGCCAGCTTGGCGTCCGGCATGGGGAAGACGGCGATCCGGCGGTAGTCCTCGACCTCGGCCACGGCCGCGCGGACGACGTCCACGAAGGAGACGGGGTTGCGCCAGGTGCGGCCGGCCGTGGCCCCGGACAGGATGACCAGGCCCTCCGACTGCCGCCGCATGCGGGTGGTGAGGTGGTCCAGCCGGTAGAGGTCCTCCAGCGCTTCCGGATCGGCGGTCTTGCGCTGCATGGAGTCGAGCTGGACGAGCTGGCGCTGGACCAGCGACTGGGTGCGCCGGGCCAGGTTGCGGAAGACCCGGTTGAATCCCTGGCGGAGCCTGGCCTCCCCCACGGCGGACTCCACGGCCGTGCGCTGGACGCTGGAGAACGCCCGGCCGACGTCGGTGATCTCCAGGGTGGTGCCGGTCGTGGAAATGGCCGGCACCTCGGTCTCCACGTTCACGGACTCGCCCCTGCGGAGCCGCTCGACGACCTGCGGCAGCCGTACCTCGGCCAGTTCCACGGCCGCCAGGCGCAGGTCGCCCAGCTCCGTGGAGAGCCCGCGGCCGAGCCGGGCGGACAGGATCACCGCGCCCAGGATCGCGGCGAGCCCGAGACCGCCCGCGATGACGATCTGCGTGATGATCCCGCCTGCGGCGGCGGTGACGCGCTCGTTCAGCAGCTCCGCCCGGGTGACGAGGAGCTGGTCCATCTCGCCGCCGACCTTGGCGGCGGCCGGCTGCCAGGCGCCCCGGTTCCGGGGGAGCCGCGAGGTCTCGATGATCTCCTTTTCGAGCTCGGCGAGCTTCCCGTGGCCGGGGGAGGAGATGAGGGCCTCGAAGGGGCCGCGCAGCTGCTCGTCCAGCGCCGCCGTGCCCTCGGTGAGGAGCAGCCACCGGTTCGGCGAGAGCACCTCGATCGCCTCGTACTCGTCGTGGGTCAGCGCGCCGCTGAGGACCGCGCCGGAGATCAGCGCGTCCTCCCGGGACATCAGGTCACGCGCGTGGGCGATCCGCTGGATCCCGACGGCCTGCCGGTAGAGTCCGATCTCGGACACGGTGACCAGCTGGTCCTGGAGCCGGTAGACCGCGTCGACGATGCGGCTGAACGCCTGGACGGCGTCGAGCCTGTCCGATGTCCGGCCGTCGACGTCACGGCGGACGGCGCGCAGCTTCTCCGCCTCGCTGATGACCTGGGCGGTCGCCTTTTGCAGCTCCGGACCGGTGGTCGTCCTGGCTTGCAGGGAGGTGGCTTGCAGGGAGGTGGCCTTCAGGCGGAAGGAGGTCACCGCCTGGTCGGTCCGCTTGCGCGCCGCGGCCAGCGACTCGGTCTGGGGCTCCGCGGCGCTCAGCGCGACGGCCGAGAGTTTGCGCTCGTCCTGCATCGCGATGGCCAGGGCGGTGGCGGGTTCGGACACCTGCTCGTACAGCGTCGTGGCCTGGCGCAGGTCGAAGAAGTCCCCGACGACGTGACCGGTGATGAACGACCAGAGCGCGACGAGTGCCACGATCGGGAGGCTGAGCAGCGCGTAGAGCTTGAAGCGAATGGTCCGGGATGCCATAACCCCATGCCTGCAATATCGATAAAAATAACGAAAGGTAGCAGATTAACACCCGACAGTGGTCGATGTCCGGGAATCCCAAGCCATCTTCCCACTGGTGATCGTCGCGACGCACCGGCCCGCCCCCTCCTCGATCAGCGCGCGGTACGGCTCCCGCCCCCCGGCGATGTCGAAGACGGCGAAATCGGCCGGCCCGCCGGGGCCGAGGCCCCCGGGAATCCCGAGGGCGCGGGCCCCGCCCAGCGTCGCGGCCTCGACCAGCCGCCGGTCCAGGTCGGCGGCCCGGTAGCCCTGCCGTACCGCGAGGTCGCGCAGCACCGCCACATCCTCCAGCAGGTCCAGCGACGGCGCGGAGGACAGCGAGTCCGTGCCGACCGCGACGGGATTGCCCTCGGCGAGCAGCGCGGCCACGTCCGGACCGTCCATGCCGACCGTCCGGTTGGATCGGGGGCAGAGCGCGACGGCCGTGCCGCGCGCGCGGAGCAGGGCGCGGTCGTCGGCGTCGAGGTGCACACCGTGCGCGATGTGGCATTCGGGCCCGAGCACGCCGAGTTCGTCGAGGAACGCGGCGGGCGTGAGGCCGGTGCCGCCCTCGCGCAGGATCGCGAAGTCGAACTCCAGCTCCCTGACCATCCGGGCCAGCGGCCCGGTGCCCGAGACCGTGTACTCCCGCTCGTGCTCGCCCTCGGCGAGATGGATGTGCAGACGCAGCCCCCTGGAGCGGGCCAGCCGGGCCAGGTCCCTGAGGGTCCCGGTGTCCAGCGTGTACGGCGCGTGCGGGGAGATCCCCATCGGCAGGCCCGCCTGCTCCAGCAGGGCGACGAAGCGCTCCCGTCCCGACGCGGCCCAGCCGGCGTCGGTGTCGCCGAGAGTCTCCAGGTACGGCAGGCCGCCGAGCCCCGTGTCCCGCAGCGCGGTGGCCGCCACGAGGTCGGTGACGACGTCGGCGGCCGAGGTGGTTCCCGATCGCAGCACCTGCCGGGCACCGTCCCGGGCGCTGGCCGCCCAGTCGATCGAGGAGCCGGAGTAGACGTCGTCGAAGGCCGTGGACCACTCCTCGAAGGAGGCGTAGCGGCGGCGCCCCACCTCGGCCATGTGCGTGTACTGCAGGTGGGTGTGGGCGTTGACCAGCCCGGCGACGATCGTCCCGTCCCAGCGGGTCTCCTCCTCGCCGGGCCACGCGTCGACGATCTCCCGGCGCTGACCGAGCGCGGCGATCCGGCCGTGCCGTACGACCATGGCGCCCTCACGGAGAACAGGGGCGCTGACCGGCAGGATCAGCGGTGCCGAGTGGATCACGGCGTCCACACCTCACCGAACGGCCCGAGGAGCTTGGCGGCGGTCATCACCGCGGCGAGCGCCGCGAACCCGGCCAGGACCAGGTAGTCCGTGCGGCCGAAGCCGAGCTCGCGCATCCAGGTGCGGTGTTTGGCGCCGAACCCGCGCAGGTCCATGGCGTTGGCGGTGTCCTCGGCGTCGATCAGCGCGTTCACCGTCACCGGGACGACGACGGGCCGCATCGAGGCGAGTTTCCTGATCGGATTGCGGCTACGGCTGTGCTCGTAGCCGCGGACCCGCTGAGCGTCGACGGTCTCCCGGATCGCGGCCGCCGTGGACGGCAGGAACCGGAACGTCAGGTCCACCCCGTAGGCCAGGCGCTGCGACAGGCCGAGCCGCGCGAAGGCGGTGCCGAAGTCGGCCGGGGCGATGTTGAACGCCACCGGGAAGCCGACCATCGCCAGGGAGACGTAGCGGACCAGCAGGGTCGCCGCGTACGACAGGGTGACCCAGGTGACCTCGGTCCCGGCGACCGGGACGGTGAACAGCGTCTCCCCTGCCCCCGAGCGGGTGTCCGCCACGGTGAAGACGCTGTTCACCACCAGCAGCAGCAGGGTGAAGATCAGCATGAAGATCCAGTTGGCCCTGACACCGCGCCACGGGATGCCCGCGGCGCGGTAGTACACCAGGGCGATCGCGGCGCACAGGAGCATGCCGCGAAGGTCGGCGATGTTCGCCACCGCCACGAGGTAGAGCACGGGCACCAGCAGGAGCACGCGCGGGTCGCGGCGTGCGAGGAAGGAACCCGCACCCAGGTAGCGTGGCGTGACGTCCATCGGCTACTACAGACCCGCCCGCTTGGCGAGCGGCTCCCAGGCGGCGTCCAGCGCCGGGACCAGGATGACGACCGCGAGGCCGTTGGCCAGCAGCGCCGGCAGGTAGTTCGCGAAGAAGAAGGTGCTGAAGTCGACCCCCTCCACGAGCCAGACGTCGGTGACCGTGAAGAGCAGGCCGATCGCCGTGGCGGCGAGCGCCGCGAGAGCCGTGACCACGTGCCGGACGGCCTCGCTGGAGATCGGCGGGATCGCGGCGAAGATCAGCGCGGAGAGGGCGCCGACCAGGCCGTTGGCGACGCTCCAGTTCCACCAGAGCAGGCCGGCCCCCTGGAGGAGGTCGATGATGACGTTGCCGACGAAGCCGACGAAGAATCCCGCGATCACGCCGAAGCGCTTGCCGAAGAACGGCACCAGCGCGAACGCGGGCCGGACGGTGACGCTCTGGGTGCCGGGGATGAGGAAGCTGAACAGGCCGAGCACGGCGTAGAGCGCCGCGCCGACGGCGCCGAACACGACCGTCCTGGAGCTGATCGTCCACGGGGAGTGGCGTGGCGATAATGCCTCGGTACTCATGAAGGGGGGCTTCCTTCCTGGTGGGGGGTGAGGCGCGCGAGGTCGAACGGGTGGGGAATCCCTCCCGCGCCGTGAAGGTGGTCGCGGGCGGCCCGGACCAGGCTGGTCTGGCGGAGCCCGGCGCGCGTCCAGACGTCCGCGTCCCGGGTGAGTTCGGCAGGTGAGGCGTCGGCGACGACCCGGCCTTCGTCGACCACGACGATCCGGTCGGCCGAGGTCAGCGCCAGATCGACGTCGTGGGTGATGAAGTAGACGCTCTCGCTGGCCTCCAGGACCTGGGCCATGAACCGCGTGGTGGTGCGCAGGTCCTGGCCGGCGGTGGGCTCGTCGAGGATGAGCGTGCGGGGCCGCATGGTCAGGGCCAGGGCGACGGTGAGGCGGCGCTGCTGGCCGAAGGAGAGCGTGCGCGGCGAGCGGTCCATGATGCCGGGCTCCTCGTCGAGGAGCATGGCGCGCAGCGCCTCCAGCGAGGCCCGCTCGATCTGCCCGGCGGACCAGCCCAGGTTGCGGGGGCCGAAGGCCAGCTCCTCGCCGACCGTCGCGCAGAACAGCGCCTGGCCGGGATTCTGGAAGACGTATCCGAAGGTCGTGGCCAGATCCCTGGTCGACCGCCCGGTGACCGGCGCGCCGTCCACGTGCACGGCGCCGCGCAGCGGTTCCAGGAGCCGTACGGCGGCGCGCAGCAGGGTGGACTTCCCGGCCCCGTTCCGGCCGAGCACCGCGACCCGTTCGCGCGCCCCGAGCGCCAGGTCCACGCCGTCCGTCACGGTCCGCTCGCCGTACCCCAGGGTGACCCGCCGGTAGTCCAGCCTCGCGACGTCTCCCCCGGCCGGACTGCCCGAACCGCCGCTCCGGCCGTCCGGCACCACGGTGTTCCCCCCGTCGTCCCGCCCGTCGTCCCGCCTGTCGCCGTGGCCCTCTCGGTGCGGCACGGCGGGCACGCCGGGAAGCTCGGCGGCCCTGGCGACCAGCGTCTCGAACGGCAGCTTCACGTGGGCCACGGGCGCGACCGCCAGGAAGCCGTTCACATCCCCCGCGTACCGGCTCCGGCCGTCCTCCAGGTAGAGGACCTGGGTGGGCGCGAAGTCCAGGATCTCCTCGACCCGGTGCTCGACGACCACGGCGGCGCCGCCCTCGTCAACGAACCGGCGCAGCTCGCCCATCAGCCGCAGGCTCGCCTCCAGGTCGAGGTTCGCCAGCGGCTCGTCCACCAGGAGGACGCGGGGCCGCATCACCAGCACCCCGGCGAACGCGACCATCTGCAGCTCGCCACCGCTCAACTCGGCGGTGGCCCGGCCGAGCAGGTGCCCGATGCCCACCCGCTCGACCACCTCGGCGATCCGGCGGCGGATCTCGGCACGCGGCAGGCCCAGGTTCTCCGGGCCGAAGGCCAGCTCGGTGTCCACGGTGGTGCCGACGATCTGCTTGCGGGGGTCCTGGAGGAGGGTGCCGACGGTGGTGGACAGCTCCCTGACGGTCTGCCCGGCCACGGGCCGTCCGCCGACCAGCGCCTCGCCGGTGACCTCGGCCCGGTAGGCGTGCGGGATGAGCCCGTTGAGAAGCCGGAGCAGCGTGCTCTTGCCGCCGCCGGAGGGCCCGCTGACGAGGGCCAGATCCCCGGGGCCCACGGCGAGGTCCACCTCGCCGAGAACCTGCCGGCCGGTGGACCGGTAGCGGACCGAGGCCCCTCGCAGCTCGACGATCACAAACCTCTCCCCAGGAACCAGCACCGGGACGCGGAGGGGATCCGGAGAACGGCCCGGATCGCGGTCTGTGTCCGGCGATGCCCGTCGCTCATGTCCTCGTCCGATCTTCGCGAGATCCGATTAAAGGGGAGATCCGGGCCCAGTGACAATGCTCTTCCACCGATAAAAGGTGCGAAATCTCCATGTTCGATCGTCCCCGAATGTCCTTCTAGAGTGTGGAGCATGCTCGATCACGACGCTCAGGCCGCCATCTACGACGCGCTCCACAGGGGCGTTCCCGGGTAGAGGACACCGGGCCGATCGCCGGCTCCGGCCGCGCCCGGCATGCCCGGAGGCGTGGCCCGTGCGGCGGCACGGCGGTACGGCGGCGTGGCGGCGTGGCAGCACGATTTCCCAGCTCCAGAGCTTGCGGAAAACAGCCATGCTTTGCGAATTTGCGAACACCTGAGCGACATGTACTTTTTGGTGCGACTGTTTGTCGTGCGTTTACCCACAGGAGGTATTCCGGTGTCCAGGGCGACGTTCCGGGAGCGGACGCGATACTGGTTCGACAACACCATGTCGCGCGGCACGGTGGCCCTGATCGGCTGGCTCGCCCTGATCTCCATGGGGCTGATCCTGCTGGTCACGGCGTTGAGTCTGTGGCTGACGCCGGTCGAGGCGGCGAAGAACAACGGCCTGCCGGGCATGCTGTGGATGTCGCTGATGCGCACGCTGAGCCCGGGCAAGGTCGCCAGCGACACCGGGAGCGCGCCGTTCATCGCGCTCATGTTCGCCGCGTCCATGGGCGGGATCTTCATCGTGAGCGCACTGGTCGGCGTGCTCTCCAACGGACTCAAGATCAAGTTCGAGCAGCTGCGCAAGGGCCGGTCCCGGATCATCGAGAGCGGGCACATCGTGATCCTGGGCTGGTCGGACCAAGTCTTCACGATCGTCGCGGAGCTGGTCCAGGCGCACGCGAGCGACCGGGGGTCGGTCATCTCGATCCTGGCCGACAGGGACAAGATCGACATGGAGGACGACATCCGCCAGCACGCGGGCGACACCGGCAGGACCAAGCTGGTCTGCCGGACCGGGCGGCCCACCGAGCCGACGGACCTCGACCTGATGAACCTGGACACGGCCCGCTCCGTGGTCGTTCTGTCCCCGCAGGGCGACGACCCCGACGCGCACGTCATCAAGACGCTGCTCGCCCTGGCCAAGCGCTCCGGCGACCGCCCGCCCGTGGTGGCCGCGATCGCGAGCACCGCGAACATGGCCGCCGCCCGGCTGGCCGGCGGCCCGGACGTCCATCTGGTCGACTCCGACGACACCGCCTCCCGGCTCATCGTGCAGTCGTCCAGGCAGTCGGGCATGTCCGTGGTCTGCATGGACCTGCTCAACTTCGATGACGGCGAGATCTATCTGCGCTCGGACGCGGATCTGGTCGGCATGACGTACGGCCAGGCGCTTCCCGCCTACCAGACCGCCACGGTCATCGGACTGCGCAGGGCCAGCGGCGTCATGCTGAACCCGCCCATGGACACCGTGATCACCGCCGAGGACGAGATCATCGTGATCGCCCATGACGACTCGCTGATCCATCTGGCCGAGGGCATGCCCAAGGCCCAGGAGGAGTCGATCGTCCTGGTCGAGCACACCAGGCCGGGCCCGGAGCGGACCCTGGTCCTCAACTGGAACGGCCGGGGACGCCAGATCGTCCGCTACCTCGACGGCTACGTCACCTCCGGCTCCGTCCTGGACATCGCCTCCGACCACCCCGAGGCCGCGATCGGTTTCGAGGGGCTGCGCAACCTCACAGTGAACGTCAAGGAGTGCGACATCGCGGACCGCTACGCGCTGGAGTCCCTGGGCCTGGGCACCTACCAGCATGTGATCGTCCTCTCCGACGACCGTTACGCCCCCGACCACGCCGACACCCGGACCCTGATGACCCTCCTGCAGCTCCGCGACATGCAGACCTCGCTCGGCGAGCGCTACTCGATCGTCAGCGAGATGCACGACGAGAACAACCGGAGCCTGGCCGAGGTCACCGAGGCCGACGACATCGTGATCAGTGACACGGTCATCGGACTGCTCCTGGCCCAGCTGGCCGAGAACCAGCACCTGGCAGAGGTGTTCGGCTACCTTTTCGATTCGCGCGGCTCGGAGATCTACCCCCGGCCGGCCGGTCAGTATGTCCGTGCCGGGGCCCCGATCAGCTTCGCCTCGGTGATCGAGTCGGCCCGTCGCCGTGGCGAGACCGCGATCGGCTACCGGCTGGCGGACCGGGTGAACGAGGCCCCCCACTTCGGCGTCGTCCTCAATCCCGATAAATCACAACCGCTCCGCCTGGGGCCCGGCGACTCAGTGATCGTCCTCGCCGAACGCTGAGGGACACGGAGGCGAGCGACGGCAGGCCGTACCCGGGGCCAAAAGTGATCGATAAAGTACGAAAGGTGCGCTTTCCCCGCTTCCCGGCCGCGACTGTCGTCACCGCTCTGGTGATCGTGGGGGTGCTCGCCGGGACCGTCGCCGTGGCCGCGTTCCAGCCGCACGCGACGCTCAACGTCTGGGACTACGCGATGCCGCTGCTGGCCTGCGCCGCGCTGGCGTTCCGCCTCCGCTTCCCGGTGGCGGCGCTGCTCGTGACCGCGGTGACGGCCGGCCTCTACTACCCCCTGGCGCACCTGGACGGGCTGATCTTCCTCGCGGTGCTCCTCGCCCTGTTCACCGCGGCCGACCTGGGACATCTCGTGGCGGCGGCGACCATCACGGTCATCGGCCTGCTGGCGATCGTCTTCGGCGAGGTGCGCGGCCCGACCCGGCACCTCGACGCCAGCCAGTTCCTGCTGCTGGGCGGCTGGGTGTTCGCGACCCTGGCGATGGGCGCGGTGTCCCGCAACCGGCGCGCCTACCTACAGGAGGCCGGGCGGCGTGTGGAGGAGGCCGAGCGCACCCGCGAGGAGGAGGCCCGGCGCAGGGCGGTCGAGGAGCGGCTGCGGATCGCGCGGGAGCTCCACGACACACTCGGCCACAACATCTCGATGATCAACGTGCAGGCCGGGGCCGCGCTGCACCGGATCAAAGATCGGCCCGAGCAGGCCGAGGCGGCGCTGAGGACCATCAAGGCGACCAGCAAGGAGGCCCTGCGGGAGCTGCGGGCCACGCTGGGCGTGCTGCGCCAGGTGGACGAGGCCTCCCCCACCAATCCGGGGCCGAGCCTGGACCGCATCCAGGAGGTGATCGATCGGACCGGGCTCACCGTGCGGACGGAGATCATCGGCGAGGTCCTGCCCCTGCCCGCCGAGGTGGACCACGCGGCCGTGCGCATCATCCAGGAGTCCCTGACCAATGTCACCCGCCACTCGGGCGCCGGCGCCGCCGAGATCGTCATCCGGTACGGTGACACCGGCATAACCCTCCAGATCGACGACCACGGGCGTGACGTCCCGGGCATCGACGACCACGGGCGTGACGTCCCGGGCGGGGAACCCGGAACCGGTTCGCCCACCGGCACCCCGGAGTCCCGTACCGGCCACGGAACCGGTTTCGGGATCACCGGCATGCGGGAGCGGGCCACCGTCCTGGGCGGTTCGCTGGAGGCCGGGCCCCGTCCCGGCGGCGGTTTCCGGGTCTCCGCACGGCTCCCCCTGAGAGGAACCTCATGATTCGCGTGCTGCTCGCCGACGACCAGACGCTGGTCCGCGCCGGATTCCGGTCGATCCTGGACGGCGAGGACGACATCGAGGTGGTCGGGGAGGCCGCCGACGGGCTGCGGGCCGTGGAGCTCACCAGGGAGCTGAACCCCGATGTGGTGCTGATGGACATCCGGATGCCGGAGCTGGACGGACTGGAGGCCGCCCGGCGGATCGTCGCCGACGACCGGCTGGCCGCCACCAAGGTGATCATCCTGACCACGTTCGACCTCGACGACTACGTGTACGGCGCGTTGCGTGCCGGAGCCAGCGGGTTCCTGGTCAAGGACACCGAGCCGATCGAGCTCATCCACGGGGTCAGGGTGGTGGCCAGGGGCGACGCGCTCATCGCCCCCTCGATCACCCGGCGGCTGATCTCGGAGTTCGCCGGCCGGGTGAAGCGGCCCACGCCGGGGCCGGAGCTCAACGGACTCACCGAGCGCGAGCGCGAGGTACTGGGGCTGGTCGCCGCGGGGCTGTCCAACGACGAGATCGCCGCGAGGCTCGTACTGAGCCCGGCCACCGCCAAGACCCACGTGAGCCGGATCATGACCAAGCTGCGGGTCAGGGACCGGGCGCAACTGGTGGTCCTCGCCTACGAGGAGGGCGTGGTCACGCCGGGGTGGATGGGCTGAGGCCAGGACCCTCGGCGACAGCCCCGCCGGCATGCCGCCCCAAGGGTTCACGCCCGGTCAGTCGATCTCGGGCCACGCCCAGCCGAGCTGCAGGAACATCCCCAGGCGGTCGCTGACCCCGCGAATCTCGGTGATCTTTCCGCCCGCCATCGTGAAGACGAAGATCGCCTCGTTCCTGAAGCTCCTGTTCGTCGGCTGAGGCATCCGGGGGTGCGTCCCGACGTGCGCCCCCGACATCGTGATCCGGGCCACCACGCGATCACCCTCGGCGATCAGCTCCTCGACGTGCATCCGGAGCGGGTCGAACGCCGCCAGCTGCTGCCGGATGCCCTCGAACGCGGCGCCCGGCTCGTCGGGCTCACCATGAATGATCTTGTTGTGGTCGACGACGTCAGCCGCCATGTAGGTGGCGAGGTCATCCTGCCTGCGCTCGCTGATCGCGTCGAGGAACTCACGCACGGCCTGCTTGTTATCCATGATCAATCTCTCTTACATCGTAAGATTTCGCGTTGCGGCTATGATGCTTCTTACGGTGTAAGAGAGTCAAGAGGGTCGCATGACGAAGATGTCCCGGGAACGGGTGCTGGACGCGGCGCTGGAACTGGTGGACCAGGTGGGTGTCGGCGGCCTGTCGATGCGGAAGCTGGGCGCGGCGCTGGGCGTGGAGGCGATGACGCTCTACTACTACGTGCCCAACAAGGACGCCGTCCTCGACGGACTGGTCGAGCGGGTCATGACGCGCGCGTTCGCGATCGACCCCAGGGCCGGCTGGCAGCACCTGCTACGCGACTTCGCCGTCTCCCTCAGGCGGGAGTTGCTGAGGCACCCCGGGGTACTGCACCTGGTCGCCACCCGGCCGGTGACGACGCCCGACGCCATGCGCATGCTGGAAGCGGGGGTGACCGTCCTGCGAGAGGCGGGATTCGGCCTGCGGGAGGCGTTCCACGTCATGAACACGGTGGCGATGTTCACCACCGGCCACTGCCTGGCCGAGGTCGACCCGCCCGGCGGAACCCCGCCCCGGGTTCCCGAGGTGGCACCGGAGGAGTTCCCCAACATCGCGGAGGCGATCCAGGCCGGCCTCGGCACACCCGAGGACCACCAGGCCCGCTTCGACCTCGCCCTCGACACCCTCGTCGAGGGGTTCGCCCTGGTCGCCCGTCGCGAGATCCCGGCCGGATGACCGGCACCGGTGGCACCCCGGAAGTCGTACGGCCCGCGGACGGGCCGCAACTTCTGGAGTACGGCCGTTGCACACCGGGGAAGGACGCGCGGGCGGTGGCCGTACCGGAAATCTGCGGGCATGGAAACGCTCGACCTCGCCCGCCTGCAGTTCGCCCTCACCGCGGGATCCCATTTCCTGTTCGTCGCCCTCACCCTCGGCCTGGCCACCCTGGTGGCGATCATGCAGACCCGGGCGACGTTGACCCGTTCCGCCGTGCATCGGCGGATGACGCGGTTCTGGGGTCAGCTCTACGTCATCAACTACGCGATGGGCATCGTCACCGGCCTGGTGATGGAGTTCCAGTTCGGGCTGACCTGGAGCGGGCTGACGCACTTCGCGGGCAACGTGTTCGGCGCCTCCCTGGCGATGGAGACGCTCACCGCCTTCTTCGTCGAGTCGACGTTCCTCGGACTGTGGATCTTCGGCTGGAACCGGCTGAACCGGTGGGCGCACCTGGGCGTGATCTGGGTGGTGACGCTCACCGCCTACGCCTCCGCCTACTGGATCCTGGTCTCCAACGGTTTCCTGCAGAACCCGGTCGGCGCCGAGGTCGTGAACGGCGTGCTCCGGCTCACCGACGCGACGGCGGTGCTCACCAACCCGGCGGCGCTGGCCGCGTTCGGCCACATCCTCTGCGGCGCGCTGGTGGTCGCCGGGTTCTTCATGGCCGGAGTGAGTGCCTACCACCTGCGCAGGAAGACCGAGGAGCAGGAGTTCTTCCGCCGGTCCCTGCGGATCGGCGTGTTCACCACCCTGCCCGCGCTCATGGCCACCGCGGCGTTCGGCGGGATCCAGTTCGGCACGGCCCAGCCGATGAAGATAGCCGTCTACAGCGGCAAGGCGGAGACCGTCGCGCGGCTTCAGGCCGAGATGGCCGCCGCGCACGGCGCGGGTGACTACACCCCGCCCGCCGGGCTGGTGGAGGGCAGCGCCACCACGATGATGATCGTCTTCGCGCTGATGCTGTTCATCTCGGGGCTGAGCACCCTGCTGGCGCTGATCCCCTGGGCGGTCCGCCGGCTGCGGATCTGGCACGTGCTGCTGACCGTGGCGATCCCGCTGCCGTTCGTCTCCATGCTCGCCGGCTGGGTGTTCCGCGAGGTGGGCCGCCAGCCCTGGGTGGTGTACGGCCTGCTGCGGACCGAAGACGCGTTGAGCGACCTCTCGCCGGGCGCGATCCGGTTCTCGCTGATCGCCTTCGCCTCGGTGTTCGGCCTGCTGATCGCGATCAACACCTGGATGCTCGCCCGCAACGCCCGCCGAGGTCCTCAGGCGGTCGTCGTCGGCCGTGCTTCCCTCCCCGCCGAGCCGCTCCCCGCCCTGACCTTCTAAACCCCAGACCCTCCCAAGGAATCTCCGCCATGGAAATCGCGCTTCTGGCGTTCTTCGCCGTCGGCTACTTCGTTCTCGCGGGTGCGGACCTCGGGGTCGGCATGCTCCTGCCGTACCTCGGCCGCACCTCCGCCGAGCGCGGCCTGGTCCTCGCCTCGATCACCCCGTTCTTCCTCGGCAACGAGGTGTGGCTGGTCGCCGCGGCCGGGATCCTCACCGGCGCCTTTCCCACCCTGGAAGGGGAACTGCTCAGCGGGATGTACGTGCCGTTCGTGACCCTGCTGCTCGGCTGGGTGGTCCGGGACGCCGGGATCTGGCTGCGCGGCCGGGTCGACCGCGGCGCCTGGCGGGCGGGATGTGACGGCGCCGTGGTCGCGGGAAGCTGGACGGTCACACTGAGCTGGGGTTCTGTCTTCACCGGCCTCGCCGCCGGCCTCAGCTCGCTGATCGTCGTGCCCGCCGTCGCCGCGCTGTTCTGCGTCCACGGGCTGGCACTGGCCGGCCTCAGGCTGCGCGACGGTTTGCAGGAGCGGGCCCGGCGCTTCTCCGGTTCTTCGGGCGAGCGTACGATCTACGCCCTGACTTCGGGCGGGATGGCACTGGTCTGCCTGCTGGCCGGATTCCGCCTGCCACTGGCGGAGAACCTGGCCGACCCGGCGACCCTCGCCCTGCTCACTCCCTCACTGCTGGTGATCACTCCCCTGCTGGTGGCATCGCAGGTGTGGCTCTGGTGGACCTTCGGCCGTGCCCAGGTCAGGTCGCAGTGATCATGAAGGCCAGGCCGAGCAGCACGATGACGGGGATCAGCCACACCACAGCCTCGACTGCGAACTCCTTGTACACGGTCATTTCCTCCCTTTAAGCCCTGCTGAAACCACAAAAATGGCCATGCGCAGCATATGTGAGCCGGAGGGCAGCCTCATACTCGCACCCGTATGGCACCTGACCGCACCGGCCCGGCGGGCGTGTCTCAGATGGCGAGCCTGGCGAGTTCGACCCGGGTCGAGACCCCGAGCTTGGGAAAGGCGCGGTAGAGATGGTGGCCGACCGTCTTGGGGCTGAGGAACAGCTGCGCGGCGATCTCCCGGTTGGTGGCGCCCGTGGCGGCCAGCCGTACGACCTGGAGCTCCTGCGGGCTGAGCAGCGCCGCCACGTCGGGTTCGGCCGAGGTGACGGCCTCGCCCGCGGCTCGCAGTTCCACCCGCGCGTGGTCCGCCCAGGGCGTCGCCCCGATTCGCTCGAAGAGTTCCAGCGCGGCGCGCAGGTGAGCGCGCGCCTCGGACTTGCGGCGCAGGCGGCGCAGCCACTCACCGTAGAGGAGCCGGGTCCTGGCCGCGTCGAACGGCCGCCCGCCGGTCGTGTGAAGATGTACGGCCCGCGCGTAGTGAGGCTCCGGATCGGCGGCCAGCAGGGCACGGCAGCGGTGCAGGACGGCATCCGTCCAGGGGGCGCCGGCCGCGGCGGCCCACCGTTCGAACCGGGCGAGCGGCCCGGCGGCCCGCTCGGGGACGCCCAGCCGCACCGCCGCCTCCACCTGGTCCGGGGCGAAGTGGCTCGCGTGATTCTGGTACCCGATCGGCCCGTCCGCGGCGGCCTCCAGCCGGTCGAGGGCCGCCCCCAGGCGGCCGGAGCCGAGGTCGAGCGTCGCCAGAGCCCATTCCCCCCAGGCCGCGCCCGAGGCGTTGCAGTCCAGCGTGAAGTGGCTCAGGTTCCGCTCGGCGAGGTCGCGGCACCGGTCCGCGTCGCCGCCGACGGCCGCGACGAAGGCGAGAACGCCATGCAAATGGGCGGCGCGGTGCGACTGGCCGGTGTCCTCGGCGACGCGCAAAGCCTCCGCCGCCGTCGCGGAGGCGTCGCGGAAGCGGCCCAGGTGGATCTCGGCCTCGGCCAGGGCGGCGAGGGTGGACGGCAGCCAGCCGACCATGCCCTGCGCGCGGCACTCTCCGGCCAGCGCCAGCATGCCCTCCCGCACCGACTCGAAGTCCCCGGAGAGGAAGGCGATGACGGTGTCGTGGCTGAGCGCGCGGCCCGGCACCTTCTCCGCGTGGCTCCGCAGCAGGGCCAGGCCGGTGGCCGGATCACCGGTGACGAGCTCGATTATCGCGCCGATCGAGATGACGGTGGCGTCATCGGGCGGCAGGGGCAGTGCCCGCGCCCTGCCGTACACCGCCTTCAACCGACCCGGATCGCCCGTGGACCAGGCCGCCCGCGCGGCGTCCAGCAGCAGCGCGACAGCGGCGGCGGGGTCGGGGGCCGCCTCGGCCGCGGCCATGAGGATCTCGTGAACCGCGCGCAGGGAACCGTGCTCGAACTCGACCCCGGCCCGCAGGACGGCCAGCCTCACGAGCTTCCCCGGATCCTCGGCCAGCGCGACCACCTGATCGGCCAGGGCCATGGCCCGGATCGGCTGTCCCGCCCGGGAGGCCGTCTCGGCCGCCTTGAGAAGACGGTTCACCCGCCGCTCCCGGTCGGGGGTGAGCCGCGCCGCGAGTTCGAGCGCGGTCGCCGCGGCGGCGTACCCGGTCCGCTGCCTGGCCCGCTCCGCGGCTGACTCAAGCCCCGCGGCGGCCTCCTCGTCCGGACCGGTCGCGGCGGCGGCGAGGTGCCAGGCCTGCCGGTCCGGGTCCACCGCGAGCACCTCGGCGAGGGCGCGGTGTACGGCGGCGCGCTCGGTGAAGGACGCCGCCTGGTAGGCGGCGGCGCGCATCAGCGGGTACTCGAAGACCACCGACCGCTCGCAGACCGTGACGAGCCCGGCCCGCTCGGCCTGCTCCAGCGCGTCCCCGGCGACGCCCAGGACCGCAAGAGCCCGCAGGACGGTGGCCAGCTCGCATCGCTCATCCGCCGCGGCCACCAGCAGGAACGTCCGCGTCCGCGGGGGCAGCTCGGCGATCCTCCGCTGGTAGGCCTCCCGCAGCCGGTGCGGCAGCGGCAGCGGTCCGACCGGCGGCGAGCCGGCGTCCGCTCTCGGCAGCTCGACCAGCGCCAGCGGATTGCCCTCCGCCTCGGCCAGGATCCGGTCCCGCAGGTGCGGCGGCAGGTCCGGTGCCCGCTCGGCCAGCATCGCCGCCGCGGCGGCGGGTTCGAGGGCACCGAGCCGCATCGTGGGCAGCGCCGGGGCGGCGAAGTCCTCATGCGCGGCGAACAGCAGCACCACCCCCTCCGCGTGCAGCCGCCGCGCGGCGAACAGAAGCGCTTCCGCCGAGGACCCGTCCAGCCACTGGGCGTCGTCGATCAGGCCCAGCACTGGCCCCTGCTCGGCCAGCTCCGCCAGGAGCGTGAGGGTGGCCAGCCCGATGAGGAACCGGTCGGCACCGGTGGCGGGTGCCAGCCCGAACGCGCCCCGGAGCGCGGCCGCCTGCGGGCCGGGAAGCGTGTCGATGCGGTCGGCGACGGGTGCCAGCAGCATCTGCAGGGCGGCGAAGGGCAACTCGGCCTCGCTCTCGATGCCGGTGCCGCGCAGGATCCGAAACCCGTCCGCGGCCTGCTCCGCGTGACGGAGCAGGGCCGACTTCCCGCAGCCCGGCTCGGCTCGCACGATCAGCGCCGAGCTGTGCCCCGCCCTGGCGTCCGTGAGAAGGCGATCGATCTCCGCCAGTTCGTTCTTCCGGCCGTGCAGCATGACCGGGAAGCTAGCCAATGACCCCGGTACGGCGCCAACCGAGACCGCTTTCGTCACTGAATGTAGTGTGATGACTACATTCAATGGAAATGGGGAGATCATGCAAGACGTGGATGACGAGGAGACACCCGCCGTCGCCGAGCGGCTCAGATTGGGCGCGGGCTTCACCGAGGCCGACCGCGACGAGATCGTCGAACGATTCGTCCCTTTGCGGAAGCGGTTGCGCTCCTTTCCCAAGGAGTCTGTGGACCTGCAGCTGAGCGTCAAGAACCGCGACCAGGACGATCAGCGGGTGACCCTTGAATGCCGGGTCTCCCGGGTGCCGCCGCTGGTGGCCACCTCGACCGCGCCGGAGCTGCCCGCCGCGCTGATCGAGGTCCGCGACGAGCTGATCCGCCAGCTGGACAAGCTCAAGACCAGGCGGGACCCGCGCGGCAAGGCTCCCTACCACCGCCCGTGACACCGCCCCGGCGGGCTTCACCACCGGCCCCGAACCGCCGCCGGCGGGGTCACGGCGAGCCTGATCCCCGAGAACACCGACACCGGTGCCCTCGCCACGTTCTACGCCGGCGTCATCCAGGGCATGTCCACCCAGGCCCGCGACGGCGCGACCCATGAGGATCTGAAGCGGGTCGCCGCCCTGGCCATGCTCGCCTGGCCGGCGGGAGAAGGATGATCACCCCGAGGCACCCACTTCACTCGGGGACGGACGCCTGCTCGAGAACGCGTGCCGGGCTACCGGGTGGTCACTGGCTCAGGGCCGAGGTGTCCTCCGGAGGCGCGTCGGCGACGGAGGCGCGGAGCCAGCGGGTGCCGTATGGTTCCAGCGTGAAGGTGACCCGGCCGTCTGAACGAAGGTCGAGGCTGCCGTCCACCAGCAGGTCGACCAGCACGTCGCAGTGGCCGAGACCGGACAGGGCGAGTTCCACCCCCGCCTCGCGGTCGGCGAAGTTGTGGACGGCGATCACCGTGCCGCCCTCGGCGTCGGTCCGATGGGCCAGCACGGCGTCGTCACCGGCCTCCAGCACCTCGTAGTCACCCCACGCCAGCTCGGGCGACTCCCGGTAGCGCTCGATCAGCAGCATGATCCACCTGAGCAGCGAGCCCGGATCGCGGCGCTGGTCGTCCACGTTGACGTTCCGCGGGCCGTACTCACCGTCGGGAGACGGGACGGAGACCTTGGGATCAGGAGAGAAGCCTCCGGAGGTGGACCACTGCATCGGAACCCGGACCGCCATCCGGCCCTCGGCCTCCAGGTTCTCCCCGAGGCCGATCTCCTCTCCGTAGAAGAGCACCGGCGTGCCCGGCAGGGAGAACAGCACGCTGTAGGCCAGCTTGAGCCGCCGCGGATCGCCGCCGAGCATCGGCGGCAGGCGGCGACGCAGACCCCGGCCGAAGAGCCGCATGTCCTTTTCGGGGCCGAAGGCGTCGAAGACCTCCTGCCGCTCGGCGTCGGTGAGCTTGTCCAGGGTGAGCTCGTCGTGGTTGCGGGCGAAGGTGGCCCATTGGGAGTCGTCGGGGGCCTTGGGCCTCTCACGCAGGGCCTCGGCGAGAGCCCGCGGATTCCGGCGGGCCATCGACAGATGGAACCGCTGCATGCCGATGAAGTCGAAGCACATGGTGACCTCGTCGCCGTTGCCCTCGCCGAAGTACTTCATCAGCTCCGGATAGGGCAGGTTGACCTCACCCAGCAGGATCGAGGTGCCGTCACGGCGGTTCATGAAGGCACGCAGGTCGGCGAGGAACTCGTGCGGGTCACCCCCGACGCCCTCGATCAGAAACGGCACCGCGTCCACCCGGAAGCCGGACAGCCCGAGTTCCATCCAGAAACCGAGGATGCGCGCGATCTCGTCGCGGACCTCGGGGTTGTTCACGTTCAAGTCAGGCTGAAATCGGTAGAAGGTGTGGAGGTAGTACTGGCCGGTCTTCTCGTCGAACTCCCAGATGCTGTCCTCCTTGTCGGGGAAGACGATCGTCTTGGGGTCGACCGGATCGGGCTCGTCCTGCCACACGTACCAGTCACGCCTGGCGGAATCCCGGCTGGCGCGGGCCTCCTTGAACCAGGGATGCTCGTCGGAGGTGTGGTTGACGACCAGATCGGCGATCACCCGCATGCCCCGGTCCTTGGCGGTACGCATGAACTCCACGAAATCGCCCAGGGTGCCCAGCCGGGGATCGACGGAGTAGAAGTCGGTGATGTCGTAGCCGTCGTCGCGGTCGGGCGTCGGAAAGAACGGCATCAGCCAGATACAGGTCACCCCGAGCCGCCGCAGATGGTCGATCTCCTGGGTGAGACCTCGGAAGTCACCGATGCCGTCGCCGTTGCCGTCCTTGTAGGTCTCGACGTCGAGGCAGTAGACCACGGCGTTCTTCCACCACAGGTCGGCCGTGTAGGTCAGTCTCATGGGCTCGCACTACCCGTGCTCGGGGAGTTCATGAGTCCGATCCGGCAGATGCCCTTCATCGGCGCCCGGTCCCGCCCTTCGAGGGCTACGGTGGACTCCGACACCTGGAGGACGGCATGCGACAGCTGAGGCGCGGCGCGCCCTTCGGCTGGCTGTTCGCCCTCCTCTTCCCGCTGTTCGTCTCCGCGGGTCTGGGCGGGGGCGGCATCACCGCCTTCTCACCGCACACGACCATCGCCAAGGTCGCCGGAGAACGCCCCTCCCCGTCACGCGAGGCGCTCGCCGGGTGGCAGCGGCAGGCCTTCGTCACAGGGCTCACCGGAACCGGCGCCGGGGGCGGCCCATCGCCCGCGGCCCATGTGCCGGACACCCGGCCCCCGTCCCTCACTCCCGGCTTCGACTCGCGCCCCGCCCGCGACAACGACTCCTCCCCACTCGCGGCCCTGCTGGTCAGGCCCGGCCGCGCCCCTCCCTCCACGGACAACTGAGGCACTCCGGAGCCGCTCCGGGTGCTTCGCCATGCCCGAAAACTTCCCCCAGCCCGTGGAGGCTTCCATGTCGCGTGCCCCCGTGGTGCGCGCGATAGCGGCGTTCGCCGTCATCGCCATCTCACTGCTGATAACACTGACCACGTCCCCGCGCCTCGGCCTCGACCTGCGCGGCGGCACCCAGATCGTCCTGGAGACCCAGGACGCCCCCCACGCCAAGGCCGACGCCGAGGCGACCGACCGCACTCTTGAGGTGCTTCGCCGCCGGGCCGACGCCCTGGGCGTGGCGGACGCGCCGCTGGCCCGCTCGGGCGATCGGCGCATCATCGTGGAACTGCCCGGCGTGCAGGATCCCGCCAAGGCCGCCGAGGTCATCGGCAAGACCGCCCAGCTCACCTTTCACCCCGTCATCGCCGTGCCCGACCAGAGCGCCAAGGCCGGACAGGGCGAACGGCTGCTGACCGACGAGAACGGCGCCAGGCTGCTCATCGGCCCGGCCAAGCTCACCGGCGACAGCGTCAACGACGCCCGCGCCGGGCTCGACTCCCAGGGAGGCGGCGGCTGGTTCGTCACCGTCGGCTTCCGCGACAAGGGCCGCCAGGCGTGGGCCGACCTGACCGGCAAGGCCGCCTGCAACCCGCTGGGCGACCCGAAACGACGGGTCGCCATCATGCTCGACTCCAAGGTCATCCTCTCACCGCAGGTGAACCAGGGCGTGGCCTGCAATGTGGGCATGCCGGGCGACTCCACCGAGATCACCGGCTCCTTCACCCCGGAGGAGGCGGAGAACCTGGCCGCGCTGATCAAGGGCGGTGCGCTGCCGGTGCCCGTCAAGATCGTCGAGCAGAGGATCGTCGGTCCGACGCTCGGCGCCGCCGCGATCGCCGCCAGCGCCGAGGCGGCGGTCATCGGCGTCGCGCTCACCGCGTTGTTCATCATCGTGGCCTACCGGCTGGTGGGCATGATCGCCGCCATCGCGCTGGCCTGCTACGCGCTCATCTCCTACGCGGCCCTCGTGGCGCTCGGCGCCACGCTCACCCTGCCGGGCCTGGCGGGCTTCGTGCTCGCGATCGGCATGGCGGTGGACGCCAACGTGCTGGTCTTCGAGCGGGCCAGGGAGGAGTACGCGGCCGGGCCGAAGCTCAAACCCGCCCTGGAGAAGGGGTTCCGCAACGCCTGGAGCGCGGTGGCCGACTCCAACGTGACCACGCTGCTCGCGGCGGGACTGCTGTTCTTCCTGGCCTCGGGGCCGGTTCGCGGCTTCGGTGTCACGCTGAGCATCGGTGTGATCGCGTCACTGGTGACCGCGATGGTCATCACCCGGATCCTCGCCCACTGGGCGGTGACCCGTCAGGCCGTGACGAAGCGGCCGGAGATCACGGGGCTCGCCGGGATCGGACGGGTCCGTACATGGCTGAACGAACGTGAGCCCGACGTGATGGGACGGCGGACGGCGTATCTCGCGATCACCGCCCTGCTGGTGGCGGTGTCGGTGGCCGGAGTGGCGATCCGAGGGCTGAACTTCGGGGTGGAGTTCACCGGCGGACGGATCATGGAGTACTCCATGAGCACCCCGATCAGCGTCGACGCCGCCCGCGAGCTGGTCGGCGACGCGGGGTTCCCGAACGCGGTGGTGCAGTCCTCCGACTCTGGCATCTCCGTGCGAACCGGTCAGATCAGCTCCACCGACGTGACAAGGATCGAGGCGGCGCTGGAGGGTGACGCCGGGAAGCTGACCAAGGAACGCGACGAGCTCATCGGCCCGAGTCTGGGTGACGAACTGCGCCGCAACGCGCTGATCGCCCTGGCCCTCGCCCTCGCGGCGCAGCTCGCCTACCTGGCCTTCCGGTTCCGCTGGACGTTCGGCCTGGCCGCGGTGCTGGCCCTGGTGGGCGACGCGGCGATCGTGGTGGGTGTGTTCGCGTGGCTGGGCAAGCCCGTTGACGGGGTGTTCCTGGCCTCGATGCTCACGGTGATCGGCTACTCGGTCAACGACAAGGTCGTGGTCTTCGACCGGATCCGTGAGCTGTGGGGAGCACGGCGCAGGACGCCACTCGCCGAGGTGGCGAACCTAGCGATCTTGCAGACCGTGCCTCGCACGGTGAACACGGGCCTGGGCGCGCTGTTCATACTGGCCGCGCTGGCGGTGCTCGGCGGCGCCTCGCTGACCGACTTCGCGGTGGCCCTGCTGGTCGGCATCGTCGTCGGCACACTCTCTTCGGCGCTGGTGGCCGCCCCTCTGGCGATCGAGCTCGACAAGCGCAGCTCCCTCCCGCCTCCGCAACCCCGGCACGGGCAGCCGGTCCGGCCTCGCACGGGATCGGGCGCCGTCGTCTGACGGCCGCTGCCTGAAGAGCCTCGCTCGAAGGGCACCATCTGAACGGCACCGTCTGAAGAGCACCGTTCTTTGAAAGATCAGCGGAGGGGAAGGCGCCGGAAGAACAGCCGGGGAGGTGCGGGAAGAAACGTCCCGCACCTCCCTTTGGTTCATCTGCCAGGCCATCTGTCCTGCTCAACCGCGCCGGTCGGCACCCTCGACCTTCGAGGTTCCCGGCGTGGCGCGCCGATTCGGTAGACCGGTAAGATCGACCGGATTCCTGTGACTCCTCCGCTCCCTGAAGAGAGCGGCTTCTCGCTTCCCTCGGCTGAGGTAGGCGACGGCCGAGCCCTGACCGTTTCAAGCAAGAAAACCGCAACAGGGAAGCGATTCTCCTGCCAGGCAAACCCGGCAGTCCCCTCGCCAGAGATTATGGCGTGGTGGAGCTGATCGACTCCTGCAGGCCGTTGGCCTCTCCCGAGCCCGTCACGCTCTTGGTGCTTTTGTTGGCATTTTTGGGGATCGGGACGACCTGGCAGTAAATCTGTGGCATGCCAATCGCCTCGCACAGCCGGATGTACGTCGACGGATCGGCCGGCAACCCGGTTTCCGGGAGCGCGCGGCCGATTTTCCCGGGCTTCGCCACATAACCGGAACGAGCTCTCTTGGAACGAAGGCCGGCCGGCTTGTGCCGAATGGGAACGCCCACCTCACCGGCGGCTTGCGCCTGGCCGGGCGGCCCGGTCAACGTTGTTTCGGCGCCTGCTGGAACAGGCGAGTTGACAAGAACGGCCCCAGCGAGCACGCCGCCCGCGAGGACTCTTTTCATAAGCGTGGACATGTCGTCTTGTCTCTCCCCTCGCCTTCACGAGGAAACCTGGAACGAAAACTCTTGGGCCAGCCGGAAACCTACGGGGCGATGCTTTTGAGATCCGACCGGCACACCTGCCCAAGGAAACACACTTCCTTACCCGCCGCCAATTTAATTCCCTACATAAAGCCCAATGTTCACACCATGCGAATTAGGTGGACCAAGTGGCTTATGTTCGCGTAGCACCGGCGATAGGACCGAATTTCCGGACGGCCGCCGCCCCCACAGGCCCTCTACCGCACCCCCACAAGCCCTCCACCACACCTCCACGAGCCCTCCACGGCGCCTCCACGAGCTCTCCACAAGCTCTCCACGGGTCCTCGCCCCTCCTGTGGGACACGCCGTCCCGCTAATGTGCTTGGCGTCCGATTTCCCTGTTGTCAAAGGCGGATGCGCTCACGATGGACGACTACGCGACGACTTTCAGAATCCTCGACGTCGACGGTGACGGCCTGATCTCGGCTGCCGAGATGATGCGCCTCATGGAGGTGCTCGGCCAGCCGCTCACTCCCGAGGCCGCCAAGGCGGCCATGGACAGGATCGACCTGGACGGTGACGGGCTCATCTCCCTGGAGGAGTTCGCCGGTTACCTCCAGTAAGCCGTACGTCTCCCGCGGAGCGCGCCTAGATGTTGCATTTGAGACAAGAACAAGCGTTTGCTACTCGCTCAAAATGTCAATGACGTCAGAATGTGAGGCGCACTCCGACGGGAGGGTTCATGGCGACAAAGCAGGACACCGGAATCGTCGTAGCAATCTCCGGCGGCCGCAAGAGGAGAGCTCACAACGCCTCGGACCAGCGGCTTTGGGGATCGGCTCCGGCGGAGGTGGCCAGACGGCTGAGACCGGGGCTCACCGAAGTGGCCGACCAGGTGATCAAAGAGATCACGGCCCGGGTTCCCGAATACGCCCGGCCGGCCGACGAGACCTACATCAAAGCCATCCGGCTGGCTGTGGATGAGGCGTTGCGTCAGTTCGTGGACCGGATCGAAAACCCCAGCAGGCCGTGGGATCCCGACGTGTTCCGCACGATCGGCCGCGGAGAGGCGAACGAGGGCCGCAACCTCGACCCGCTGCAGACCGCGATGCGGCTGGGCGCCCGGGTGGCCTGGCGGCGGTTGACGGAGCAGTCCGAGCACCTCGGCCTCACCCCGCAACACCTCTACGACCTGGGAGAGGCCATCTTCGTCTACCTCGACCAGCTCGCCGACGCCGCCTCCGAGGGCTTCGACGAGGCCAGGGCCCGTGCGGCCGGGGAGATCGGGCGCCGTCGCCACCGGCTGATGGACCTGCTGCTCAGCCAACCGGCCGCTTCCCCCGAGGCGATCGCCGACCTGGCCAAGGCCGCGGGGTGGCGGCTGCCCAGAACCGTGGCCGGGGTCGCGCTGGACGAGCGGTCCAACGGCCGTCGCAACCTCCCGCTCCCGCCGGACGTCCTGACCGGCCTCGACCGGCCCGCCCCCTGCCTGATCGTGCCCGACCCCAACGGCCCCGGTCAGGCCCAGACCTTGGAGGCCGGGCTACGCGGCTGGAAGGCGGCCATCGGCCCCGCCGTACCGCTGGCCGCCGCCGCGACCTCCCTGCGCTGGGCCCGCGAGGCGCTGGACCTGCGCAGGAGAGGCGTCCTCGTCGAGGAGCGGGGCCTGCTCCGCTGCGCCGACCACATGGCCACCCTGATCGTGTTCAAGGACGAGGAGCTGGTCAGCGCCCTCACCGAGGTGCGGCTGGCCCCCCTGGCCCACCTGCGCCCCAGCCAGCAGGACCGGCTGGCCGAGACGCTGCTGGCGTGGTTGCGGCACGGCCGGGGCGCCGGGGAGGTCGCCGCGAGGCTCCACGTGCACCCGCAGACCGTGCGCTACAGGCTGCGGCAGCTTGAGGAGCTCTACGGCGACCAGCTCAGCGACCCCGACATCCGGTTCGAGCTGGAGATCGTCCTGCGTGCCCGGCAGTCCGTCAGCTCCGGAGCATCCTGATCCGGTCTTCGCCGATGCGCTCCCTGAGCGCGTGGTCCTCGACGCCGAGGTCCTCGGCAGGTGCCAGGGCCAGCACGCCGACCTTGCCGACATGCTTGTTGAGCTGCACGGCACGAGCGGCGTCGCCGGTCCGGTCGAGGGAGTAGACCGTGGACAGGGTGGGCTGGAGCACGCCGAGCGAGAGCAGCCGGTTGACCTCGTGGCACTCCTGGTAGTTCGCCCCGTGGGAGCCGATGATCCGCTTGAGCTTCATCCACAGGTGCCGGTTGTCATACTCGTGGGCGTAGCCGCTGGACGATCCGCAGGTGACGACCGAGCCACCTCGCCGCGCGACGTAAACGGACGCGCCGAAGGTGTCCTTTCCGGTGTGCTCGAAGACGATGTGCGGATCCTCCCCCACCTGACGGCGGACCTCGGCACCGAGCCTGCGCCAGGCCTTCTCGTCGTTGAGATGCTCGAACTGCGAGCGGTCCACGATGTGCTCGCAGCCCATCCTGCGGAGCAGGTCGGCCTTCTCCTCGGAGCTGACGACGCCCACCGGGACGCCCCCGCCGTTCTTGACGAGCTGCACGCCGTACGCGCCGAGCCCGCCGGTCGCGCCCCAGACCAGCACCACGTCGCCCTGCTTCATCCGGGAGCCGTGCTCGCTGACCAGCATCCGGTAGGCGGTGGAGGCGCACAGCATGTTGCAGGCGGCCTCCTCCCAGGTCAGGTGCTTGGGCTTGGGGAGCAGCTGGGTGGCCTTGACCACCGCGAACTCGGCCAATCCGCCGTAGTTGGTCTCGAACCCCCACGCGCGCAGGTCGGAGCCGAGCATGGAGTCGGAGTGGGTGACCGGGTCCTGCGCGTCGACGTAGGCGGGTGAGACGACGACCCTGTCACCGATCTTCCAGTGCCGTACGGCGTCGCCCATCCGGACGACCACCCCGGAGGCGTCCGAGCCGAGCACATGGAAGTCCTGGTCATGGCGCGGGTCCACGCGCCCGAACCGCTCCAGGAACGCGAACGTGGGGATGGGCTCGAACATGGCCGTCCACACGGTGTTGAAGTTGATGGCGCTGGCCATGACGGCGATCAGCACCTCGTCCGGACCCAGTTCCGGCATCGGCACGTCGCCCACATGGATGGACTTGGTGATGTCTTTGTCCACACCGTTGACGCCGTGCGGACTGCGGCCGAACATGCCGACCTCGTCCTTGCGGGTGTGGGCGGCGCGGAAGGTCGAGGGGACCTCCAGCCGCGCGAGCTCTTCGGGATCGGCACCGTCGACGACGGCCTGTGCGAGTGTCACAGCTGGCCTCCAAGGTGAGCGGCGATGACTTCGACATGCGGCGGGTCGAGCAGGTTGAGATGGTGTGACCCGGGGACCGTGACGATCTCCAGCCCCGGGCTGAACGGGCCGAATCCCCTTGTGGGGTCGTCGGCGTGGGCGTATCGAACATCCTCGACCGCCCACGGGGTCGGGTCCGTGGAGCGGTAGAGCACCACGCGGCCCTCGTAGGTTCCGGCCCGGTACCCCTCAAGGGCCCGGGTGTCGGAGTGTGAGGTGATCTGATGCCGGAGGATGGCCTCCCCCAGCAGTTCCAGCACCCCCGATTCGGCGACGCGCGTCTCCACCAGCGTGAGCTGGTCCGCCTCGCCCAGTCCTGTGAGTTCGTCGTAGGTGAGCCGTACCCTGACCCCGTAGGTCGCGGCGAGGTAGGCGGCGAAGTCGGCATACCGCCTGGCGATGATCTTTCTCCGCTCCGCGGGAGCCACCTCGTCCGGCAGCCCCGAATCGATCATCGCGACCAGCTCCACGTTCTCCGTCCCGAGCTGCCGCGCGATCTCGAACGCCAGGATCCCCCCGAACGACCATCCCCCCAGCCGGTACGGCCCCGCCGGCTGCACCTTCCTGATCTCCTCCACGTACCGGGCCGCCCGCTCGCTCACCCCCGGCTCCGCCCCGAGCGGCCCCACGTCGTCCAGGCGCTCCAGCCCGAACACCACCCGGCCCGGTCCCAGCCCCCTTGCCAGCAGCGAGTACACCCCCGTGGTCCCGCCCGCCGGGTGCCCCAGGAACAGCGGCACCTCCTCCGGCCGTGCCCGTCCGCCCTCCGAAGACGCCGGTACGGTGACCGCCCCCGCACGGCGGGCGGCCAGGTACTCGCGGGCCGCCTCAGTGAGCGGACGGATGACGCCCTGGGCCGCCTCCTCCTCATCGACCTCCCGGAGCAGGTCGGCGACCTGGGCGCCGGTCAGCACGCCCGTGGCGGTGAACGGGCGGCCGGCCTCCTGGCCGAGCACGTCCAGCACGGCGGGCAGGACGTCCGCCGGGATCTCGTCGGTGACTCCGGGCTCGTGCCCGAGGATCCGGGTAAGAGCCGCGACGACCTGCCGCTCCGCCGCGTCTCTGGGTTCGACCGGGCGGGTCCCGGCGATGCCGTGGATGCCCAGCTCGGCGGCCACGGCCCTGACGACGTCCCCGAGCGTCGCGCCCTGGAGCAGCAACGCGGTGGGGACGGCCACCCCGAAGTCGTGTTCGATCGTGCCACGCACCCGGGTGGCCGCGAGCGAGTCGAGCCCGGCCTCGGTGAGCACCGTGCTCTCCCGCAGCCAGGTGGTTTCGAACCCCAGCACGACAGCCGTCCGCTCCGCGATCTTGGCGAAGATGACCTCAAGGGCCTGCTCGGGCTCCATCGAGGTCAGGGCGTCGCCACCCGCCCAATCGCCGTCGGCCGGGACCGCGCCCGCCAGATCCGCGAAGTACGGCATGCGCGCGATGCCGGGGAAGACCGCGACGGCCGTCGCCGCGTCCAGCCGCAGCACGCCCGCGGCGGGCGTACCCCGGGCCAGGAGCGCCTCCAGCGCCTCGACGCCCTCGTCCGGGGTGAGGGGCGAGACCGCGGGCAGCGCCGTCTGGCTCGCCCCGCCGACCTCGGCCCACGTGCCCCAGTTGATCGTTGTTCCCGGCAGCCCTTCCGACCGGCGAAGGTCGCACAGCGCGTCCAGCCAGGCGTTCGCCCCCGCGTACGCGGCCTGTCCCGGCGAGCCGATCAGCGCCGCCGCCGAGGAGAACGCCACCCACCAGTCCAGACCGACGTCCCGGGTCGCCTCGTGCAGCGCCAGACCCCCGTGGACCTTGGCCGACCAGACCCTGTGCAGATCCTCGGGGCCGATGTCGGCGACGAGGTGGTCGTCCAGGACCCCCGCCGCGTGCACCACCCCGTGCAGCCGGACCCCGTCGGCCCTGACCGCGTCGACCAGTCCCCTGGCCACCCCCGGCACGGCCAGGTCCCCGGCCACCACCTGGACGTCCACGCCCAGGCCGCGCAGCCTCTCGATCGTCTCGGCCCCTTCGGCGGACGGCCCCGACCGTCCGCTGAGCACGATCCGCCCGGCCCCTCTCTCGGCCAGCCATCGGGCCACCACCAGCCCCAGCCCGCCGTATCCGCCGGTGATCAGGTAGCCCCCGCCTCGCCGTACCACCGGCCTGCCCGCCATGACACGGCTCCGGCCGCCGGGCCGTCCGCCCGCGGGCGGGACCTCGCTTCCGGGATCGGCGATCGCGGACAGGCGGGCGGTGTAGCGGACTCCGTTCCGCCAGGCCACCTCGTCATCGGGCGTGTCGGCCGTCAGCTCGGCCAGGAGCACGTCGGGGTCGTCCACGTCGACCAGGCAGACCCGCAGGTCCGGGTGCTCGAAGGCGAGGACCCGGAGCAGGCCGCGCAGCGCGGCGGCGCCGGGGTCGCCACGCTCCGAGGCCAATACGGCCTGCGCCCGATCGGTGACGAGCCGCAGGCGTGACCCGGTCCCGGCGAGGTCGCCGGCGATCCGGGTGACGGCGAGGAACAGCGCCTCGGCACCCGCCGGGTTCAGCCCGCCCGGGACCAGCACGACGACCTCGTCGTTCGCCGGAACCGTGACCGATGCCGCCGGGCGAGTCGTATGCGGTGCCGGGCGCTGGGCCGGAACCAGAGACGGTGTGGATCCCGCCCGGGGCATCCCGGGCAGGGTGAGGCGGTGGACGGCGTGCCCGGCGGCGACGAGGCCGGAGGCGAGACGCCCGGCTCGCGAATCCCCCTTACCGGCCACGATGAGCCAGCCGCGAGCCGGGCGTGGGTCGGATCCATTCCCCGCCGGTACGGCTTCCACACCCGAACTCGGCGTCCACACACGTGCCACGAGCTTGCCCGCCAGCGGGACGGGCACGGCGGTGGCGGGGATCTCCCTGCTCAGCACCCCGGCCGGAGTGCCGTCCTGCCCCAGCCGCTCGATCTCGATCGGCACCCTGGCGACGTCCCCCGGCCGCTCGGCCTCCGGATCCCGCGGCCGTTCCGCCTCCGGTTCCTTCTCCGGCTCCCATGACCGCCTGTCCTCCGCCCGCGGTTCCTCCTCCGGGCCCCATGACCGCCCGTCCTCCGCCTCCGGCGCCCCTCGCAGCCGCTCGTCCAGCTCGGCGGGGCTCGGGATGGTCTCGAGCTGGGGCGGACCTGATGTGATGGTGGCGGTGCCGTACCGGACCCAGACGCCCGCGGCGTTCTTCGCGTCGATCTCGACCTCGCCGGACGGGGTGAGGGTCGTGGTGATCGTGGCGGGCAGGGGCAGCAGCGCGTTCAGGGTGACGTCGGTCAGCTCGGCCCGGCCCCGGACGTCGAAGGCCGCCGCCTGGGCGAGGGCGGCCACCGCGGCGAGCGGCAGGATCGGCAGGCCGTGCACCCGCCAGGCCGAGGGGTCCAGCCGCCAGGGAACGTCGCAGAGGTCGTCGAGGGTCGTGGTCCACACATGCCCGGCGGGGCTTTCGACGTGCACGCCGAGCAGGGGGTGGCTGCCGGGCGGGAGCGCGGCACGCCGGGCGGCGCGGGCCCAGTGGTTCTCATGTCTCCACGGCGAGGAGGGAAGGTCGGCGAGCCGGCCGGAGGACGCCCCGGCCAGGGCGGGCAGGGCCACCACGGTGGCCGCCAGCTGGGTGGACAGCTCCTCGTCGTGGCCGCGGCGGAGCGAGTGAGTGATCACCGTTCCCGAGGGGAGGGTGTCGCGCAGCGCCGCGGCGAGGACCGGGTGCGGGCTGATCTCTGTGAAAACGGAATGGCCGTCCTCGGCGGCGGCCCGGACCGCCGCGAGCAGCCGCACCGGCCGGCGGACTCCGGCGGCCCAGTAGGCGGGCTCGAAAGTGGGAACCTCGCGGGGGTCGTCGAACACGGTCGAGTAGAAGGGGATCTCCGGCTTGCCTCCGGCGATGGTGGCCAGTGCCGCGCGGAGCTTCGGCAGGAGCGGTTTGACCTGGGGCGAGTGCCCGGCGCCCTCGGCGGTGAGCACCCGGGAGAGCAGGCCCCGCGCGCCGACCTCGGAGGCGAAGGCCGTGACCCGGTCCGGATCGCCGGTGACCACGCACTGCTTCGGAGAGGCGTAAACGGCGACGTGCAGATCGTCCGGAACCTCGTCGGCCGCGACCTCCAGCACCGCCATCGCCCCGCCGCCGCCCAGCGTGCCGAGCAGCCCGGCCCGGCGGCAGATCACCCGGACCGCGTCGCGCAGCCCGATTCCGCCCGCGACCACGGCGGCCGCGACCTCTCCCATGGAGTGCCCGATGACCGCGGCGGGTCGTATCCCGTGTGACACCCAGACCCGGGCCAGCGCCACCTGCACCGCGAAGATCAGCGGCTGCGCCGTGACCACCCCCGTCGCCTCCCGCCCCTCGGCGACGATCTCCCGCAGCCCGATGCCCGCCTCCTCCCGGAACATCGGATCCAGCTCGTCGACGGCCTCGGCGAACACCCGTTCCCCGGCGTAGAGCCGGGCCCCCATCCCCGCCCACTGCGAGCCGTACCCGGAGAACACCCACACCGGTCCCCGCCCGCCGACCACCGCCGCTCCGGTGACGCCTCCCCCCTCCCGTACGGCTCGCAGCCCAGCGACCAGCTCCTCCCGGTTCCCGGCCACGAGCGCGGCCCCGGCCCGTCCCCGCCCGGCCCGCCGGGCCAGCGTGTACGCGACGTCGTCGAGCGGGATCCCGGAGCCGTCCTCGCCGATCCAGTCCGCGAGCACTCCGGCGTGGTCCCGGACCCGCTCGGCGGACACGTCCGTGAGCAGGAACACCTTCGACCCGGGGCGGTCGTGCCGCTCGCCGTACGAGCTGGAAGGACCGGAGGACTCCACCTCGTCATGCGGGGCGGCGGGGCCGGGAGGCTCCGCCGCGTCGTTCGGGGCGCGGTCGAGGACGACGTGGGCGTTCGTGCCTCCGAAGCCGAAGGAGGAGACACCGGCACGGGGACGGTCGCCCGGCCAGGGGGTCGGGGCGGTGACGACCTTGAGGCGGTCCCAGGGAATGTGCGGGTTGGGCTGGTGGAAGTGGATGCTGGGCGGGATCACTCCGTGGTGGAGGGAGAGAACGGTCTTGATCAGGCCGGTGATCCCGGCGGCGGCTTCGAGGTGGCCGAGGTTGCTCTTGGCCGAGCCGATCAGCAGTGGCGTGTCGCGACCGCCGCACAGGGCGGCGTCGAGGGCGCGGGCCTCGATGGGGTCACCGAGGAAGGTGCCGGTGCCGTGGGCCTCGACGTAGTCGGGACCTGCCAGACCGGCGTAGGCGGCGCGGAGAAGTTCCTCCTGGGCCTCGGGATTGGGCGCGACCAGGCCGTTGGACCGCCCGTCCTGGTTCACCGCGGTGGACCGGATGACCGCCAGGATCCGGTCGCCGTCGCGCTGGGCGTCGGACAGCCGTTTGAGCACGGCGACCCCGCACCCCTCCGCCCGGACCATCCCGTCCGCCGAGGCGTCGAAGCTCTTGCAGCGCCCGTCGGGCGCGGTCCCCCCGCCCTGGTCGAACGCCATGGTGATCACCGGTGACAGCAGCAGGTTGACCCCTGCGGCGAGCGCCAGGTCGCTCTCCCCCGACCGCAGGCTGCGGACGGCCAGATGCGTGGCGACCAGCGAGGACGAACACGCGGTGTCCACCGACAGGCTCGGCCCGCGCAGGTCGAGCAGGTAGGACAGCCGGTTCGCGGCGATGCTGAACGCCGCCCCGGTCGCCGTCCAGGCGTCCACCTTCGCCGCGTCCGCGGTGGTCAGGTAGGCGTACTCGTTGCCGGAGATGCCGACGAACGCCCCCGTACGGCTGCCGCGCAGCGACCGGGGCGCGACCCCGGAGTGCTCCAGCGCCTCCCACGCCGTCTCCAGGAGCAGCCGCTGCTGCGGGTCCATGGTCTCGGCCTCGCCCGGAGCGATCCCGAAGAAGCCCGCGTCGAACCCGGCCACGTCGTCCAGGAACCCGCCGTGCCGGGTGGTCCTGGCCAGCACCTCGGCGGTGGCGGGAGAACCGTCGTCGAAGGCGTCCCACCGGCCCTCGGGCACCAGGCCGACCGCGTCGCCGCCCGCGAGGAGCAGCCGCCAGAAGTCTTCCGGTCCCCTCACGGATCCCGGGAGGCGGCATCCGACGCCGATCACCGCGACCGGCTCGTCGGGATCCGCCCGCCGGTCCGCCGCCGGTCCGGCGGGCGGGGCGGCTACCAGGCCGCGGGCGAGACGGTTGATCGTGGGGTATTCCCAGACCAGCGTGGGCCCCAGCTCCCGGCCGAGCAACGTCTCCAACTCGCCGGCCACCGCGACCGCGTCGCGCGAGGACAGCCCGAACTCCTCCAGGGGACGATCAGGGTCGACCTCTGTCAGAGGCAGTTGGCAGCGGGTCGCGATTCGCTCCGTGAGGAAACGGCGGATCTCGTCTTCGCCGAGCAGGTCCACGTGGCGGCTCCCAAAGAACACGCGGGGTGATCGGCAAACTTACAGAGACATATCGGCATAAGGGAGACCTGACAGACCACAATCCACCAGCGCGTTTTGTAACGAGTGTGATAACGGCCACACAAAGGTGATTTGTTCGACAGGCTCAAGGCGCACGTGTATTTCGTTGCCGGCGCGCATAGTCGCGACCTGGTAACCAGGCTTAGGGTCGCCTGCCACAGCCCCCGCCGTCAGGCTGTGTGGAGGAAGACGATGCGACCTGCTCGACGCGGATTTCTGGCGCTTGCGACCGCGCTCGCCGTCGGACTGCCGACGGCCGCGCACGCCGCCCCCGGCCCGCGAACCGGCAGGAGTCCCTCCGGCCCCTGGCCCGCCGCGCTGCCCGGTGGCGCGCGGGTGGTGAAGGAGCGCTGGTTCAGCCCGCGCATGGTCGACCTCCAGGTGTCGTCACCTTCGGTCAACGCGATACTGCCGGTCCGGGTGCTGGTGCCGAAGGGCTGGTCCAAGAAGGCCTCCCGCACCTGGCCGGTGCTCTACCTGCTGCACGGCGGCGCGGACGACTACACCTCGTGGACCCGGATGACGGACATCGCGGACAAGGCCGCGGACATGGACGCGATCATCGTGATGCCCGAGGCCGGACGGGCCGGGAACTACTCCAACTGGTACAACGGCGGCAAGGGCGGCCCGCCCGCCTGGGAGACCTTCCACACCTACGAGGTGCGCCGCCTGCTGGAGCTGGGCTATCGGGCCGGTACCCGCCGCGCCGTCGCCGGCATCTCCATGGGCGCCTACGGCGCGATGAAATACGCCGCGCGGCACCCCGGGATGTTTCGCTTCGTCGGTTCCTACAGCGGTGTCATGTCCACCCGTCTCCCCGGCATCCCCGAGCTCATCATGCGGGCGCAGTCCGCCGAGCGGAAAGACCCGAAGGCCCTGTGGGGAGACCCGATCTTCAACCAGAACGTCTGGAAGGCCAACGACCCCGCCTACCTGGCCAGGAATCTGCGCGGGGTGCGCATCTACATCTCCAGCGGCACGACCGCCCGCCCCGGCGAGCTCGACCCGCCCGGTGCCAGCTGGAGCATCGCCCACCTCGGTGAGCCGATCTCCGCCTACACCGCGAGAGACCTGATCGCCAAGCTCCACCGATACGGCATCAAGCCCGTGGTGAACCTGTACAAGGACGGCACCCACAGCTGGCCCTACTGGCAGCGCGAGTTCAACCGGTCCTTCCCGATGGTGCTGTCCGCCCTCCACCTGAACGCTCCGTCCCCGCAGGACCAGGAGCCCCCGCCGCAGGAGGAGGACGGCGACGACGACTGGGGCCTGCTCGGGCAGATTCCCTCGGTCCCCGTCGGCGGCGCCCCACGTCTCCCGTCTTCCGTGAGAGCCTTCCGCCGCCCGTGAAGGGCTCCCTGAAAAGGGCTCCCAGGAAAGGGCTCCCAGGAAAAAGGAGCGGAGGAGTCACGAGACGTCTGATCGGAACCTCCCGCCACGCGTCCGGATCTCTTCCGGCTTCCGGGAAAACCGGGGCTCGGGGCGGGCTACTCCGTACCCGACCGGCGCGCGTCCCGTTCGGGAAGGCGGACGTAAACCTGCTGCCCTGTCTGGATCATGTTGAAAAGGGGCCTGGCGTTGTGGAGCGGGAGGCGGATGCATCCGTGGGACGCGGGATGCCGGGGAACCCGTTCTGAGCCGTGGAAGCCTATGGCACCGTTGAAATAGACGGTGTAGAACTGGTCGCCCAGGGGTCCGTGCGTCCATCCGGGTGTCCGCCACCAGGCGCGGAAGTCGCCGGGTGGCGTCACCGCGACCCCGCAGTGGCCGTTCTTGCAGTAGTGCTTGTTGTTGCCGGTCGAGATGTGGGAGACCAGCGCAGGTTTGTCGCCCTGCCACGCCGTGAGCAGCTGGCGGCGTAGATCGATCTCCACCCTCGCGGGCTCCCCGTAACGCACCAGCGGCCTGATGCGTGCCGGGCGGGAGAGCGCGTGCCAGGTCGGCGGGTCGATCTGGTCAACGGGCGGCAGCCCGTTCGCCTTCTGGAAGGCCCACACGGCCACGCGTAGCGCGGGGCCGTACTCGGGACTGGGCGGCCCGGAGTTGAACCCCAGCTGGTTGAGGCGCCTCTGGACCTCGCGGACCCGATCCCCGCTGTCGCCGAGCCGGAGAAGGGGGAAGCGGGGCGGCGCGTGTCCGGCCCGGGGCGTGGGACCTCCGTGTCCGGCCCGGGGCGTGGGACTCTCGTTCACGGCCGGGGGCGCGGAGTCCCCGCCCGCTACAGGAGGCGCGGGGTTCCTGGGATGCCTCGGCTCGGGGTCCTCGGAATGCCAGGGTGACGCGATGCCGGCGGGCGCGAGATCGAACGGCAGGACGGCGACCAGCGCGAGACCCGTTCCGGCGATCAGAAGATATTTGGTGGTTCTTCGCATATTTCACGTCCGTTCGGTCTGGAGTGAGCCATTCGGAAGTCTCGGGCGAGCCGTTCAGAAGGAGCGCGAGTATTTACGGTCCTCCACGGCCGCACGCACCAGACCGACGGCTTCCCGGGCGCACCCCCAGGAGAAACTGAATCCCGCCCCGCCGTGCGCGAAGTTGTAAATCACCTGGCTTTCCTCGTCCCATTCCAGGCAGACGTTCTCCGCCCGGAACGGACGCAGACCGGCCCGCACCGGCTCATCGGGGTCTATTTTCGCGTTTCGTAGCGCGGGCATGAAGGCCAGGCAGCGTTCGTACATTTCCCGCACGGGCCCGTGGTTCCCCAGATTGATACTCGTGTCCCATTCATCCTTTTCCGCCAGCCCGCCGAGAACGAGGAGCCTGGGATTGCGCGGCACGATGAAGACGATGTCCTGCTCGTCCTGCCTCTCGTCGTGGGAGACGCAGTGGGCCTCGCCGATCCGGGGCCCGCGGATCCCGCCGTTGCGGACCCGCACGAGCGCGCCACGCAGCGGATACATGCTGATGCCGCGGAGCTGGGCGGTGCCGAGCCCCGCGCAGCAGATGATCACCTCGGCGTCGAACCGGTCGAGGAGCTCGGCTCTCTGGTCGGCCAGCAATCCCTCGATCCGGTGCCGCACGACCTGCACCCCGTGGATTTTGACCTGCCGCATCAGCCACACCATGTACTGATCGGTGTCGATCATGGGAGCCATGTGGGAGTAGGCGTCCACCACGCCGTAGTCGGGGCTGACGCCGTTGCGCTCGGCAAGTGACCGGTCGCGGACGAACCCGCGCACCTTCCCCGTGAGCTCCTGCATCTTGTGCAGGTCGTGCGGGTTCTCCTCGATGGGATGCTTGAAATAGAAGTTGGACCTGCGCATGGCCACCCCGGGAACCCTGGCCCGGGCCAGCTCTTCGAACATCTTGTACGAGGTGACGCACCAGTTCTTGGAGCGGGCGAGCGAGATCTGGTCGTGGTGGTAACCGCACACGGCGGGCGGCCACTCCCACAGCGCCCCCGCGACGACCGAGACGATGTCGGGCGCGAATTTCTCCGCGACCACGGTGACCCGGAATCCTTCCCTGGCCAGGCACAGCGCGGTCGTCAACCCACTCACACCGGCCCCGACGACAAGCACTCTTCCCGAATTCGCGCGCACTTGGGAACGCCTTCCTTCCGGATTCGTCCGGCTCGATCGCTTCTGGCATGGCCCACCGCGGGTGGTAATCGCGACGAACGCTGAAACGGGACCAGGGTAAGCCGGGATATCGGCGAAACTCGGGGGCGGGCGACCGTGAAACGGGAAAACGGCCGTCACGGGCCGATGGAAAATCATTACCGGCGAATTAATCCGTCTGGGCCGAACGGGGGCACTCGCCCATCGGGGCCGAATGCCCGGATGGGCGACGTTTGACGGCAGGCCGGATTTACGCCGTTGGTCCGGCGGGCATCCCCGGCCGATGTTGACGCACTTTTAGCCGAGCCCCGGCGGTTATAACCGGCCGATCGGGGTCACACGAGGCGAGATTGCCTACGTTGATCTTCAGGCTCGCCTATATGCCCGCAGTGATCGCCCGCCGCACGGATTATCGCTCAGTCACGCCATCTGAGCAGGATCGCGATGTTGTGCGCGCCGATCCCGAGCCCGGCGAGGATCGCAAACGGTGTCTCGACGCGGCTCCAGCGTCTGGCGAAGGTGACCCCGCGCTCCGCCCGATCGGGCGCGGCCGGGGTCGACCGGCCCCGTGGGAGCACGAAACGCCACTGCCGCGAGAAATGACCCAAAGGAGGCATTACCTAGAGATGTAATCAATCATCATAATTCCAGTCATGGACTGGAAGATCGTCAATCGCCGTACCCTCCTGCGAGGCGCCGGTCTCGCCGCGAGCGGCCTGCTGGTCGGGACCGGTTCCGCCCAGGCGGCCGTGCGTTCCTACGAGCGCACCGGCCGCCCGGCCACCCCCGACGCCGCCTGGGCCGCCCTTCGCGCCGGCAACCGGCGGTGGGTCACCGACAGCGCCCTCCACCCGCACCAGGACTCGGAACGGCGGGCACAGACCGCGCAGAAGCAGGATCCGTACGCCGTGGTCCTGTCGTGCATCGACTCCCGGGTGGCGCCGGAGATCATCTTCGACGCCGGGCTGGGCGACCTGTTCGCCGTACGCAGCGCCGCGCAGACGATCGACCCGCTGGTGACGGGTGCCGTGGAGTACGGGCCCGTGGAGCTGGGCACACCGCTCGTCGTCGTTCTGGGGCACCAGCGCTGCGGCGCGGTGACGGCGGCCTCGCACGCCCTGCACGAGGGCAAGCCGCTGCCCGGCGAACTGCAGCGCATCGTCACCGCGCTCAGGCCCGCCTACGAACGCTCCGGCGGGGACGTCGACAAGATGATCCGGATCAACACCGTCGACGTGGTCAAGCGACTGAAGGCCGACTCCCTGCTCGCACCCCGCATCGCTCGCGGGCGACTCAAGGTGGTCGGCGCCTACTACTCCCTCGACACCGGGCAGGTCACCCGGCTGATCTGACGCCGTACGGATGAAAGCTGGTGGAGGGTGTGGCCCGCGGCCTTCTTGAAGAGGTACTCGGCGCGCTCGTACGAAAGCCGCCCCCGTCCCGTGTCCGGGCACAGGTCGGCGGGCTTTGGCCTGCGGGCTGGGGCGGGTCTCCGGTCGGCCAGGAACAGGGGGCCGCGAGTCCGGCCCGCCACCAGCTCGGACAGCAGGGCGGCCGTGCCGTACCCCCAGGAGATCCAGACCTGCCCGGTCCTGGTGGTGACTCGGCCGCGGCCGGCGGTCAGGTCGAGGTCCTCGATGTTGAGCGACAGGGCCGCCTTCGCGGACGCTCCCGACTCATGCAGGAGCCGCCACAGCGTCCGCTCGCGCAGGGACGGATGCCGCCATAGGGCCTCCAGGTCCGGCCCGTAGACCGCTGGGCGCCGTTCGCGGCTTTCCGGCTTCCTGTCCAGCTCGGCCGACAGGTCCTCGATGGCGGCCCATGACGAGAATGAGCGTACGGCGGCGCGGTGTCGGTTCCAGGTCTTGGGCGCCGCCGTCCCCCAGACGACGGCGAAGACCCTGGCCACCTTCCCTGCGGTCACGTCGGCCAACGGGGTGCCGGGGCCGAGGTCCAGCCGCAGGCGGCGCAGGGTCTGGCCGTAGGAGCGGATCGTCTCGGCGTTCAGGTCGCCACGGGCGAGGAAGCCCTCCGCGGCCTCGCCCAACGTGATGCCTGCCTGCGTGGAGTGCGCCTGAGCCGCGCCGGTGGCGGCGCGTTTGAGGAGGAACGCGCGTTCCGCGGCGTTGCCGGTGAGTGCGGCGGCGCGTTCGAAGTCCTTGCCGGCCTCGTCGTGCCGGCCGAGCCTGGCCAGCAATTCGCCGCGCACCACCGACAGCAGGTGGTAGTCCTTGAGAGCCGGATCGGCGGTCACCGTCTCGACGAGGTCCAGACCTGCCTGGGGGCCGTGGGCCATGCCGAGGGCTATGGCCCGGTTCAGCTGGATCACCGGGGACGGCGTCAGCCGTACCAGCGCCTCGTAGAGCGTCGCGATCTGCGCCCAGTTCGTATCGTCTGCGGTCCTCGCCTGCGCGTGGGAGACGGCGATCGCGGCCTGCAGCACGTAAGGACCGAGCGGGCCACCGGCCTCCCTCGCCCGCAACATCGCCGCGAAGCCGCCGGCGATCAGGAGCTGGTCCCAGAGCCCGCGGTCCTGCTCGTGCAGTTGGATGGGCTCGCCCGAAGGCCCGGTGCGCGCGGCCGCGCGTGACGCCTGGATCTCCATCAAGGCGACCAGGCCGTGCACCTCGGCTTCGCGGGGCGCCAGCTCGGCCAGCAGCCTGCCCAGGCGGAGCGCCTCCAGGGCGAGCGACGGGCGCATCAGGTCGTCGCCGGAGGTCGCCGAGTAGCCCTCGTTGAAGATCAGGTAGATGACGTCGAGTACGGACGTCAGCCGGTCGGCGAGCTCCGGCCCCGGCGGCAGTTCGAACGGGACCTGCTCCTTGGTGAGGGTGCGTTTGGCCTTGGCGATGCGCTGGGACACGGTCTGCTCCGGCACCAGGAACGCCCGCGCGATCTCGAGGGCGCCCAGGCCGCCGAGCAGCCGGAGTGTCAGCGCGACCCGCTCCTCGGGGGGCAGCACGGGATGGCAGGAGATGAACATCAGGCGCAGCACGTCGTCGTCGAGTTCGAGATCCTGGCGCTCCAGCGTGCGGGCGATCTCCTCGTGCTTGCGCCCCATCCGCTCCTGGCGGCGGATGTGGTCGATCGCGCGACGCTTGGCCGTGGTCATGAGCCATGCGCCGGGGTTGTCCGGGACGCCCTGCTCGGGCCACTGTTCCAGCGCGGCCACCAGCGCGTCCTGGGCGAGCTCCTCGGCCAGGCCGACGTCGCGGACCATCCTGGTCAGGCCCGCGATGATCCGCGCGGACTCGAGCTTCCAGACCGTGTTGACCGCTCCGTGAGCGTCCCGGGCGCCACTCATCAGTAGATCTGCTGCATCCGGCCCTCACCGTCGCCGATGATCTTGAAGAAGCGGCGGGACAGCTCCAGCGCCTCCTGCCTGGACCCCACATCGATCAGCGCGAACCCGCCCGCCATCTCCTTCGCCTCGGCGAAAGGGCCGTCGGTCACCATGAGCTCGCCGCCGACGGACTTGAGCACGCTGCCCCCCAGCTCCATCCCGCCGCTCGCCAGCAGCACCCCGGCCTGGGTCAGCTCCTGGATGAACTTGCCCATCTCGATCTGAAGGGTCTCGTCCGCCTTCTGCTCGCTCACGCTCGTCAAGAGAAATCGCATGCCGTACTCCCGCTCCTTTTCAGTTCCAGCAACCTTAGCCTTCCTGCGTTCCCTGTCACATCGCCTGGACGACGCGTAGGCAGAACCACGAAGGGAACCGGGAACATGACCACCACCACCCGTAGCCACGCCTCCACCCGCACACTGCTCACCGCCGCGGCGGCCGCCATGCCCGTCTGGACCGTGGTCGCCCTGGCACAGGCGTTCACTCGCGAGGGCTTCGACCTGGTCCGTCACCCCTTGAGCCAGCTCTCCACCGGCTCGCTCGGGTGGATCCAGATCACCAACTTCCTGATCGTCGGATCGTTGTTCATCGCCGGTTCCTTCGGGTTCCGCGGGGCTCTGTACGGCAAGCCCGGCGGCACCTGGGTGCCGCGCCTGACGCTGATCGTCGGCATCGGAATGATCGGAGCGGGTGTCTTCGTCCTCGATCCTGCCGATGGCTTCCCTGTGGGCACCCCGGCCGGGCCGCCTGCGGCGATGAGCTGGCACGCCATCCTGCACCTGGTGGCAGGGTCGGTGACGTTCATCGCCCTCGCCGCGGCCTGCTTCGTCCTCGGCCGGTACTTCACCCGCACCGGTGCCCGCGGCACGGCCGTCGCCTCCCGCCTGGCCGGTGTGGCCCTGATCGTGGGTGACGGCTGGGCGATGACCGGCGGGCACGCCGGCTCGGTGACGCTCGCCGCGGGGGTCATGATCGCGATGGCCTGGGTCTCCCTGGTCGCGGCCCTCTTCCGCAAGTCCGCCTGAATCACACACCACTTCCCCCTGAGGAGAACACCATGAGGAAGATCGTTGCCGGGCTGTTCGTCTCGCTGGACGGCGTCGTGGAGGCGCCGGAGACCTGGCACTTCCCTTACATGAACGAGGAGATGGGCGCAGCGGTCATGGCGATCCAGGCCGAGGCGGACACGCTCCTGCTCGGCCGGGCCACCTACGAGTCCTTCGCCGCGGTCTGGCCCCACCAGACCGGCGAGATGGCCGACCAGCTGAACAACATCCCCAAGCTGGTCGCCTCCACCACTCTGCAGACGGCGGAGTGGAACAACTCCACCCTGATCAGCGGAGATGTGATCGACGAGCTGAGGAGGACAAAGGAGCGGCCGGGTAGGAACATCAGCATCACCGGCAGCATCACGCTGACCAGGACACTGCTGCGTGCGGGCCTTGTCGACGAGCTCCACCTGATGGTCCACCCGATCGTACTCGGCACCGGAACCCGGCTGTTCGACGAGAGCACCGGCCGCCTGCCGCTCACGCTGGTCGATTCGACCACCTTCAGGTCCGGTGTACTGAACCTCCACTTCCAGCCCGCCTAAGGAGCCAGAGATGACCAAGCCCTCCACCGTCACCGATTACGCCGCCGCCCTCGACCAGCCGCTGCGCGAGATCGCCGAGAAGCTGCAGACCATCGTCGACGCCGCGCTTCCCCAGCCGGGTGCGATCTGGCACGGGCACCCGGTCTGGAGTCTCGGCCCGGCCCCGGGCAAGACCCCGGTGGCCTACTTCAAGGCCTACTCCTCCTACGTGACGTTCGGCTTGTGGCGGGGCCAGGAGATCTCCGACCCCTCCGGCCGCCTGGAGCCGGCCGCCAGGCAGATGGCCGCCGTCAGGCTCCACACCCCGGCCGACATCGACCCCGACCTGTTCACCACATGGTTGCGCCTGGCCCATGACCTGGAAAGCTGACCGAGGCCCCGAGCCCCGTCCCGGATCATCCGGGGCGGGGCTCCGCCATGTCGGCAGCTAGAACCTATGTCTCACCGGGGCCATTCCACTCAGGTGGTGACGAGATAGACCTGGCCGAAGGCCTCTGCGATCTTCTTGAGGTCGGTGGCCGCGTCCGTCTCAGGAGTGGCCGGGTTGTAGACGGCGGCCACGCGGCGCTGGATCGGGTTGAGCTTCTTCAGCTCCTCCCAGGCGGTCAGCCGGTTCACCGTACCCTGGGCGTCCTGGACGCGGGTCCAGAGGTTGACCTGCTGGGCGGCGCCGTCCATGACGGGCGTCGACACCCGGGCGGCGACCTGTTCGGCGGTGACCTGACCGACGAGGCCGGTCTCCTCGGCGGCCACCTGGGCCAGGACGTCCCAGGCACGGGCACGGACCTGGATCCACTGGTTGCGCTGGGCCTGCTCGGCGTTGATCTTCCAGGTCTCGTAACCGCCACGCAGCAGGCCGGTGTCCAGGGAGATCTGGTCGATGTGGCCCGCGCTCAGGTAGGGCTCGACCTTCTCGGGGGCGACCAGCGGGTAGCGCTTGCGCATCTCGGTCTTGCAGGCGTCGTCCGCGCCGCAGGCGAACTCCGGGACGACCGTGTGCACGCCCAGCCGCTTGCCGGGGGCCGCCTGGCGCAGCGCCGCCGACGCGGCCGTGACGAAGGCGTTGACCTCGGCGTCCGTCTTGAACGTCGTGTTGTAGCCGAGCTGCGAGGTGAACCGGATCCCGGCCACCTCCGGCCGCGCGGCCAGCGCGCCGATCCGCTTGACGGCTGCGGCGAAGCTTTCGGTGCCCGCCTTCCAGTCGTCGGCCAGCTCGGTGTCGAGCCAGACCCGCAGCCCGGTGGCCTTCGCGGCGGTGATCGCCTGACCGGTGGGGGTCCGCGCGGCCTCGGCGGTCTCCTGCGTGGTCGCCGGCTTGGTGGTGGAGGCGGTGGAGGCGGCGGTTCTGGTCCGCTCGGAGCCGTTCCCCACGGGGGCGCCGCCCGTGTCGTGCCCGTCGACCGAACACTGCTCGCCGGTCTCACACTCGGGCGTTCCGCCGTCCTCGACGCCGTCGGGGGCCGGGGAGTTCTCGTCGCCGATGACGCCTTCGCCCTCAAGCTCCGGGCAGGAACTGCCCGAGGCCGAGCAGTCGATGAACTTCCCCTGGAACGGGGTGGCTTCCTTGAGGTTGGCGTTGTCGTTGGCGCCCCAGAACATCGCGACGCCGAGAGCCTCTTCCGGCGTGGCCAGCCAGTGGCACACGACGTACGCGGGCGTGTCGGCCCCCAGCAGATCGTTGCAGCTTCGAGGATCGTCCTGCGAGTAGGCGGCGACCGCGGGGGTCACGACACCGGCGACCGTGAGCATGGCGCCAACGGCGAGGGCCCGCCGCAAAGTAAATCGCATGTCCTGAAACTCCCTGAAAGCCAGTCAAAACGATCGTTTTCGCACTCTATCGAGATCACCATCACCCGAACAGGCCCAGTCAGGAAAACGTCAGACTCCGGATACGCCTTATTCATCCCTCGCCGGACCGGAGAAACCGGAGCATGGAGAGTCGGAGCGCAGAGAGAACGGAAAGAACAGAGAGAAAGAGAAACATCCGCTCGTCAGACTCCCAACACCTCACACGCGCGTCCCACCCCGTCCTCGGCGCGCAGCAGCTCCCCCAGCCGGGCCGCGGCCGCTCGGATCCCCCTATCACGTACGGCAAGCGCCACCCGCTCGGCCAATGCCTCGACCGTGACCCTCCGCACCGGCAGCGGCGCGGGCCCGGCGCCCAGCAGTGCCACTCGGGCCCCCCAGAACGGCTGGTCGGAGAAGAAAGGGCAGACCACCCCGGGGACCCCCGCTCGCAACCCGCTCCCCGTCGTCCCGGCGCCCCCGTGGTGCACCACTGCGGCCATTCGCGGGAAAAGCCTCTGGTGGTCGGCGTCGCCGATCACGAACATGTCGTCCGCTCCGCCGTACGGCAGGCCTTGGAGGACTCCCCGCACTCCGGCCAGACGCAACGCCGCCACCACCGTCTCCGCCGTCCCGGCGGGGTCGGCGGGGACCATGCTGCCGAATCCCACGTAGACGGGCGGCGGCCCGGCGTCCAGGAACGCCACCAGCTCGGGCTCGGGAGTCCAGGCACGCTCCAGCGACCAGAACCCGGTCAGGTGCACGTAGTTGGGCCAGTCCGCCGGGCGCGCGACGACCGAGGGGCTCACCCCGCACAGCACCGGCACCCGGTCGGCACGCGCCCGCCGGAACGGGCTTCCCCGCATGGGACCGAGTGCGAACACCTTCCTCCGCAGCCGGTTCACCATGCGGCCGAGCATCAACCAGCTCAGCCCCTCGACCAGCGCGTAGCTGGCCCGGTTGCCCACCCCGCCGAGCGTGCGCAGCGGGACCAGCGGGTTGGGGAAGGTCCTGGTCGGCTCGCTTGGCTGGAAATGGAGCAGCGCGTACGGCATGCCGTACCGTTCGGAGAGATGGTGCCCGAAGCCGCCCAGGGCGGGCGACAGCACCAGGTCGGCATCGGCGCAGACCTTGTCCACCTCGGTGACCAGCTGTTCGGCGAGTGGCTCCACGATCCCGCGGAACCCCCGGACGAACCCGGCGGGACCGCTGCGCAGCCACGCCTGCCCCTCCTCGGACTCCACGATCTCCAGCGGGTCGACGCCGACGGGCGCGAGTTCGAGCCCTGCGTCCCCGACCAGGGCGCCGTACCGTTCGGACGCGACGACCGTGACCCGGTGCCCCCGCGCGGCGAGCCCCGCCCCGAGCGCCACGCAGGGCTGGGTGTCCCCCCGCGACCCGAATGCCAGGACAGCGATTCTCAACGGAGGGTCACCAGACTGACGACGGCTCCGACGACGACCAGCCCGGCGGCGGTGAGCAGACCGGTCGAGTAGCCGAGGGTGAAGCTCGCGGAACTGTTGACGATCACTCCGATGACCGCGATGCCGAACAGCCCGGACATCTCGCGCGCCACGCTGAACACACCGCCCGCCACCCCCGCCCTGGACTCCGGCGCGGCTCCCAGCACCGCGGGGCCCAGCGGCATGGTCAGTGCCGAGCCGACCCCTATCACGCACATGGGGGGCAGCAGGTCGATCCAGCCGTCGCCGGGGCGCAGGAACCCCACGGCGGCCATGCCCGCGGCGACGAGGAACAGTCCGAGCCCGACCGCACGGGCCGCGCCGAACCTGCGCTCCACGAACGGGACCAGCGGCGTGACCACGACGACGAGCAGCGCCAGCGGCACGAACGCCAGCCCGGACATGGTCGGGCTGAAGCCCAGGGTCCTCTGGAGGAACAGCGCCGTGAAGAAGAACACCCCGTTGACACCGAGTCCCCACAGCACCTGGGCGACCACCCCGCCGGTGAACGCCCGCGCCCGGAACAGCGCGAGGTCCACCATCGGGTCCCTGCCACGCCTCTCGACGACCACGAAGACGACGGCCGCGACCACGCTGACGGCCGCCGCGACCAGGATCACCGGCGAGGTCCAGCCCAGCTCGGCGCCGAAGGTCAGCGCGAACGTGCCCGCCGACAGGACGACGACCGACGTCGCGACCCCCGCGACGTCCACGTGGGCGGCCGCCTCGTCGCGTGACTCGGGGACCGCGACGGCCGCGAGCACGACGGAGAGGATTCCAAGAGGCACATTGAGCAGGAAGACCCAACTCCAGTGGACGTGCTGGGTCAGATAGCCTCCGACGACCGGGCCCAGGGCGAGCGCGCCCGCCCCCGAGGCCATCCAGACCGCGACACCGGCGGACCGCTGCCGGTCGTCATTGCCCACCGAGACCACCGCCAGCATCGCGGGCAGGATCAGCGCGGCGCCGGAGCCCTGCACCAGGCGGGCGGCGACGAGCACGCCGGACGAGGTGGCCAGCCCGGCGGCGGCCGACGCCGCCGTGAAGACCGCGATCCCGGCGATGAGGACCTTGCGGCGGCCGTAGACGTCGGCCAGGCGGCCTCCGGCGAGCATGAAGCCCGCGAAGGTGAGAACGTAGCCGGTGACGACCCATTCGAGCTCCGCCAGCGACGCGCCCAGCTCGGTCTGAAGGGTGGGCAGGGCAACCGTGACGACCGTGTTGTCCAGCGTCGTCACGAACCCGACCAGGCCGACGACCAGCAGCAACAAGCCATGACGAGCCGCCGGAGGGGTGATCGTGGCCTCGACCGTGGCTTCGGTGGAGTTCGCGGCGAAATCACTCATTCCTCCACCTCCACCCATTCCCAGCCGGATCCGTCCGGCGTGGGCCGTACGACCCGCGTGGTCCGGGTCCGCACGGCGACCCAGCCACCGGCCGTGTCCGCTTCCGGTTCCGGCCGCCCCGCCACGGAGCGCGCGGGCCGGTCCCCGACCGGTGGCACGGGTGGTACGGCATGCGGAAGGGGCGGCTCTTCCACCCGCGCGGGCACGGCTCGCGCTTCCTCTCCCATCCGTGGAGGTACGGCCCGCGGCTCCTCCCCTCGTGCGGGTACGGCCCGCGGCTTCTCCCCTCGTGCAGATGCTCGCGGCTCCTCCCCTCGTGCAGATATGGCTCGCGGTTCCTCCACCTGCTCCGGACGAGATTCGACGGGACGAACGACCGGCGGGACCGGCATGCGCTCCGGCTGGATGAGCGGCTCCAGCTGGTCGATCAGATGGCTGCTGACGGGCTGCGCGCTCCGCGCGGGACGCGGCTGCGGGGTGGGCTCGCGCCGTACCGGGAAGGGAGGGGGTTCGGGCAACGCCGGGAGGAGAGAGGGGGGTGGGGGTGAGAGTGGGAGTGGAGCCGGGGGCGAAGGCGGGGAAAGCGAGGGCCGTACCGGTGCCGGGGGGACGGGCGGTGCGCTGGGAGCCGGAGCCTGTGGGACGGGCGGTGTGCTGGGAGCCGGAGCCGGAGGGATGGCCGGTGTGCTGGGAGCCGGTGAGGCTGCCGGGGTTCCGGGAGGAGGGGCGATCGGGTCACGTGGCGGACGCGGGGTGAGCCCAACCGCGTCCTGGACGGTCAGCAGGGGCTGCGGCGGGGAGTCGTCTTCGTGCTCCTCGGCCCAGTGCCAGCCCGGACCGTCCAGATTGGGCTTGACGACCTTCCTGACCTTGCCGGCCTGCGCGGGGACTGCCGGGGTGGCGAAAGGCGGCTCGGGATCGAGCATCGGAAGGGGGTAAGGGTTCGTCCGATGCTGCCGGGGCGGGGAGGCCTCCAGACGGCGCGCGGGGGCGGGAAGGGCACGGGCCGGACCTGCGCCGATGCCGGTTCCGGTGGAGGTGGAGGTGGAGGTGGGACGGCCGGGGTCGTCCTCGCGCTCAACCGTGTACGTGTCCTCGTGTTCCACGGCGACGTAGGGATCGCCCTCGTGTTCCACGGCGACGTAGGGATCGTCCTCGCACTCCACGGTGACGTAGGGGTCCTCTTCCCGTTCCACGGTGACGTAGGGATCCTCTTCCCGTTCCACCGTGACGTAGGTGTCCTCGCGCTCTACCGTGACATAGACCCCGTCCTCGCGCTCAACCGTGACAAAGACCCCGTCTTCGTCCTCCACGATCGCGTAGGCGCCGTCTGCGCGTTCCGCCGGAGCGTAGGGGCCGTCTGCGCGCTCCACGGTGACATACGTGTCCTCGCGTTCCACCGTGGCGTAGCCAGGAGCGAGCTCGTCGAGGTCGTGCTCGCGGATCTCGATGCGCCGGTGGAAGCTCCGCAGGGAGCCCGGCAGCCACCAGTTGGCGTTGCCCATCAGGCGCATCGTCGCGGGCACCAGCAGTGCCCGGACCAGCGTCGCGTCCACCACGATGGCCACGAACATCCCGACGCCGAGCATCTTCACGACCGTGATCCCGGCGGTGGAGAACGCCGCGATGACCACGAGCAGCAACAGGGCGGCGCTGGTGATGAGTCCGCCGGTCTTCTCCAGGCCGACCGTCACGGAGGCGGTGTTGTCCCCGGTTCTCAGCCACTCCGCGCGGACCCGGCTGAGCAGGAAAAGCTCGTAGTCCATCGACAACCCGAACACCACCGCCAGGATCAGCACGGTGATGGTCGCCTCGATGCTGCCGGTCGGGGTGAACCCGAGGAAGTCGGCCAGGTTGCCGTCCTGGAAGGCCCAGACGATCACGCCGAAGGACGCGCCCAGAGACAGGACGTTCATCAGGATCGCCTTGATCGGCAGCAGGATCGAGCCGAACGCGGCGAACAACAGCAGGCCCGTCATCAGGCAGACCACCAGCGCGGTCCACGGCAGGGTGGATCCGATGCTGGACTGCAGGTCGAGCTGGGCTGCGGTGGGTCCGCCGACGACCACGTCCCGGAAGTTCCGCTCGGGGGGAAGGGCTCGGATCCTCTCGACCAGCGCGCGGGCCTCGTCCGACATCGGATCCCTGTCGTAGCGGACCGCCAGCCGTACCGCGCCGTTGTTCTGCGAGACGCCGGTGACGTCCACCCCGGTGACGTGGTCGAGGGCCTCCAGCCGCTCCATGAAGATCTTCACGTCCAGCGGGCCGACCTCGGTGACCGGGGTGATCCCCGAGTTGCCGACCCCGACGGGCCCGAGCCGCGTTCCCACCTCCGAGGTGAGCGCGCCGGGCGCCGACACCGTCATCGGCCCGACGAGATCGCGCTCGATGAGCACGATGACCTCGATCGGCGACATCGCGTTCTTGGCGAACCTCGCGTTGATCTCCTCGGCGACCTGGCGGCTCTCGAACCGCTCCGGCAGCACCCGGTGGTCCACGCTGCCGAACCGCGCGTGGACGAACGGCGCGGCCATCGCGATCAGCACCACGCTGACTCCGACGAGATAGACCACCGGACGCCGCATCACGCTGGAGGCGATCGCCCGCCAGGCTCCGGTCCCGTTGCCGTGCCTGCCGAAGTCCGGTGCGATCCGGACCGCGTCCACTTTGGGCCCGAGTACGGCCAGCAGCGCGGGCAGCACGATCAGCGCGGTCATCATCGCGACCAGCACCACCGCCGCCGCGCCCAGGCCTATCGAGCGCAGGAACATCTGCGGGAACAGCAGCAGCCCGCTGAGCGAGGTCGCCACGGTCAGCCCGGAGAACGCGACTGTGCGCCCGGCCGTCGCCAGGGTCCGCACGACGGCCGTTTCCGTGGACGAGCCCCGGCGGATCTCCTCGCGGAAGGCGTTCAGCACGAACAGCGAGTAGTCGATGGCCAGACCGAGCCCGAGCATCGTCACGACGTTCAGCGAGAACACCGAGACGTCGGTCACCTCGGTCAGCAGCCGCAGCAGGAAGAGCGCGCCCGCCACCGACAGCAGCCCGACGATCAGCGGCAGCCCGGCCGCCACCAGGCTGCCGAAGACCAGGGCGAGCAGGACGAGCAGTACCGGCATTGAGATCGCCTCGGCCTGCTGCAGGTCGGCACCGGTCTGCGTGTTGAGGTCCGCCAGCAGCGGGATCGAGCCGCCGACCTTGACGGTGTATCCGGCGGGGGCCCTCCTGAGCTGGTCCCTGATCTTCTCGTAGCCGCTCTGCTTCGACAGCTGCCCGCCCCGGAGGGTGATCAGCGCGTAAGTGGAGTGCCTGTCGTCGGAGACGAGCTCCTTGGCCTTGGTCGTCCAGTAGGTGGTCGTCCTCGTGACCTGCTCGGTCGGCAGCGCGCGGAGCACGGCGCGCACGTCCTTCTTGAACTGCTCGTCGTCGGCCTCGAACGTCGGGTGCGTGTAGAGGGCCACCACGTCGGGCGAGCTGCCGCCGAACCACTCCCGGCTCCACTCGGCGACCGCGGTCGACTCGGCACCCGGATCCTCGAACCCCCCGTCGGCCATCCGGCCGAACAGCCCGAGCCCGAAATATCCGGCGAGGATCCCGAGCACCACCCCCAGGACCAGCAGGGACCAGCGCCCGCGATAGACGGCCCGCCCGAGCGTCTCGAACATCAGGCGTCGGGGTCCTGCGGGCCGGTCCCGAACGCGCCGTCCAGGTAGGCTCGGGCGCACGCCCTGCGGGCGATCTTCCCGCTCGACGTGCGCGGTACGGCTCCCGCCTCGGTCAGCACGAAGTCGTGCAGCCGCAGGTCATGATTTTTCGCGACAGCGGTGCGGATGTTGGCCATGACGTCGGCCGGGTCCCGGCCATCGGCCTTACGCGACCGCTCGGCCACCACCACCAGCCGTTCGGTCTCCTCCCCCGGCACCGCGAAGGCCGCCACGTGGTCCCGGCGGATGGCCGGGTCGGCCTCCTGAACGGTCACCTCCACATCCTGTGGATAGTGGTTGCGCCCGTCGACGATGATCAGATCCTTGATCCGCCCGGTGATGTAGAGCTCGCCCTCGTACATGACGCCCAGATCCCCGGTCCGCAGCCAGGCCCCGTCCTCACCGTCGAGCACGTTGCCGAAGACCTCGGCGCTGCGCTCCTCGTCCCGCCAGTAGGCCCGCGACACGTTCGGTCCCCGCACCCAGACTTCGCCGACCTCGCCGTCGGGCTTCGCCGTACCGGACTCCGTGGCGATGGCCACCCGCTGGCCCGTCGGCACCCCGCAGGAGACCAGGTCGCTGGCCCTGCCCTCCCCCGAGTACGGCACGGCCCGGCCCGCGGTCAGCTCGTCCCGGTCGAACCGGGTCACCCGGGCGGGCAGGTCCCGGTCCATCGCCGTGACGAACACCGTCGCCTCGGCCAGGCCGTATCCGGGGGTGTGCGCCTCGGGCCGCAGCCCGCACGCGGCGAACGTCTCGGAGAACCGTTCGATCGTGCTGCCCCGCAGCGGCTCGGCGCCGTTGAGCATGATCGTGACTCCGGACAAGTCGAGCGTGGCCTTCTCCGCGTCGGTGACGCGGGTGGCCGTGTACTCGTAGGCGAAGTTGGGCCCGCCGGTGAACACGTCGTCGTACTCGGCGAGCATCCGCAGCCACCGCACCGGATGCATGACGAAGGCCACCGGGTCCATGAACACCGCGTGGTTGCCGCCCACCATCGGCGCGGCGACCGTGGCGATCAGGCCCATGTCGTGGAAGAGCGGCAGCCAGAAAGCCGCCGTGGACACCCGGGGGGTGGCCCGGAAGGCCTCCCAGAGCTGCTCGGCGTTGGCGGTGACGTTGCCGTGGCTGATCTCCACACCGGCGGGGGCGCGGGTCGAGCCGGAGGTGTACTGCAGGTAGGCCAGGTCGTCGGCCCCGATCGGTTCGGGCTCCCACTCGTCGGCGAGCAGGTCGGAGACCGTGTCCAGCGTGATGATCTGCTTGGGCCGGGGCGCGGGGTCGCCGTCCAGGAAGGCGTGGACGCTGTCCAGCGCGGAGGTCGTGGTGAGCACGCAGACCGGGTCGGCGTCGGCGTAGGCCCGGATCAACCGGTCGGCGTGGCCGGGCAGGTCGGGCGCGAACAGCGGCACCGCGACCACCCGGGCATACATCGCCCCGAGCATGGCGACCACATATTCCAGCCCCTGTGGCGCCAGGATCGCCGCTCGCTCACCGGGAAGCGCCACCTCCCGCAGTCGTACGGCGAGCGCCCGTGCCTTGAGATCCACCTTCGCCCAGGAGAGCGTGCGCTTCACCCCGTCGCGTTCGGCGGAGTAGTCCACGAAGGTGTACGCGGGGGCGTCCGGAATCTCCCTGGCCCACCGCTCGACACGGGCGATCAGCGCGTCGCTCATGGTCCCGACCCCCTCGCCGACATACAGGGAGCTAGCAACTTACGTCAGGCGACTCCAGCAGTTCTTGCCAAAGACCAGCACATTCCCGGCTGCCGGTTATTACCGGCATGACAACCGATCACCGGTCGATCTGGCCACTCGTACGCAGGCCCCGAGCATGGATCCGTTCGTGGAGGCCGAAGCGCGGCTCGGGCTCGCGCTTGCCGTCGAGGATCTCCGCGACATACTCCGCCAGAGCCGGGGCGTGCTTGAAGCCGTGGCCGGAGTCGCCGCCGAGCAACCAGACGCCGTCCTCCGGCTGAGCGATGATCCACTCACCGTCGGGTGTGAGGGCGTACTGGCACACCTGGCTGAACAGCACGGGCGCCCCGGCCAGGCTCGGGAACCTGCGGCGAAGGTAGACCCGCGCCGCCTCCTCGCTCGACGGTGAGATCCTGCGGTCCCCGCTCTCGGGGTCGTACGGCTCGCCCTCGGCGTCCGAGGTGGTCTTCATCCCAAGCCCGTCGATGTCCCCGTGCCCGTAGACCGACCCGTCGTAGTCGACCCATGCGGGTGTGTCCCACCCGGGCGCCACCGCGAAGTGCGTCGTGTCCTGCTTGGTCACCTGGAGATCCACCACCCCGGGGAACAGCCGGGGCAGCCACGCCCCGCACGCCCACACCACCCGGTCGGCCCGCAGCACCTCGTCCCCGATCCGCACCGCGGGCCCACCGAACACGCCGGCTCCCCCCGCACTCCCCACCCCGCCCGCACTTCCCGCTCCATCCGTACTCCCCACCCCGCCCGCGCTTCCCGCTCCATCCGCACTTCCCGCTCCATCTGCGGCCCCCGCCCTGCCCGCGTTTCTCACGTTCTGCGCCCCACCCGCGCTCTCCGCCGAGCCGTACGGCTCCGCTCGCCCCCGGACCACCGCGACCCCGGCCTCCCGCGCGAGCCGGGCCGTCACCTGCGTGGCCCGCCGCGCCCTGATCACTCCGGCCTGCGGCTCCCACAGTGCGAACTCCAGGTCGTCCCCGCGGAAGTCGGGGAAGACGGCCCCCGCCCTGGCCGGATCCCAGAGCTCATGCGGGATGTCGAGCCGCTCCAGGACCGAGGCGCTCGCCCATTCCCATCCCTCCGCCCGCCGGGCGAACCAGAGCATTCCCGTCTCGGCGTACAGCTCCTCGCCGATCCGCTCGCCGAACCCTCGCCACAGCTCGCGGGACCGCCGGGCCATCCGGGCATACCAGTCGTCGGTCCCGTGCGAGGCACGCAGCAGCCGCGTCTCCCCGGCGCTCGCCTGCCGCAGGTGCCCGGCCTGATACTGCTCGACCAGCGTGACCCGCCACCCCGACTCCGCCAGCCGCAGCGCCAGCGATGTGCCCCATATCCCCGCTCCGACCACGATGACGGACTTCATGGCAAGGCCACCCCTCTTCTTTCGGATCTTCCTTCACCGTGGACCGCGGCGCGCCCCCATCGCAAGGCCACCGATCAGAGCCGCAACCGCCTTCTTCCCGTTCACGAGGCCCCTCTTCCCGCTCACGAGACCCCCTACTTCCCGCTCGCGAGACCGCCTGCCGCCGCGGAGCGCACCACACCCCGTTCCCCGACCTCGTGGGCGCTCCGCGCCCCGCCACCGGCACCACCGATAATCGGGGACATGCTCACAGCACAGCGGGTGTCCTGATGCCGGCCGAATCCTCACAGACCCTCGAACGGGGCCTGCGCATGCTCCGTCTGCTCGCCGAAGGCCGCCGCGGCCGCACCCCCACCGAACTCGCGACCGAGCTCGAGCTGAGCCGCCCGGCGGTCTACCGGCTGCTCACCACCCTGCAGAGCGAGGGCTTCGTCCGCCGCGACGGCGTCGGCCGCGTCCATCTCGGCTTCGGCGTCCTCGTCCTGGCCCGCGCCGTCCAGCCGCTGCTTCGCGAGGGCGCCCTGCCCAGCCTGCGCAGGCTCGCCGAAGAGGTCGGCGCTACCGCGCACCTCACGGTGGCCGAAGGGGACGACGGCCTGGCGGTGGCGGTGGTCGAACCCTCCTGGACGAACATGCACGTCGCCTACCGGGAGGGCTCCCGGCACCCGCTCACCCGGGGCGCCGCCGGGCTGGCCATTCTCGCCCTGCGCCAGGGCCGTACGGACTATGTGATCACCGAGGGCCAGCTCCAGGAAGGCGCTCGCGGCATAGCCGCCCCCGTCGCCGGTCTCCCCTGGCTCGAAGCATCCGTGGGCGTGATCGCCTTCACCCCTCTCGACCCCGGGACCGTCGGCCCCCGGGTGGCCGTCGCCGCCGCCGAACTGGCCGCCTCCCTGGCCTGATCTCGCCCAAGGCCGCGTTGATCCCGATCGGCCAGGACCCCGTATCGCGCCGATGAGCCGAAGGCATGACCGTAAAGCCCTTGGCCCGTCAGCGCCTTCAGCCGTCGGCAGGCCGCCCGAAGGAGAATCGGTCCGTCCTTATACCGAAATTCCTTCGCGCATGTCTTCGCCCGGTTGTCCCACCTCTCCCTGACACACGAATAGGATTTTCACAAGAGATCCTTACAAGGAGAATCACATTGACCGCTTAAAAGGAATTCGCCATATTGGCGCAATGATCCTTCTACGTCCCCTCGCGGGAGCGATCCTCGCATCCGTTCTCTTGACCGGTTATGCCGCCGGACCGGCTGCCGCCTCCGCCCCGGATTCCGTCGCGGCCGCCCCGGCCGAGGCGGCGGCACGACCGGGCAACGGCACGATCCTCTATGACGGAATCAGCGGCGGGCAGGGAACTCTCAAAATCAAGAACGGGACCAGGCAGGACGCCGTCGTCACCCTTGTCCGAGGCAGGTCCAAGGCGATCAGCCTCTATGTCCGCGCGAAGTCGAGCGCGAGCGTCAACGCGGTCGCGGACGGCACCTACCGAATCTACTTCACCACCGGATACAAGTTCAGCACCTCGAAGGGCAGGTTCACCCAGAACGCCGTCTACCAGCGTTTCGACGACCGTCTGAGGTTCACCACGACCTCGACCAATTCCACCATCTGGACGCTGACCCTCAACCCCGTCATCGGCGGCAACGCCCGCACGAGCAGCGTCGACCCGAAGGATTTCCCCTCGTGATCAAGGGATGAACAACGGTCACGGGTTGTGAATCCACCCGTGACCGTCGCCGAATCAACCGGTTCCCCGGCCTGACTCATCCGCCAATTCCTCACATCGCACAAGCGCGGAAGACAATGCCAGGGAACCGGCCTTCGAATTCCCCACGAACAGCAAGTGATCATTGGCCACCGGCCACGCCGAGCCGATTCCCGGGCCATTCAAACTCGCCACTCTTAACGGCACCGGATGTTCCATGCGCGGCGGCCTCGGAGAGGGGAACCTCAGTCGCCGTCCAGCAGTGTCCGGGCGAGCCGTTTCAGCTCCGCGTCCAGCGCCGTGGACGGGCCTCCCGCTATGCCCGACCGGAGCAGGGATGCCCCTTCCATCAGCGCGACGAACGCCTCCGCCCGTGCTCGGCGCGTCTGCTCGGGCAGTTCCGGCCGCGCCTGCCCGATCATCCCCGCGACCAGCTCCGCGTAGGCGCGGTAGAAACCCCGCACCGCCTCCGCGACGGCCTCGTCCGCCGCCGCCAGTGCCCAGACCTCGACGAACAGCCGCACGAGCCGCCGATCCGCGTGTTCGGCGAGCAGTGCCCGTATCACCTCGGAGGGCGCGGGTGACGTCCTCTCGCCGGCGGGACCTGCCAGGCTCTCGATCTTCTCCAGGGAGCGTTTCAGCACGCGGTCCAGGAGCGCGCCGATCAGATCGGCTCGGGTGGGGAAGTAGTACTGCAGGTTTCCCAGCCGGATCCCCACCGCGTCGGCGACCGCGCGCAGTGACAGCGCCGCGTGCCCCGACTCCGCCAGCACCTGTTCGGCCGCGTCCAGGACGGCGGCCCGGCGGGCGCTTCCCTTCGGGGTCGCCGGGGCGGTTCCGCGATTCGTGCCGCCCGACGGCGTGGCGGGGCCGTTCACGCGGCGGCCCTGCCGGTCACCGGCTCGACGGTGACCTCGACCCCGGCCTCGGCCAGCGCAGGCAGCACCGCCGAGGGCAACGGCGTCTGTTCCGGGAACACCACCCCCACGGGAGCCACGGCCCCGTCCTCGCCAAGGACCCGGCGCAGTCCCAGGAGCGCACCCACCGCCGTCAGATGGGCCTGCCCCGCTCGGTCGGTCACGGTGGCGGTCGCCGTACCGAGCGGCCCCGTGACGTCCAGCCGCATCCGGGCGATCCCGCCGGTACCGGGCGAGTACAGCAGGGATCGGCGCATCGAGCGCCAGCGATCCCCACGGGCGCGGCGGAAGAAACCGGCGCGTCCGAGTCCGATCAGCGCGCCGGTGGAGACGGAGGAGCTGAAGCCGATTCGGGTGATCGCGGTGGTGGTCCCCAAGGTGAGCGGCAGGGTGAACTGTTCGGGCGTGTCGATCCGCGCCACTCGGGTGGCATCCGCCCCGATCTCGACCGTGTGGGAGCCGGAGAGCGGGTCGATCATGCGCCGCCGCCCGTTCTCGATGACTTCGAAGGGGATGTCCAGCCGGTCCATGAAGTCCACCGAGTCGGCACCCGCCCGATCGTTCAGGTCGTAGCGGACGGCGGTCTCAACCCGGTGGGCCCCGCCGAGGCGGTCGGCCAGCGCACCGGCGACAAGCGGGACCACCCCGCCCATCCAGCCGGAGGACAGCAGGACCGGCGCAATGGGTGACAGCACCGCGGCCAGCGTGACGGCTCGTTGCAGCCGAGCGGTCCAGCGTGTCACGTCGACGTAGGGAATTCCGCCGCGCAGGGCCGCCGCCAGGACGCGATCGTCGGGGTCGTTGACCACGCTGACCACGGCGCGGACGTCGGCGTGGAAAGCAGCGGGGTCGGCCAGGTCCCAGCGTCGTGCCTCCGCGCCCAGATCGGTGGAGAGATCCGCCGCGCGCTCGGGGGAACGACCTGTCAGCAGCAGCGGCCAGTGGGACGCCGCCAGGCGCGCCAGCTCGCTTCCCACCGTGCCGTATCCACCGACGAGGAGCACCGGACCTTGGGCGTCGTATCGCAGGGCATCGTTCACGAGAACAATATAGGTCAGTTGACCTATAAATGACGACACGGTCCCTTCACACGGGAAAGGCCGCCATCCGGTTTCACCGGACGGCGGCCCCTGGCCCCGTGGAGTTCAGGCTCCGAGAGGCTTGCGCACCCGATCGGCGCCACGTGGCTCCGGCATGAGGTTGCGCGCCCGGACCTCCTTCAACTTGCGGGGTGGGTCAGCACTTCGTGCCGTTCGGGGGAAGCACCCGGTCGGTGAAGTAGCGGTCGATGTGCTCGCGGGCGCAGGCATTGAGGAGATACAAGGTGTGGCCGGGACCGTCGTGACGGACCAGACCGCTGCCCGGCACCTGGTCCAGCACTCGCTGGACGGCATCCGACTCACCCCAGGTGCCCGCGCCGAGCAGCGGGGGCAGGCCCTTCGGGAGCGGGCTCGGCGGGTTGGTCACCGGCACGGGCCAGCCCACGCACCCGAGGGTCTCGGTCGCGATGGTCGAGGCGGCCCCGGTGTTCGGCGCGATCCTGCGCAGTCTGGCCACCGTGGCGTCCATCTCGGCACGGTTGGCGAAGCGCGGCCAGTCCACACACTCGGTGACGCCGGTCGACTGATCCGGGTAGCGCAAGCCTCGCTCGGGGACGAATCCGGACGCGTCACCGCGATCGGCCTGCCGGATCGCCTTCGCCAGTGCCACCCATCGCTCCGGGCCCTGCCGGGCGAGACCCAGCCCGAAGGCTTGCAGGTCACGGCCGTTGTAGGCCACGCCTGCCCGTTTGGCGGGGATGGGCGCGCGATCGGCCCTGGCGATCAGCGCCCTCCAGATGCGGGGCACGTCGCGGCAGTCGTTGGACGCGCACCAGGTGAAGAACCGTTCCATGAACGCCTCGTTGCTCCGGGCGAGCTCATCGAGCTCCCGGTTCCAGTCGGCGGCGCTGTGGTTCCAGGTGCCGTCCAGCACCATCGTGCGCACCTGGCCGGGGAAGAGGCGGGCGTACGCCTGTGCGTAGAAACCCGCGTACGAGGCACTGTAGACGTTGAGCTTGGGCTCGCCCAGCGCCTTCCTGATCGCCTCCATGTCCCTGGCATGGTCGGCCGAGCTCATGTTGGCGAAGAACTCCTGGTCCCGGTACCGACAGGCCTCGGCGTAGCCCCGGTTGGTGTCGGCGAGCCTGCCGAAGTCGGCGTCGTTCTTCGGGAAGCCGGGCACGGGCAGGCGCGTCCAGACGCACGGCAGCCCGGTGCCGGTGCCACCGAACTGCTCCCCATAGCCTCGGGTGTCCCAGGTGACGATGTTCATCCGCTTCCGCAGGTCGGCCCACTGCTGGGTGAGGGTCTTGGTGAGACCGACCCCGGGACCGCCGGGACCGCCGTAGGCCACCAGGACGGAACCCTCCGCGGTGCCCGTGGCCTTCAGCCGGCCGAGCTTGAGCGTGATCTTTCGGCCCTCCGGCTTCTGCCAGTTCACCGGGACCTGGAGGTCAGCGCACTCCATCCCGATCTTGTCGTCGGGGCAGGGGCTCCAGTCCAGCGTCGTTGTCGCCTGGGCGGGCGCCCCCGCCAGGAGCAGGGCGGCGACGGCGAGTGTCTTCAGCATGCGGATCATGGTCCTCACCTCGCACGCTCCGCACATCGGACCACGGCCTGAACCTGGAACCGGCCGATCAGACCACGGGATGTCATCCCGCGGCGCGACTGAGGTGCTCACCAGTGACCGGATCTACGACGATGGCCTCCGGTACAGGGTTGTGCACCCAGGCGACGGCGAGCGGTCCTGGCGCGGATCCGCGCCAGGACCATAGGTCACCGCGGCGATCATTTCTTGTCGTAGGTGAGGATGACCGTGCCGCCCTCCAGGGCACGGGTGCCGGCGAGCGTGAAGTGGGTCGGGGAGAACTCCGCGCTGAACAGCGGGACCCCGGTGCCGATCACCACCGGATAGAGCTTGATGACGAGCCGGTCGATCTCCGGCAGCAGGCTGCCGGCCAGCCGGGCGCCGCCGATCAGGTAGATGTCCTTGCCGTCTTCGGCCTTGAGCCGGCGCACCGCGCCGGTCACGTCGCCGGAGATGAGCTCCACGGCCGGGTCGGGGGAGGCGTCCATGGTGTCGGAGACCACGTACTGGCGCAGGTGGGCGTATGGGCTGGTGACCCCGAGGGCCAGGGCGGGCTCGTAGCTGGTACGGCCCTGAATGCAGGTGTCGAAGGTGCGGTTGGGCGCCTCGACGCCGAGCTGGGCCCGGGCGGGGGTGAACAGGGCGTCGGGGTAGTCGGTGACCAGGAAGTCCATGACGTCCTGAGTGACCGGGAAGAAGTCATAGCTGCCGTCGGGGGCGGCAATGAAGCCGTCGATGGTCATGCCGACGTAGTAGACGAGCTTGCGCATGCAGGGGTCCTGTTCGCGTGATCGGTCGGGGTGAGGTGAGGGTGGCCGGTCCGCGATCCCGGGCCGGGGTCGGGGGCGGCCATGCCGGGCCGGGGTGACCGGGCGGGTCGGGCCGGGGGTCAGCGGGCGGCGCCGGGCTTGGGCAGCGGGCGGGGGCGGGGCACCGAGCGGGGCTTGGGGGCCTGGCGGCGGTGGGCCGGGGCGGCCGGGAAGGCTCGGCGGGCCGGGGTGGTGGAGGGGGTGGTGGCGGGGAGCTGAACGCGCATCTGGGTTTCCTTTCCGCCGACCCGATCGGCGTAGTACTCTGTTCGGAGTGGTTAAACTGTAGTACTACGCATGGAGTGGTGTCAACACCACGCCATACCCCGCGGATCGAACACGCGGAATGGAGGAGATGCACGGGGAACCGGCGGCGGATGCCGGTTCATGTTTGACATCCCTCCCCTCATGACAGATGGTTGTTCGTATAAAGGACACTAGTGTCCGATAATCGGACAAACTTGGGAGGGGCGGATGCCGTACTACCGCGCGGTGGGCGAGATCCCCCGCAAGCGCCACGTGCAGTTCCGGCGGCCCGACGGCGGGCTGTACGCCGAGGAACTGATGGGTGAAGAGGGGTTCTCCAGCGACTCATCTCTGCTCTATCACCGCTATCTCCCCACAGCGATCATCAAGGCCGAGGCGGTCGAGCCCGTGTCGGCCTCGACCCTGACGCCCAACCTGCCCCTGTCTCCCCGCCACTTCCGCACCCAGGACCTGCCGGTGGGCGGTGACCTGGTCACCGGTCGCGGGTTGCTGGCGGGCAACGCCGACGTCCGCATGTCGTACGTCGCGACCGAGACCCCGAGCGAGCTCTACCGCAACTCCATGGGCGACGAGTGCGTCTACATCGCCGGCGGCCGGGTCAGGTTCGAGTCCACCTACGGCGTGATCGAGGCCGGTGAGGGCGACTACGTCGTGATTCCGACCGGGACGATCCACCGCTGGGTCCCCCAGGGCCGCGTCACGGCCTTCACCATCGAGGCCGCGGGACACATCCGGCCGCCCAAGCGCTACCTGTCCAAATATGGCCAGTTCCTGGAGCACGCTCCCTACAGCGAGCGCGACCTGCGCACCCCGCAGGAGACGCTGATCGTCGAGGGCGAGGAGGTGCCGGTGCTGGTCCGCACGCGCGGCGGGCTGACCCGGCTCGTCTACCGCAACCACCCCTTCGACGTGGTCGGCTGGGACGGCTGCCTCTATCCCTACGCGTTCAACATCAACGACTTCGAGCCCGTCGTGAAGCGCACCCACGCCCCGCCGCCGGTGCACCAGACCTTCGAGGGCCCGAACTTCGTGATCTGCTCGTTCTGCCCCCGGCCGCTGGACTTCCACCCCGACGCCATCCCGATCCCCTACAACCACCACAACGTCGACTCCGACGAGCTGATGTTCTACGCGGGCGGCGACTACAGCGCCCGCAAGGGGTCGGGCATCGACATCGGCTCGATCTCGCTGCATCCGGCCGGGTTCACGCACGGCCCGCAGCCGGGCGCCGTCGAGGCCGTCATCGAGGCGGTACGGCAGGGGCACACGGAGACGAGCGAGCTGGCCGTGATGGTCGACACCTTCCGCCCGCTCGACCTGGGCTCCGTCGGGCTGTCGGTCGAGGACCCCGCCTACGCGTGGACCTGGGCGCGGTGACGCTCTTCCACAGCCTCGTCGACGACGCGGGGCTGTTCCCGCCGACCGCGCTGCCGATGGCCGAGGCCCTCCGGAGGCACCGGGCCGACCTGGACGAAGGCAGCCCGGTGCTCACCCACCGCTTCCTCTGTCCGACCAGCCGCCTGCCGGAGCTCCGCGCCCAGCTGGGCTTCCCGATCCGGCTCGGGCTCATCCTCGACACCCCGGAGATCCCTCCGCTCGGGGATCTCAGCGTCGAACTGGTCGAAGTACGCCAGCCCGCCGACGAGTCACCCGACGCCGTGGCCGGACGGCTGGCCTCCCAGCTTCCCGCCGGAGCCCGGCTGTTCGTGGAGGTCTCCCCGGCCGGCCGCACGGCCGTCCCCCACGACCTCCACGGGGCGGGCCTGAAGATCCGCTGCGGCGGGCTCACCGCCGACGCCTTTCCGACGGCCCAGGAGCTGGGGTCCTTCATCCGGCACTGCGCCGTCCACGGCATACCGTTCAAGGCGACCGCGGGACTGCACCACGCGGTCCGTCACTTCGATCCGGCGCTGGGCGTGGACCGGCACGGCTTCCTCAACCTCGTCCTCGCGGTCTGCGCGGCCGTCGAGGACCGCGATCCGGCTCCGGTGCTGGGATCGACGGACGTGGGCGAGCTGGTACGGCTGGCGCAGGCCGTATCGGATGACACCGTGAAGCGCGCCAGGGCGCTGCTGGTGTCGTACGGCTCGTGCAGCACGAGCACCCCGATCGAGGACCTGACGGCCCTGGGCCTGGTCACCGGGCGGGGAGACACGCGCGAGGGCACGACCACCGGAACAGCGACCGGCAACGCAGCGACCATCGACGCAGAGGAGAACGTGTGATGTCTTGGGGCCTGGAAAACCTGCCCTACGGAGTCTTCTCCCGGCAGGAGGGTGAGACCCCGCGCGTCGGCGTGCGGTACGGCGAGCACGTGGTCGACCTCACCGGCGCCCTGCACGACGAGGTGTTCGCCACCGGGTCGCTCAACGCCTTCATGGCCAGGGGTGCGGCCGCCTGGCGGGACACCCGGGCGCTGATCCAGAACAAGCTGGCCACCGACCGGGCCGCGGTCGAGCCGCACCTGATCCCGCTGGACCGGGTGACCATGCACATGCCGATAGAGGTGGCCGACTACGTCGACTTCTACTGCTCCCTGGAGCACGCCTCCAACCTCGGCCGGATGTTCCGCCCCGACGATGAGCCGCTGAAGCCGAACTGGCGCCACCTGCCGGTCGGCTATCACGGGCGGGCCGGAACCGTCGTCACCTCCGGCACCCCGATCGTCCGGCCGTCCGGGCAGCGTGGCGCCGGGATCTTCGGCCCCTCCGCCAAGCTGGACATCGAGGCGGAGCTCGGGTTCGTCGTCGGCACGCCGACCGCCCTCGGCGAGCGGGCCGGACGGTTCGAGGACCACGTGTTCGGCGTGACGCTGGTCAACGACTGGAGCGCCCGCGACATCCAGGCGTGGGAGTACGTCCCGCTGGGCCCGTTCCTCGGCAAGTCCTTCGCCACCTCGATATCGCCGTGGATCACCCCGCTCGCCGCCCTGTCCGAGGCCCGTGTCCCCGGCCGGGAGCAGACCCCCGAGCCGCTGGACTACCTGCGCCGTGAGGAGCCGTGGGGGCTCGACGTGACCCTGGAGGTCGCGCTGAACGGCGAGGTCGTCTCCCGTCCGCCGTACCGCGATCTGTACTGGACGCCCGACCAGATGCTCGCCCACATGACCGTCAACGGCGCCCGGCTCCGCACCGGAGACCTCTACGCCAGCGGCACGATCTCTGGCACGGAGCCGGGCGAGCGGGGGTCGCTGATCGAGCTGACCTGGAACGGCGCCGAGCCGCTCAAGCTGTCCGACGGCTCGGTCAAGGCCTTCCTGGAAGACGGCGACACCGTCACGATCACCGCGTCCGCTCCCGGTCCCAATGGAACCGTGATCACCCTGGGTGAGGTGTCGGGAACCGTCCAGCCCGCCAGGTAGGTTCACCGGGCCCGGCTCGCCCGATCACTCGAATGCCCGGATCGCTCATCGTCGATCCGGGCATTCGAGTATCCGCCCGGTCTCTCCCATTCACCTCGAGAGCCACCTCTCACACCGAGAGCCACCTCCGCTTCCACGGCCTCCGTTCCCACTTCCGTGACCTCCGCTTCCGCGACCCCACGATCGGCACCCCGACATGAACACCCCGGCCGGGTAAGCCTTGAGTGGCCTTAACGCGGGCACTGACAGTCCCGCACGATCCTTCAGATGAGGACATACCGTGGGGGAAGGAATCTCGACATCCGAGCCGTTTACCTATAAGGGGAGGGCCGGAGCATGGAAGACTGGGTTGTTTGGTTGATCCTCGCGGTAGTGCTGGGCATCGCCGAGATCTTCACCCTGACCACCGCCCTCGGACTGCTCGGCGGCGCCGCCCTGTTCGCCGCCATCGCCGCCGGTCTCGGGCTGCCGCTCCCTCTCCAGCTCGTGGTGTTCACCGCCGCCCTGACCGCAGGGGTGGTCGGCGTCCGGCCCATCGCCATGCGCTATCTCAAGCAGACGCCCTCACACCAGCGGTTCGGGGTTCAGGCCCTCGTCGGCAAACCCGCCTATGTCCTGCGTGAGGTGACCGGCCAGGACGGCCGGGTGCGGATCGGCGGCGAGGAATGGTCGGCCAGGGCCTACGACGAGACGCTGGTGATCCCAGCGGGAGCAATCGTCGACGTCATCGAGATCGAGGGCGCGACCGCGCTCGTATATCCACGGGAGTGACCATGGACGCAGTGCTGATCGCCGGACTGCTCATCGTCTTGTTCGCCGTGTTCACCGTGTTGCGCTCGGTGCGCATCGTTCCCCAGGCCCGAGCCCGCAACGTGGAACGGCTCGGCCGCTATCACAGCACGCTCAAGCCGGGCCTGAACTTCGTGATCCCCTACATCGACCGGGTCTACCCGATGATCGACCTTCGCGAGCAGGTGGTCTCCTTCCGCCCGCAGCCGGTGATCACCGAGGACAACCTGGTCGTCGAGATCGACACCGTGCTCTACTTCCAGGTCACCGACCCGCGCGCGGCCGCCTACGAGATCGCCAACTACATCCAGGCCGTCGAGCAGCTCACGGTCACCACCCTGCGCAACGTCGTCGGCTCACTGGATCTGGAGATGACCCTCACCTCCCGCGACACGATCAACAGCCAGCTCAGGGGCGTGCTGGACGAGGCGACCGGCAAGTGGGGCATCCGGGTCAACCGCGTGGAGATCAAGGCGATCGACCCGCCCAAGACCATCAAGGAGGCGATGGAGAAGCAGATGCGCGCCGAGCGGGACAAGCGCGCCGCGATCCTCAACGCCGAAGGCCAGCGGCAGTCGCAGATCCTCACCGCCGAAGGCGACAAGCAGAGCGCGATCCTGCGTGCCGAGGGTGACCGGAGCGCCGCGATCCTCAAGGCCCAGGGCCAGGCCCAGGCCATCGACGAGGTCTTCCAGGCGGTCCACCGCAACGACCCGGACCCCCAGCTACTGGCCTACCAGTACTTGCAGGTGCTTCCGGAACTCGCCAGGGGCCAGGGCAACACGTTCTGGGTGATCCCCGGCGAGGTCACCTCCGCCCTTCAGAACGTCTCCAAGGCCTTCACCGAATCCCTGCCCCGCTCGGCCGCCACCCGCGAGGCGCCCCAGATCAGCGAGGCGACCGCCAGGGAGACCGCCCTGGCGGAGCGGGCCGCCGCGGAGGCGGTGGCCGAGGCGGCCAGCGCCGACTCCGGCCCCCGCCAGCTCGGCCCGGCCACCGCCGTCCCCGACGGTCTCACCGCCTTCACCGAACGGGATCAGTCCCACTCGAACAGGACGTAGCCGCGGTGCGGCACGTCGGCCTCCACGGTGACGCGGCCGTCCGCGCCGCGCGTCACCGGGACCGGCCGCGGCTCGGCCAGCGGAGCCAGCAGCACGGCCGCCGGGTCGCGGTCGAGCAGCACCTCGGGCCGGGCGCCGTCGAGCAGGACCTCGGGTCGGGCGCCGTCGAGCAGGATCTCGGGTCGGGCGGGGTCGGCTGAGCCGTTGACGACGGCCAGCCGCCACCGGCCGCCCACCCGCGCGTACTGCGCCATCAGGTGCGGCCCCCCGGTGACCAGGGGAAAGTCGGCACCGGCGAAGGCGACGGCGGCTTGCGCCAGGCGCCGCCCGTCGTCGCAGCGGCCCAGGCGCTCGGGCTCGCAGGCCGCCATGGTGACGACCCGCCCGCCGAGCGCGTTGACGGCCGCGACCCTGCCCGCGCCCCAGTGCTCACCGCGCGCCGTGACGATCTCGGTCCACACGTCGGCGCCCGGCTCGGCGACCAGCCGGGCCACCCGCCGCTGCTCGTTGACGCTCAGCAGCGCGCCGCCGTCGACGATCCGCTCCATGCTGTACGGCACGGCCGAGGGGGTCATGCGGTCCACGACCGTCTCGACCCGCACGCCGAGCAGGTCGCCGAAGCCGCGCCTGGTCAGGATGGCCGCCGCGGTGCCGTCCAGCAGCAGCCCGCCGCGCAGCAGCGCGAGCGGGTCGGGCACGCCCCAGGCGACCTCGCCGAACAGCGCGGTCACCGGGGCGGCGCCCGCCTGGATCGGCACGCCGTACGGGAGCAGGAAGCTCGCGGCCCGCAGCGGGTTCGCCTCCAGCCCGCGCAGGCTCCCGTCACCTTCGACCAGGGCGGCCGTGTCCTGCCACCACGGCACGCCCACGCCGTACGTCGTGAGGTCGGGGGTGACCGTGGCGTCCAGCGCGGGCCTGGACGCCGCGAGCATCCGCCCGACCCTGGGGTAGCGCGAGGGGGCGCCGGTGACGAAGGGGAACACGTCGAGGAGCAGCGCGTCGGCGCCCGACAGGTGGGCGGCGACCATCTCCGACCAGGTCTGGGTGTCGGACTTCGTCCACTCGGTGTGCGGCCAGTTCTCGATCTCGGGCGCCACCTCCACGCCCGCGGGCCGCAGGGGACGCTGGAGTTCGAGCATCGCCAGCGAATATGACAGGTCGGCGGCGGCCGTGTCGCCGTAGGGGGCGAAGTGCGGGCGGTGCGCCTCGACCCGCTCGAACATGCGGTCCCAGTCACGTCCCTCGACCGAGGCGACGCCGAGCCCGGAGCTCATCAGCCCGAGCTTGGCCCTTCCCCCGACGGCCCGCCGCACCAGGTCCACCACTTCGAGCTGGATCTCCCGCCACGTGCGCTGCAGCAGGGCGCGCCACGGGTGCGGCTCGCCGGGGGCGGTGATCGCGGCGAGAAGCTCCTCGCGGGTCACGTCCAGTCCCAGCCGCTCCAGAACCTCGGGTTCGAAGCCGCCGCCCCAGGTCAGCGGGCGGTGGTTGTGGTAGCGGAAGTCGTCTTCCAGCCACATCACCCGGAAGCCGATCTCGGCGAACCTGCCGTAGTGCGCGGCCAGCCACTTCCGCCAGACCGGGCAGGCGGGCGAGGCCGCCGCGGTGGCGGTCTCGCCGTACGGCGACACGAGCGGCGCGAAGCCCACGTCCTGGGTCCTGCCCCTGTCGACGTGCCCGACCGTCACCCACGGGTTGAGGCTGACCGACACGCCGCGGCCGGCCAGCAGGTCACGGGCCGCGCGCACGGTCTCGAACCACAGGTCCTCGTCGGCGCCGACCGGGTGCCCGGTGTGCAGTTCCTCGGAGTTGTACATCAGCACGACCTCCTCGACGCCGTGCCCGGCGCAGAAGTCCGCCAGGGCGCCCGGGTCCTGCCCGGGGGCGAGCTGGTAGCGGAGGTGGTACCTGGTCAATGTCCTGCTCCTCGGGTGCGGCGGGCGGTTTCCCTCCCCCGGGGCCGCCCGGACGCCCCGGCCGGGCCGTACGTCTGGACGGTCACTTCTGGCCGCGGTCGAAGTAGGCGATCAGCTCGGGGTCGAGCGGCGGGATGTCGTACGGCATGCCGCCGTCGCGCAGCGACATCGTCGCCATGTATCCGGCCGCCACGCTCATCCGGGCCGCCACCGGCGAGGTGTCGGTGACACCGCCTTCGCGGGCGAACCGGCAGAACTCGCCGAGGATTCCCGGGTCGGCGCCGCCGTGACCGCCATCGGCGTCCGGGACCTTGTAGGCGATGTCGCAGTCGTTCCGGTAGCCGGTCGGCCCGGTGTTCCACACCTTGACCGTGTCGCCGGGACCGTCACCGAAGTTCTCCAGGCGTCCCTCGGTGCCGATGACCGTGTAGTTGCGGACGTAGTCGGGCGAGAAGTGGCACTGCTGGTAGGCGGCGATGACCCCGTTGTCCAGGCGCATGTTCATCACCGAAACGTCCTCGACGTCGATGTGGTGGTTGAGGTTCTTCCTGGTCGTGGGCGGCCACTCGAACTCGTGCAGCCAGCCGTCGGGGCGCGGCGTGCCCGGCTCGCGGCGCGGCAGGTCGCCGTAGAGCATCAGGTCGCCCAGGGCGTTGACCCGGGTGGTGTAGCCTCCGGCGAGCCAGTGCACGACGTCGATGTCGTGGGCCGCCTTCTGCAGCAGCAGCCCGGTGGTGCGGGCGCGCTCGGCGTGCCAGTCCTTGAAGTAGTAGTCACCGCCGTACGACACGAAGTGGCGGACCCAGACGGTCTTCGGCTCGCCGATGACGCCCTTGACGATGATGTCGCGCATCAACCTGACGACGCCCATGTGGCGCATGTTGTGCCCCACGTAGAGCCGGGTCCCGGTCTCGTACGCGGCGCGCAGGATGTTGTCGCAGCCCTCCACGGTGATGTGCATGGGCTTCTCCAGGTAGACGGCCTTGCCGGCCTGGAGACAGTCGATCGCGATGCGCTCGTGGGTGTCGTCGGGCGTCATCACGATGACCGCGTCGACATCCGGAGAGTCGAGCAGCTCCCGGTAGTCCTCGGTCACGAGTTTCGCCTCGAACCTCTTCGCCTGCCTGTCGAGGACCGCCGGGTCGGAGTCGCAGACCGCGGTCACGACCGACCCCTTGCCCGGCCGGTGGGCCGCCAGGGCGAGGTTGAGCCGGAGGCCGAGGCCGATGACTCCGATGCGCAGGTCTTCCACGTGGTGTCCTTTCGTGTGGTACGGCGGTGCCGGATGCTAAGGCCCATTCTGTGGATCTTCCCGCCCGCTGCGGTCGCCCAGATCCACGGAACAGGCCCGGGGTCAGCCCTTGGCCAGGGACGCCTCGTACTCGGCGCGCATCGCGTCGCCGCCCTTCTTCTTCCAATCCTCCGTCAGGGTCTTCACGAAGGACATCGGCTTGCGCCCGGTGATGACGTCGTCGAGCCCGTCGCTGAGCATGGTGCTCAGCTCGGCGCCCTTGGCGGTGAAGGTGTCGGAGAAGTGGCCGACGGTGATCCGGGGCTGCATGATCGGCATGACGGTCGTCTCGAAGTCGTGGATGAGCTTCGCGGCGTCGGGCTTGCTCGGGATGTAGATGTACTCGGGCGAGTTGACCAGGAAGGAGACCGGCTGCCAGGTGGTGGGGGCTTCGGCCTCGCCCTTGGCGGTGAAGGCGATGTCACCGTCGGCGGTCTTGGTGAAGTGGGTGCCCTCGACGCCGAAGTTGATGAACTGGGCCTCCTCGGTGCCGAACGGCGCGGCGAGGTAGTTCATCACGTTGAGCAGCATCTCCACGCGCTTCGGATCGGCCTTCTTGTTGATCGCGGTGAAGCCCACCGAGCCGTACCCGGCGTTGAAGACCGGCTTGGAGCTCGAGGTGGCCGCGAACGGCTTGATGACGCCGAGCGGGAACTTCACGGTCTTGGCGTCGAGGAGGAACCCGGGGAAGGACTGGACGTAGGCGCCGATGCTGCCGTTGGCCACCTTCTCGGGGGTGGTGGTGAGCTTCGGGTCGGGCCAGAACAGCCCGGCGTCGTAGACCTTCTTGGTGAACTCGATCGCGGCCTGGTACTCGGGCGTCTCCATCTGGTGGACGAGCTTGCCGCCCTCCAGCTTCCAGGTGTTGGGCGCGCCGTACCAGTGGCTGAACATGTGCAGCATGTTCGTGTACGCGGGCTCCAGGACGTACTTCTTCCTCTTGGCGTCCAGCAGCGTCTTGGCCTTCTCCAGGAAGTCGTCCGCGCTGGTGAAGGTGGTGCCGCCGACCGGCGCCCAGAAGTCGTCGTTGGTCAGGAAGACCTGGCCGAAGATGCCGTAGGCGACCGCGACACCGACGATCTTGCCGTTCACCACGGCCGTCTTCCAGGCGTATTCCGGGATGTTGGCCAGGTTCGGATACTTCTTCACGGCGTCGCCCGACAGGTGGGGCGTGAGGTCGTGGAACTTGGCCTCCAGCAGCTCCGGGACACGCTGCAGGCCCTGGTTCGGCGGGAACCAGACCAGGTCGGGAATGTCGTCGCTGGCGATCACGGCGTTGAACTTGGCCGGGTAGTCGTCCACGACGATCGTCATGGCGAACTCGGAGCCGAGACGCTTGTTGAGCTCCTGCCAGTAGGCGTTCTGCGCCATCGGCGGGGCCGGGGTGTTGAAGGTCTCGGTCAGCGCAGTGATCTTGCTCCCGTCGCCGGGAGCCGCGGCGACGGACTTGACCAGCTCCTTCGGGTACTTCAGGTAGGCGGGGTCGATGCCCTGGGCGCTGCCCGGCAGGTCGGGGGTCGGCACCTTGGCCGGGACGTAGGTCGGCAGCTTGAGCTTGGCCGACAGCTCCGCGCCGCCCTTCTTCACCCCGGCCGCGCCGCCGCCCTGCCCCGAGCAGGCGGCGAGACCGGCGGCCGTGACACCGGCGATCGCGAGGCCGAGGAAACCACGGCGGGACATGCTTGCAGACATGATCGGTCCTCCTGGGGGGTGAGGGGTTCAGCCCTTGATGGCGCCGGTGAGGACGCCCTTGACGAAGTACTTCTGCAGGAACGGGTAGACGGCGAGAATCGGGATCATCGCGATCAGCAGGACGGCCATCTGGATGGACGACGCGGGCACGTTGTGGGTGATGAGCTGTTCGCTGGCGGCCGGTCCGCCGCCCATGAAGATGTACTGCCGAAGGATCACCTGGATGGGGTACATCGAGGAGTCGTTGAGATAGAGGATCGCGTTGAAGAAGGTGTTCCAGTAGCTGACCGCGTAGAAGAGCCCGATCACGGCGATGACCGCCTTGGACAGCGGGATCGCGATCCTGAACAGGACGCGCCACTCGCTCGCACCGTCGATCTTGGCCGCGTCGAACAGCTCGTCCGGCAGCCCCTGGAAGAACGCCCGCACCACGATCACGTTGAACGTGTTGACCAGGACGGGCACGATCAGCGCGGCGTAGGTGTCCAGCAGCCCGAGTTCCTTGACCGTCAGGTAGCTGGGAATCATGCCGGGTGCGAAGAGGAAGGTGCCGAGCACCATGAACAGGATCGGCTTGCCGCCGACCAGGTCCTTACGGGACAGGCCGTAGCCGAGGAAGACCGTGCAGATCAGGCTCAGCAGGGTCCCCGCGAGCGTGATGGCGACGCTGACGAGTACGGCGTGCGAGACGGCGCCGCCCGAGAGCACGGCCCGGTAGGCGTCCAGGGTCGGATGGCTAGGGAAGAGCACGTAGGAGCCGCCGTTGGCGATGCTCTCCTCGTGCCCGGTCAGGCTGGTCCCGACGGCCAGTCCGAACGGGTAGAGCACGACCAGCACGACGATGGCCAGCACGACGAACTTCGCCGTACGGCCCAGCGGCGTCGGCCGTTCCATCCACGGCGGGCGGATTCCCGCGCTGAGCATGCTCATCGGTAGATCCCCTGCTCTCCGAAGCGATGGGCGAGCTTGTTCGCCGCGTAGATCAGCCCCGCGCCGATCACGCCCTTCATCAGCCCGGCGGCGGTGCTGACGCCCCACTTCCCGTCGATGACGCCGTGGTAGTAGACGTAGGTGTCGATCACCTCGGACGCGTCGACGCCGACGGCCTGCCGTTGCAGGATCATCTGCTCGAAGCCGACCGAGAGGATGTCGCCCAGGCGCAGGATCAGCAGCATGAGGATCACCGGGCGGATGCCGGGCAGCGTGACGTGCCAGAGGCGGCGTTTCCAGTCGGCCCCGTCGATCGCGGCCGCCTCGTAGTGCGAGGCGTCGATCGAGGTGATCGCGGCCAGGAAGATGATCGTGCCCCAGCCCGTGTCCTTCCAGATGGCCTGGGCCGTCACCAGCAGCTTGAAGGTGTCCGGGTTGGACATCAGGTTGCCGATGTTCACGTTGTGCTCGACCAGGAAGCTGGTGACCGTACCCGCGCCACCGATGACCTGCTGGAACATCGCGACCACGACGACCCAGGACAGGAAGTGCGGCAGATAGACGACGGTCTGCACGAACCGCCTGAGGTGACGGCCGACGATCGAGTTGAGCAGGAGTGCCAGCGCGATCGGGGCCGGGAAGTAGAGCAGCAGCTGGAGCGCGGTGATCTGCAGGGTGTTGCCGACCGCCGTCCAGAACTCCGGCTCCGACAGCAGCACGGTGAAGTTGTCCAGGCCCACCCACGGGCTGTCGCCGACGCCGAGGAACGGCGCGTAGTCCTTGAACGCGATCACGTTGCCGACCAGCGGCACGTAGAAGAAGAGCACGAAGTAGAGCACGCCTGGCAGGCAGAGCAGCAGCAGGGTGCGATCCCGCCATAGGCGGGCCCACAGGCTCATGTGACGAGGCCCCTGCGCGGGGCGTGACTCCGCTGGAGTTTCGAGCGCCGGGGACGCCGTGGATGACGCCACGTTCCAACCTCCCTTCCGAGTGCCTGGGAGGCTAGCGCTCATTTATGAAATAAACTAGCTTAAACAGTGCAGGATTGAGCAGGATCGCCGATTCGATACCGGCCGGCGATCAGCCCGCTACGAGACCGTTATGTACGACAAACGGTCTATTTGGCACGTCTTGTCTGGCACGGGAGGTCGGCGAGCCGAAACGTGAGCTCGGCTCGATTTACATAACCTTCTGAGATAAAGGTGTCCGATCAGCACGGCCGGGCCGGGACCGTCGTCACCGCCGTCCGCCGATCCATCGTTTGCGTGTTCGGGGAGTACAATGAGGTTTACCTAGGACACTTCGTGCGTTGACACCAAGGTCGGCGTCGCCCAAGGCGATTCACCACACTGGTCTCTCCGAGATCGAGACAGGTCGGCCGACCATGACGCCGAAGCTTCTTTCACGCATCCCGCCGGTGATAGCCCGTTCTGCCGCTGCCTCTGTCAGTTCTTTCGTGGTGCGGCTGAACCTGGATCCCGCGCTTGGCCGCCGAGGCGTCGTCGACGGGGCCTGGTGGCCGAGCTCATCGGACACGGCCACCGAACTGTCCGGCCTCATTGCGGCCGTTGACCAGCGGCTAGGCCGGATCACCCTTCGGGTGACCCTGAATTCCGACAGCTGGGAGACCCGCCCTCACCGTGTCCAGGCCAGGGGCCGCCTCGTCGAGGTGAGGTGGCTGCGAGGCATCGATCCTCACCTGATCAGCCTGACCGTGGCGGGCATCAGGAACATCAATCTGCTGGTGATGGCGCCAGGCGTTGCGGGCGCCCCGACGAGCGGCGCCTTCAGAATGACCTCGGCGGATGAGAACCGCATCCGGTCGACCGACGCCCTCGCCACCTCCCACGAACCGATGTTGACCGGCTCCCGGACAACACAGAGCGGTGAACACGCCATCCGGGAGAACGAGGGCGAACGAATCGGGAATCGCCTGCTCGCAACCTGACCGCACAGCCGATCCCACTCCGTGCTCGGGCAGGGGTTCCGTGCCGTGCTCGGGCAGGACAGCACCTACACCATCGCGTGGCGGCACCCAACGGACCGCGCACGTTTCCATCTTTTCCGATCGGAGATCTCATGATCCCCATCCAAGCCGCCGCTTGTACCGAAGCAAGGCTTCTGTCTCGCTGCCGCCACGCCCACACCATCGTCAGACTGCACGGCGACATCGACATCGCCTCCAGCGCCGTGCTGCGCAAACGCCTGCGCAACACGCTCCAGCGCTGTATGGACCTGCTCATTCTCGACCTGTCTGAGGTCTCGTTCTGTGATGCCTCCGGGCTGGCCGTACTCGTCGGCATCCGCCGCCGCGCCAGCCGACTCGGTGTCACGCTCCGCGTGGCCTCGCCCCGACCCAGCACGGCCAGACTGCTGCGCATCACCGGCCTGGACCGCAGCCTCACGATCCACCCCACGCTGTCCAGCGCGCTCGCATCCAAAAACCACGATCCGACCATCAGGCAAGGCTCCGCGAGCACCAGCAGCCCGGGCGACGGTTCGCCCAGGTTCAGGGGAAGGTTTTCGACTTCGGCGTCGCAGTCCATCAGGTGGACGACATGGCAGAAGATCTCCTGATCCCCGTCCATGGGAGGCACCCCAGCGCGCCTTGTCATACTCCGACCTGAGATCGGCTCGGCCAAACGAAGTAACGGCCCCAGAGGGGGGTGCCGTCCCGGCCCGAGCGGTCCCGGCCCGGGCGTGAAGCAACGCTGTGGGCGGGATTAAGAAAACCGCGATGGACACTCCCGAAGACGACCGGGCACAGTGCGTAAGGTCGTAACTGAGGGGGGATCTGGGATGAAAGCGCTGGTCAAGGAGAAGGCCGAGCCAGGCCTGTGGTTGATGGACGTGCCGATGCCGGCGGTCGGGCCGGGAGAGGTCCTGATCAAGGTGCTGCGCACCGGGATCTGCGGCACGGACCTGCATATCCGGAGTTTCGACGCGTGGGCGCAGCAGACCCTGCGGACACCGCTCATCGTCGGGCACGAGTTCTCCGGCGAGGTCGTGGAGGTGGCGCCCGGTGTGGAGGACATCGCGGTCGGCGACCTGGTCAGCGGCGAGGGCCATCTGGTCTGCGGAAAATGCCGCAACTGCATGGCCGGGCGGCGGCACCTGTGCCGCAACACGATCGGGCTGGGCGTGCACCGGGACGGCGCCTTCGCCGAATACGTGACGCTCCCGGCCTCCAACGTCTGGGTCCACCGGGTGCCGGTCGACCCCGACGTCGCGGCCATCTTCGACCCGTTCGGCAACGCCGTACACACCGCCCTGACGTTTCCGATGGTCGGCGAGGACGTGCTGATCACCGGGGCCGGGCCGATCGGTCTCATGGCCGCCGCGGTGGCCACCCACGTGGGCGCCCGCAACGTGGTCATCACCGACGTCAGCCCCGAGCGGCTGGAGCTGGCCCGCAAGCTCGGAGTGACCCTGGCGCTGAACGTCGCCGAGACACCGATCTCGGAGGGCATGCGGCAGCTGGGCATGCGCGAGGGCTTCGACGTGGGCCTGGAGATGTCCGGGCACCCGCAGGCGCTCCGCGACATGATCGTCAACATGACCCACGGCGGGAAGATCGCCATGCTCGGGCTGCCCGCCGAGCAGTTCGCGGTCGACTTCGCGACGGTCGTCACCTCGATGATCACCATCAAGGGCATCTACGGCCGGGAGATGTACGAGACGTGGTACGCCATGTCCGTGCTCCTGGAGAAGGGCCTCGACCTGTCCCCCGTCATCACCGACCGTTTCTCCTACCGCGACTTCGACGCGGCCTTCGACACCGCCGCGAGCGGCAAAACCGGCAAGATCATCCTGGATTGGACCGCCTGATGTTCGACAACGTCCGCAACGACCTGCGTGCCACCCTCGACGAGATCACAGCCGCCGGGCTGCTCAAGCCCGAGCGCGTCATCACCACCCCCCAGAGCGCCGGCATCGCCGTCACCGGCGGCGGCGAGGTGCTGAACTTCTGCGCCAACAACTACCTGGGCCTGGCCGACCACCCCGAGGTGGTGGCCGCCGCCAAGGAGGCCCTGGACCGCTGGGGCTACGGCATGGCGTCGGTCCGCTTCATCTGCGGCACCCAGGAGGTGCACAAGGAACTGGAGGCGCGGCTGTCGGACTTCCTCGGCCAGGAGGACACGGTCCTCTACAGCTCCTGCTTCGACGCCAACGGCGGGGTCTTCGAGACGCTGCTCGACGACCGCGACGCGGTGATCTCCGACGCGCTCAACCACGCGAGCATCATCGACGGGATCCGCCTCTGCAAGGCGCGCCGCCTCCGCTACGCCAACCGTGACATGGCCGAGCTGGAGGCCAGGCTCAAGGAGTCCGCCGACGCCCGCCGCAGGCTGATCGTCACCGACGGCGTCTTCTCCATGGACGGCTACGTCGCGCCGCTGGACGAGATCTGCGACCTGGCGGAGCGCTACGACGCGATGGTCATGGTGGACGACTCCCACGCGGTGGGCTTCGTCGGCGAAGGCGGCCGGGGCACCCCCGAGCTGCACGGCGTGATGGACCGGGTCGACATCATCACCGGCACCCTGGGCAAGGCGCTCGGCGGAGCCAGCGGCGGCTACGTGGCGGCCCGCAAGGAGATCTGCGAGCTGCTCCGCCAGCGTTCCCGCCCCTACCTGTTCTCCAACTCGCTCGCCCCGGTGATCGCCGCCGCCTCCCTGCGCGTCCTCGACCTGATCAGCGGCTCCAGCGAGGCCCGCGAGCGGCTGCGCGCCAACACTGCACGGTTCCGCACCAGGATGACCGAGGCCGGGTTCGACATCCTGTCCGGGGACCACCCCATCGTCCCGGTGATGATCGGCGACGCCGCCGAAGCCGCCGCGATGGCCGAGCGCCTGCTTGAGCAGGGCATCTACGTGATCGGCTTCTCCTATCCCGTGGTCCCGCACGGCAAGGCCCGGATCCGGGTCCAGCTGTCGGCGGCGCACTCCACCGAAGACGTGGACCGGGCGGTGGATGCGTTCGTCACGGCCCGCGCCTGACCTCGGCCGGGGTGATCTCCGGCTCGGTCAGGATGTGACCTCCGCGAGAATGTACGAGTGATTGACACGCGGCGGCTCAGAACCCTGCGCGCGGTGGCCGACCATCGGACGGTCACCGCCGCGGCCGCCGCGCTGCACCTGACCCCCTCCGCGGTCTCCCAGCAGCTGGTCGCCCTCGAAAACGAGGTGGGCCACCGGCTGCTGGAACGCGACGGCCGGGGCGTGCGCCTGACGTCCGTCGGCCGGATCCTGCTCAACCACGCCAACGAGGTGCTCGCCCAGCTCGAACGGGCCGGTGCCGACATCGCCGCCTACACGGCCGGTACGGCGGGCGAGGTGAAGGTGGCCTCCTTCGCCACCGCGATCGGGCTGGTCGTGGCACCGGCGGTGAGCACGCTCCGGGACAAGGAGCCGGGCATCCAGGTGCGGGTGCTGGACGCCGAGGGCGACCAGAGCCTCACGATGGTCCTGGACGGCGCGGTGGACATCGCCGTCGCCGTCGAATACCGCGGAGCCCCCGCCGAAGACGACCGGCGGCTGTCCCGGTTCCCCCTCTACTCCGAACCGTTCGACGTGGTGCTGCCCAGCGACCATCCCCTGGCACACACGAGCCGCTCCGGCACCACCCTTCCGACCACGAACCTCGCAGGGGCGACCCCGGAGAACAACTCCGGCCTCCGGACCACGAACCGTACGGAGGCGACCCCGGAGAACAACCCCGGCCTCCGGACCACGAACCATGCGGAGACGAACCCGGAGAACGACCTCGGTCTTTCGGTCGCGGACCTGGCGGGTGAGACCTGGATCGGCCCCTATCCCGGCAACCCCTGCCACGACGTGATCGCCCTGGCCTGCGAACACGCGGGGTTCACCCCCGAGTTCGCCCACTCTTCCGACGACTTCAGCGCGGTGGTCGCGCTGGCCGCGGCCGGAGCGGGCGTGGCGATGGTGCCCCGCCTGGCACTGCGCGCGGCCGACCTGTCGGGTGTGGTGATCCGCCCCGTCGCGGGCCCCGAGCGACGGGTCTTCGCGGCCGTACGGCGCGGCGCGGAGCGGCACCCGCTCCTCCTCCCCCTGATGGACGCGCTCCGGACCACCGCGGCGGCCCTTCCCGGCGGCGCCCCGTGAACCGCCGACGAAGTCGCTGACGCCCGTTCCGGTCGGTCCGGCCTTCAGCTGCCGAGGGCGGCGAGGGCCAGGCGCTGGGCCACTGCCGGGGCGCCGGTGCTGAGGGAGGACGAGGTGCCCATCGAGTAGACCATGCGCCGGTTGAGGTCGCGGGAGGCGAAGATGCCGCTGCGGTACCCCGGGTCGGAGCCCGTCTTGCCCCATATCACCGAGCCGTCGGGCAGCGGCACGGACATCAGGCCGACGCTGAAGCAGGCCGTGCCCTTGCCGGGACCGGCGTTGCAGTAGGAGTCGTCGGCATACGGCAGCGGCTTGCCGTCGGCGCCCTTCGGCACGGCGAACAACTCCGCGGCCTGCGCCGGGCTCAGCAGCCGGCCGTCGAACAGGCCGGAGATGAAGCGGTCCAGGTCACCCGTGGTGGAGGTCATGCTGGCGGGTAGCCCGCCCTGCACGTTGACGTCGACCCGCTCGCCATTGCTCATGGTCAGATAGCCGGGCAGGTACGGCCGGGGCACGGGCGTGCTGCGGCCCGGCACGGCGGCCCTGGTCTGGTGCATCTTCAGCGGCTTCAGGATGCGGGCGGTCACCTCGTACTGGTACGAGTGCCCAGTGATCTCTTCGATGAGCTTGCCGGCGACGCGGTAGCCGAAGGAGTTGTACTCCTGCTTGGTGCCGGGGCGAAAGCGCGGGCCGGGAGCCGGCCTGCCCTCGGGGCGGAGCGTCTGCTGAATCACCTCGTCGAAGGTGAGGTAGTCAAGACGGCGCTCGATCTCCTCGTCCGGGGAGGTGGCCGGGGCGCCCTCGAGTTCCTGGGGCAGGCCGCTGGTGTGGTTGAGCAGCTGCCGTACGCTGATCGGCTCCGTGAACCGCTCCTCCGGCAGCAGCCCCGGCAGGTAGTGCTGGACGCTCTGGTCCAGGTCGACCCGGCCCTCGGCGGACAGTTGGAGCAGGATCACCGCCTGGATGGGCTTGCTGATGCTGCCGATCCGGAAGTGCGCGTCGCGGCTGATGCGCTTACCGGTGACGATGTCCCCGGACGTACCCCGCCACGTCTCTCCGTTCTTGTGCACCTCGGCCACGACACCGGCGACACCGTCGGCCGGGCGCACGGTGATCGCCTCGCGCAGGGCGGCACGGTCCAGACCCGTGGCGGGCCCGGCGATGGCGGCCTGCGCGGAGGCGACGACGCCGAAGGTCACGGCGACGGCGGCCAGGGACAGGGCCGAGAAACGGCGCAGCATAGGGAAACTCCACTTGGAAGGCGGTGATCAAGTCCCTTCGAGTCTGTCGGTGCGGCCCGCCCGGTTCTACGGGGATCACCCCGGCCCAACCCCGGACCGCCCCTGACCCCCCATCAGGACTGCATTCGGCCATCGTGCGGGCGACCAAGCCTCCGGCGAACCACGTGTCATCTCATCTGGACGAGATAGCCACCTTTTTGTGGGTACTTGTCGGCCGGACCGGGGTGGCCTGAAGCTTGATCGGGGACGATTGAAGGACCGTCAGATTCGAGTGAGCCGGGGAGGTTGGCGATGCATCAAGAGACCTGTTGGCCTCGGCCAGCTTCTCCAGGCGGCGGTGGCCCCAGTCGGAAAGAGGCGCCAGCGCTTCGGAGAGTTCCCGGCCGAACTCCGTCAGGGAGTACTCGGTCTTCAGCGGCCGCACGTCATGCACCTCCCGGTGGACCAGCCCATCACCCTCCATTTCCCGGAGAGTCTGAGTCAGCACCTTCTCGGTGAGGCCCGGCAGCCGTCGGCGCAGCTCACCGGGGCGGCGAGGACCGGCTTCCAGGAGCCAGAGCAGAATCGTCTTCCACTTCCCGTCGATCACAGCGACCGCGGCGGTTACTCCGCAGGCATTCAGGTCCTGGGCACGACTGCGCGTCATCTTCATCCCATCCACTGCTGTTCATCGAAGTATTCAGAATATTCAGGAGTTGAATCATGGCCTCACACACTGGACAGTCTGCTGTCACCGTGCTCGGTCTGGGGCCGATGGGCCGGGCTCTGGCCGGCGCCTTCCTGGACGCCGGCCTGCCGATCACGGTGTGGAACCGCACACCCGGCAAGGATCAGGAATTGGTCGAACGGGGTGCGATCCCCGCGGAATCGCCCGAAGCGGCGGTCGCCGCGAGCCCGCTGACCGTGATCTGCGTCGTGAACTATGACGCGGCCGACGCCATCGTGCGGCGCGGCGCGGTGACTGACGCACTCAAGGGACGCGCGGTGGTGAATCTGACCGCCGACACCCCTGACCGGGCCCGCGACACCGCCGCCTGGGCGGCCGAGCACGGCATCGGGTACCTGGACGGTGCGATCATGACGCCGACCACGACCATCGGGACACCGGCCGGGGTGTTCCTCCACAGTGGCCCGGAGCAGCTTTACCAGGAGCACCGGCCGGTGCTGGACGCCCTGGGCGGCACCCACACCCACCTCGGTGAGGAGATCGGCCGGGCCGCCGCACACGACATCGCCTTGCTCGATGTTTTCTGGACCGCGATGACGGGCTACGCGCACGCGCTGGCCGTGGCGAAGGCGGAAGGCATCAGCGCGCGAGAGTTGGCACCGTTCGCCAAAGGCATCGGGGCGATCCTGCCGCCGATCTTCGAGCAGGCCGCGGAGGAAGTGGACAGCGGCAGATTTTCCGGCGAGGGCAATCCGATCACCTCGGCGGTGTCGTCCATGGCCCATATCGTCCACGCCTCCGAGGCCCACGGCATCGACGCGGGGGTGATGCGCGCGGCCGAAGGCCTGGCGCGCCGCGCCATCGGACGTGGCCACGGCACGGACGGATTCATCCGGATCACCGAGATCATGAATCCCCGCTGAGGAATCCACCGTTCAACGCCCCTGGGAGCCCGGCACGTTCTCGGCGTATGCCAGTGCCGTGCTCCAGGGGTGCAAACGCACGACGATCAGCGGTGTTCTTTCCGCCGGAGCCCGTCGACCGCTTCGACGAGCCGACGCAGTTCTTCGTCGGTGTTGTAGTAGTGCACCGAGGCGCGGACCAGGTCGGGCAGGCCGCGGGCGGCCAGGTCGTATCGGGCGTATTCGCGCAGCGAGACCGAGGTGTTGATGTCCATCTCGGTGAGCCGGTGATGGACCTCGGCCGAGGGCATCCCGGCGACGGTGAAGGTGACGATGCCGCACTGCCGCAGGCCTTGGTCGCAGACCCGCACGCCGGGCACCTGCCGCAGGTCCTCCCGCAGCCGCCGCGCCAGGGAGCACACCCGCTCCTCGATGGTGTCGATCCCCAGGGACAGGGCGTAGTCCACCGCGGCGCCCAGGCCGAGCGCGGCGGCGACGTCGCGCTCCCACGTCTCGAACATCCGCGCGGTGGTGTGGATCTCGTAGCGGTCCGGGCCGGTCCAGGTGGCGGAGTGCAGATCCAGTACGGCGGGCCGGATCCGCTCGCGCAGCCGGGGCCTGACGTACAGGAAGCCCGTGCCGCGAGGTCCGCGCAGGTATTTGCGGCCCGGGGCGCTGAGGGCGTCGCAACGCAGCCGTTCGACGTCCAGGTCGAGCTGGCCGGCGGACTGGCAGGCGTCCAGCAGGAACGGCACGCCGGCCGCCTCGGCGATCTTCCCTACCTCCTCCGCGGGGTTGACCAGGCCGCCCTGGGTGGGAACGTGGGTGATCGCGATCAGCCGTACCCGCTCGTCCATGCGGCGTCGCAGGTCCTCGATGTCCATCTGCCCGGACTCGTCGTCGTCGACCATCTCGACGACCGCCCCGGTGCGCTCGGCGACCTGGAGGAAGGCGATGACGTTGCTGGCGTATTCGGCCCGGCAGGTCAGGATGCGGTCGCCGGGGCCGAACGGCAGGGCGTAGAACACCGCCTGCCACGCCCTGGTCGCGTTGTCGGTCAGCGCGATGTCGTCGGCACCGGCGTTGAGCAGGGCGGCGATGGAGGAGCGGACCGCCATCAGCCGGGGAGCGGCTTCGGCGGCCGCCCGGTAGCCGCCGCGCAGCGCCTCGGCGCGCAGGTGGGCGACCACCGTGTCGGTCACGATCGCGGGAGGCAGTGCGGTTCCCGCGTTGTCCAGGTGGGTCACGCGGGCACAGCCGGGCGTGTCGGCCCGTGCCCGCTCGACATCTTGCATGCAGAACATATAAACTGAATACAGAAATTTGTTTTTGTATGCAAGAGGGGGAGAGAGTGGATCACGCTACGGCTCCGCTGCGGCGCGACATCGCCGAGCAGGTCACCGCTCGCATCCTGGACGGCCGACTGCCCGCGGAGGCGCGCGTCAACGAGGTCCGCCTCGCGGCCGAGCTGGGGGTCAGCCGCACCCCGCTCAGAGAGGCGCTGGTGGAGCTCACCGACCGCAGCCTGCTGGTCGCCGAGCCGCGGCGCGGCTTCCGCGTGCCACCCCTGAACATCGACGAGGCCCGCAAGCTGTATCCGCTGGTCGGCGAGCTGGAGGCCCTCGCACTGCGGTGGAGTGCCCCCCAAGACCTGCTCGGGCTCGCCGACCGGCTCGAGCGGCAGATCGACGACATGCAAGCCACCCTGGACGAGGGGGGCGACCTGGCCGGGATCGACGACCAGTGGCACGCACTGCTGCTGTCCGCCTGCGCCAACGCCCACCTGATGCGGCTCATCGCCCAGACCAAGCCGCTGCTCAAGCGGTACGACGTGCTCTATTTCGGCGGCCCGGACCGGGCCCGGCGCAGCATCGACGAACACCGCCGCATCCTCGCCGCCATCCGTGACGGAGATCTCAACGAGGCGGCGCGATGGCTCGTTCAGAACTGGGTCAACGGAGCCGCCTACCTCGGCCAGGACCCTCAACGGTCCGGCCGGTAGATCGCCCGGCGCGGAAAAGGCAAAGCCATGATCGAAACGACTCCGGCCAGTCGCACCGGCATCGACCTGACCGGACACGTCGCCATCGTCACCGGCGGTTCCTCCGGTCTGGGCCACGCCATCGCCCTCGCCCTGGCCCAGGCCGGGTCGGCCGTCACGCTCGTCAGCCGACGGCGGCAGACCGGTGAGCAGGCCGCGGCGCGAATCACGTCCCTCACCGGGCGACCGGCTTCGGCGCTGGCCTGCGACGTCAGCGACGAAGACGGCGTCCGGCGGGCCGTGGGCGAGGTCGCCGGCCGGTTCGGCCGCCTGGACATCCTGGTGACCAGCGCGGGGATCCAGGCCAGAGGCGAAATCGGCCGGCTGGGCGCGGCCGAGCTCCGGCGCTGCCTGGAGGTCAACGTCGTCGGGACCTTCCTGGCCTGTCAGGCGGCCGTCCCGGTCATGCGGGCCGCGGAATACGGCCGCATCGTCACCCTGGCCAGCGCACTCGGCCTGGTGGGCGCCGCCGGCCGGGCGGGCTACGCCGCCAGCAAGGGCGCGGTCGTCCAGCTCACCCGGAGCCTGGCGGTCGAACTGGCCGGCACCGGCATCTGCGTCAACGCCCTCGCCCCGGGGCCGTTCCGCACCCCGCTGAACGAAGGCGCCGACGACGATCCCCGCGTACGCGACTTCCTCGACCACCAGGTGCCCGCGCGCCGCTGGGCGCAGCCCACCGAACTGACCGCCGCCGCGCTTCTGCTGGCCAGCCCCGCCGCCTCCTACATCACCGGCGCGATCCTGCCCGTCGACGGCGGCTGGACCGCCCACTGAGGCTGACCGCCGCGCTCCGTTGCCACCGTATTCCGGCCGTCCCTCATCAAGGGCAACCTGTTCGAATCCTTCGCGTACAGCGCGGCGATCGAGCCTCCGGCGTGCGAAGCCCTCGGCGGGCGCTCCAGCGGGGGATGAGGAGCGTAAGGGCATGTGTCGCGAGTCGTGGGGAAGGTGCTCGCATGCCGTGCTCCCGCCGAGGGCGGTTCAGGAGGGCTCCCGGTGGGTGCCGGGAACCACGCGTCATCTCACCCGAGCGGGGACAGGGAGGCGCGCATCTCGGGAAGAGGCTCAGCCACGGAAAGAGACGCTTCGAAGACCGGCGGATTCGCGGGGAGTTCACACCAGACGGTCCGGCCTGGCTCCCGCCCGTGGGAGCGGTAGCCCCAGTTTCCACCCGACAACGCGCTGACGATCGCCAGCCCCCGGCCACTCTCCATGAGGAGGAACTCCGGGTCCGTCCGGACATGGGGGTCCTCGGTGGTCAGACCCGTGTCCACGACCTCGATGCGCAGCAGCCCGCCGTACGCCATCAGCCGGAGAACCAGCGGATCGACGGCGGTGAGCCCGGCGACCCCGTGCCGGGCGTGCCGGACGGCGTTGGTCACCAACTCGGAGACGACCAGCCGCGCGGGCTCGTAGGCGGGGTGGTTCTCCCCGAGCCATTGACGAACTTCGTCCCGCGCCCGTGAAGCCGATTCGGGATTTCCGGGCAGACAGATCTCTTTAAGCGTCTCCGGGTTCATCGATTTGCCTCCCCCAGCCGAATCCGGCTGGTTCTCCGTCCTCACTCGGGCCATTGGCCGAGGCACCGTCGCGGCTTTGACGTGGCATTCATAAGGTCGCAAACAATCGGGGAACGGGGTTGGGAATCGTGTTCGCAATGAGTTCACAATCATGTGAACCCTCTCGCGCGATCGGACGGATTCCCAGGACAATGGGCCAAACGCGGCGAGAGGAGCCCCCAATGACCGTCTCCCCGGACCCAACCCCGGAACCGCTCTCTGAACCATCCCCGGAACCGGATCTGTACGGATCGACACGCATTCAATTCGGCATTGAGCTACGCAAATTCCGGCTTATGTCTGGATTTACCCAGAAAAAACTAGGCAAGGCAATCCCCCTCTCCGTCAGCCAGCTGAGCATGCTGGAAAACGGCCACCGGGCGCCCAGCAGGGAGCTGGCCCGCAAGGTGGACGGCATCCTCGGCCTGGGGACAGCGCTCGTGGACTTGCTCGACCGCCTGAACCGCACGGCGGCCCAGCTTCCCCGCTGGTTCCGCCCCTGGCTGGACTTCGAACGCGAAGCGGAAGCCCTGCGCATGTGGGAGCCGCTGATGGTGCCCGGTCTCCTCCAGACCGAGGACTACGCACGAGCCATCCTGAGCCGCGAACCCGGCATCTCCGCCGAGCAAGTGGAAGAACACATCGCAGCTCGCATGGATCGGCAAGGCATTCTCAGGCGACCCGCACCTCCAATGCTCTGGGTCGTCCTGGACGAGGGCATCCTCCACCGACCCGTCGCCGACGCAGAAGTGATGAAAGGCCAGTTCGAGCACCTTCTTGAGATCGGGGAAAGCCCGTCGATCTCCCTTCAGGTGCTTCCCTACAAGGCATGCAGTGTGATTGGTCTGCTCGGCGGCTTCGTCATCGCGGACATGCCCGGAGGAGCCCCGCCCGTGGCCTACATCGACTCCCAGAGAACAGGAGATCGAGTAAGCGAGCGGATCGAAGAGGTGAAAGGTCTAGCATTCAGATACGACGTGATCCGAGTGGACGCTCTGTCCCGGTGCGAGTCACTCAGCATGATCAAGGAGACAATGCGGAGATGGACGACGTGACCCAGGAACTCACCAACGCCCAATGGCGCAAATCTTCCCTTTCAGGAAGTGACGGAAGCAACTGCGTCGAAGTGGCCAACCTGACCGGCGGACGCCGCGCCGTACGCGACAGCAAAAACCGCACCGGCCCCGCCCTCATCTTCACCCCCGAAGAGTGGACCACCTTCCTGGCCAGCATCAAAAATGGCGACTTCGACTAGTTTCACGGCCCTCCACAAATGTTCACCCGAGAAGCCCTCCAGCCGCCCGCTCGGAGGGCTTCTTCCTGTCCCTGAGAGAAGTCCTCAGATCCGGCGAACCGAATCGGACAGGGAAGCAAAAGATCAATTAGCGGCAGTGGTAGCCCACTCCTGGGCGAGGGCCTTCGTCTGCTGCAGGACGAGCCGCACAGCCTCGGGTTCATCGTCCGGAGGGTATCCATGCTTTGCGAGGAGACGCTTGACCTTGCTGCGCAACCGGGCCTGAACCTGAGCCCGCTCCTCCCAGTCCACAACAGCATCGCCTCGGATCGCTTTGACGAGTTCGCGGGCGATCACCACCAGTTTCGCGTCCCCTAAAATCTCTTTGGCCGACTCGTTCGCCGCCACCGCGTCGTAGAAGGCGAGTTCGGCTTCGTCGAGACCCATCGCATCGGCTCGCCCTCTGTCGGCCGCGAGCTCGCGAGCGAGGTCGATTAGCCGAGTGATGATCTCCGCCGAGCTGAGTGCCTGGTTCTCGTATCGCTTCATCGCCGCGGTGATGCGAGCGGAGAACATTTCCTCGATCTTCGACGTCATCTCATTCCGGCGGACAAGGTTGAGCCGGTTGGCCGCCCGGTTCTCCTCCTCGATCCGGCGTCGTAAAGCCTCGATGGCAAGGTTCGGGCGCATGCTCTGGCGGAAGCGTTCGACGAACACCTCGTCCAGCTTCGTCAGGTCGGGCTTCTCGATGCCGGCGGCCTCGTAGATGTCCACCACGTCACCGAAGTCCAATGCCTGTGCGGCGAGTTCCCGGAGCGCGATCTTGATCTCCTGCGGGGTGGCAAGCCCTCGGGAACGGCGTGCATCCTCGTCGAACTTGGCCATGTAGACGCGGACCGAATCGAAGAACCGGATGTCGGCCATGAGCGGTGCGACACGCTCGTGGGTGGGGCAGAGGGTAAGCGCCTGCGACATAGTTCGATAGGCTTGGGTGAATCGCTTGGGCAGGGTCTCCCTGCGTGCCTCCAGGTCCTGAGCCTCCCGGACGGGATCGCGCAAATAGTCCGTCGTTCCGAGTGCCGCGTTGACGTGGGCGCGGGGAGCGCCGGAGTCCCGGACTGCTCTCCAGTCGTAACCGGAGAGAATCCCGCAGATCACCCCGTGCCGCTCTATGACCAAGTCGACGGCCGTGGACGTCGGATCTCCGACCGTGCGCCTCTCCCTGTCTTCGGGGGTGTATTCGGCCAATGCCTCGGTCAGGCTTTCCGCGATGCCGAGGAAGTCGACGACCAACCCGGCGTCTTTCTCCTTGAAACGGCGATTCACCCGGGCGATGGCCTGCATGAGCGCCGCACCGCGCATCGGCTTGTCCACGTAGAGCGTGTGGAGCGGCGGCGAGTCGAACCCGGTCAGCCACATGTCCCGGACGATGACCAGCTCTAGTCCATCCTTCTCGTCAACCATCCGGCGCTGGATCTCCTTGAGCTGCCCCGGGTTGCGGCCGTGGCGTGACACGGGCCACTTGTCCGAAGGGTGGGAGGTGTAGACGACCTTGATCTTTCCCTCGTTGTCGTCATCGTGGTGCCAGCTGCCCTCAAGCTTGATGATCTCCTCGTAGAGGGCCGCACAGACACGTCGAGAAAAACCAACGATCATCCCCTTGCCCGCGAACTCCGTCGTCTTGCGCATCGCGGCACTGCGGTCCTTCCAGTGAGTGACGATGTCGGCGGCGACCTTGGCGAGGCGCCCGTCGGCCTGGATCATCTCCTCGTAGATGCTGAAAGCATGGCGTGCCCTGAGACGCTCGTCGTCGTCCAGATCGGCGGTGAGATCGTCCACACGCTCGTCGAGGTCGGCAGGGTCGACCTCGGTCCGCCAGCGGACTGGAATGTGACGGTTCTCGTAGAACACCTTCACCGTCGCGCCGTCCTCGACGGCTCTGGTCAGATCGTAGACATCGATGACATCGCCGAAGACCGCGTAGGTGTTGGCATCTGCCGTGGCGATCGGGGTTCCGGTGAACGCGATGAAGGTGGCGTGTGGCAGCGCCTGCCGAAGGTTCCTGGCGAGACCGTTCTCGCCGACCAACTCGTAATGGCTCCGATGTGCCTCATCGACGATCACGACGACGTTGCGCCGGTCCGAGAGAAGCGGGTGATCCTTTATCTTCGCCTCACGCTCATCCTTGGTGAGGCTGAACTTCTGCAACGTGGAGAAAACGATGCCGCCGGTGGGCCGGGTCCGCAACTGCTCTCGCAGCGCCTCACGCGAGCTCACCTGGATCGGAGCCTCGCCCAGCAGCTCGCTCGCGGCGAACTCCTCAAAGAGTTGGTTGTCCAGGTCCGTCCTGTCAGTGAGGACGACGATCGTGGGATTGCCCAGAGCGGGCTGCTGGAGGATCTTCGCGGCATAGAACTCCATCTCCAGGCTCTTGCCTGACCCCTGGGTGTGCCAGACCACCCCAGCGCGACCGTCCCTGGCCGCGGCGACCAGGGTCTTGGCCACCGCCGTGTTGACCGCGTGGAACTGGTGGGCCTTCGCCAGCCGCTTGATCCCGTGGTTCTTCCGGGAGAACGAGATGAAGCTCGCCAGGATATCGATGAAGCGCGGCGGGTCGAACAGTCCCGAGATCAGCACCTCCAGCGCGGTCCCGTGCGCGATCCGGACCGGCTCCCCCTGATCGTCCACATTCCAGGGCGCCATGTGCTCCCATGGCGTAAACGGCGTACCGTACCGGGCGGAGATCCCGTCGCTCGCCACAACGATCGCCGGTACGGTGAAGCCCACCGGGCCGAACTCGCGCACGTAGGTCTGGAGCTGGTTATAGGCGGTTTCGGTGGTGCCGTAAGGGTCATCAGCTCGCTTCAGCTCGAAGATTGCCAGCGGCAGGCCATTGACGTAGCAGACGATGTCGAAGCGCCGCTCACGCCGGTCGTGTTTGAGCGTGACCTGGTTGACCGCGATGAACTCGTTGGTGTTGACGTTCTCGAAGTCCAGCAGCCATGCGGTCCGGTTCTGCTCCTGGCCACGTTCGTCGCGATAGGAGACGGTCACGCCACGGGTCAGTTTCTCGTGCACGGCCTTGTTCGCGCTGAACGCCCGCTGCGTCTCCCTGCGGAGCACCTGGTTGACCGCGTCATCCACGGCCTTCTGGGGAAGGTCGGGGTTGATGCGCTCGATGGCATCTCGAAGCCGGGGCACAATGACCAGCTCATCCCAACTCGGCCGCTGCCCTGTCTCTGGCGCGATCTGGGTGCCCCTGAGCGGCTCCCATCCCCACTCGGCCAGCCATTCGAGAGCGTAAGCCTCCCAGTCCTCCTCCATCGGAGCCCAGCCTGGCTTCCCCATCGCACCCTCATTCCCTACGCTACCGGCCCCCGATATCCCCTTTGATCAATGTATATTCCTACACCGACATTTCCTGTACGGCTCCCGCCGTCAGACGACGTTCTCCACTTCCTTCTCCGCATCCTTGATATGAATCTCTCCGGAGATCAGCTTCGGCAACAGAGTATTACGGAGCTCCGCCAGGGTTCGATTTTCCCGCTGCCGGGCAGCGGCAAGCGATGCAAGCGCATTCAATTTCTTGGACAACTCTTCACGAGCCCGTCCAACAGGAAAATGAATCTCTAAACGCGAGAGCCTGTCCGTCGCTAGCCGTCCCGTCCCGTGACCAGCCTCATCGACCATGCCTAGGATCTCATCGGTTCGATCAATGATGGCGAAGAAGAGCAGCATCGGGTCAATATCATTTCGCGCGATCAGCGCCTTGCAGTCCTGCCCGAAGGCGACCTCCTGCTGAGTGATTCCGATGCGGAACTCAGTCTTCAGACTCATACCACGGACCACGAAGATCACTGTATTAGCGGGGACCATCCTGGTCCCGTTTTCAGCTCCGAGCACTGTCACCTTTCGCTCGGAGTCGTCGATCCAGGGAGATTTCAAGCTAGCGGCAGAAATCCATGGGATCTCACCATTCCAATATGCTTCCTCGCTGGTTCTCGGCGTTCCCCCTGACAGCCACTTGGCAGCCTCGCCTAGGGAAACCGCCTGAAGATCACCACTCTCGCCCGCTCTTTGCCAGTACGCGAGCGCAAGTTCCCGAGATGTCAGCATGATGCGCCCGTTGAGCGCAATCTTGTCATCTAACGCTCCAAGCATCTTACCTATTTTCCGCTGTTCAGAAAGAGAAGGAATCGCAGGAATGGGAAGCTCGCGCACCTGGGCCACACGCAGGTGGGGAACTGTCGATCCAGAGGCACGAGCATGCAACACACCCTGAACCTGAGGCCCCAATAGAAAGTAGTGAAGGAAGCGGGAGTCCACAACATCAGGGTCTGGGCGAAGCAGCATTGTTCGCTGCCCCAAACATATTTTCATATTAGATTCAACTCTACCGACTCTCCCAACGGGTGCTTCACGAGTAAGAATGATGTCATTTTCCCGAGGAACTGCGCGAGTCGTCCAAATATTAAACGTTTCCTGATTTACCATTTTTGTTGAATGGAGAATAATACGTCCATCCAAAATATCTGGCGTACCAACAACGTGTGCGAACTTATCGCTACCTTCCACTTGAGGTGGCGTTCGATTCTTGCAGTCAACAATAAGCACACACAAATCTTCTAGAATTAGCCGATTACCCACCTCTGACCATCCTCGTTTGCTCACGCACAATGGCCTCCAAATTTGCCGACTCTTCAAAATAGCTCAAAAGGTCCTGAGTGAGGCGGACAATTTTATGAGCGGTAGGTTCCGAGTCTTCTTCCGAAGCAGCGGCCCCGACATAGCGGCCCGGGGTGAGGATGTAGTCGTTCTGCTTGATGTCGTCGAGATCTGCCGAATAGCAGAAGCCCGCGTCGTCGACGTAGAGATCCTTCGACGTACCCCGCCAGGCATGGTAGGTCCCGGCGATCTCGGCGATCTCCTCGTCGGTCAACATCCGCTCGGTGCGGTTCTCCATCACGCCCATGTCGCGCGCATCGATGAACAGCACCTGACCGCGCGCCGGTCCCTTGTCCCGGGCGAGGAACCACAGGCAGGCCGGGATCTGCGTGCTGCGGAACAGTTGCGGAGGCAGGGCGATCATGCAGGAGACCAGGTCGGCCTCGACCATGGAACGGCGGATGTCACCCTCACCCGACTGCTTGGACGACATCGACCCGTTGGCCAGGACGATCCCGGCCCGGCCGCGCGGAGAGAGCTTGGATGCCATGTGCTGTAGCCAGGCGAAGTTGGCATTGCCGACCGGCGGCACGCCGTACTTCCACCGGGGGTCCATACCGAGGAGTTCGCCGCCCCAGTCGGAGATGTTGAACGGCGGGTTGGCCAGGACCACGTCGGCCCTCAGGTCAGGGTGGCGGTCGTCGTGGAAGGTGTCGCCCCATTCGGAGCCCAGGTTGGCGCCGATGCCGTGGATGGCGAGGTTCATCTTGGCCAGGCGCCAGGTGTTCTGGTTGAGCTCCTGACCGAAGACGGAGATGTCGAAAGCTCGCCCGCCATGGGACTCGATGAACTTCTCAGCTTGGACGAACATGCCGCCGGAGCCGCAGGCGGGGTCGTACACACGCTCGCCGGGCCGCGGCTCCAGAACCGCCACTAGAAGCTTCACCACGCTGGCAGGGGTGTAGAACTCACCGCCGCGTTTGCCTTCGGCCTTGGCGAACCTCTCCAGGAAGTATTCGTAGGTCTCACCGAGCAGGTCACGGGCTTTCTTCGCCTGCTCACGGAAGCCGATCCGGCCGATGAGGTCGATTAGCTCGCCCAGACGCCGCTGGTCCACCTCGGTCCGGTTAAAGATCTTCGGAAGGACGCCTTCGAGATCCGGATTCTTCTTTTCGATCGCGACCATTGCGTTGTCGATGACCTCGCCGACCGTCATGCCGCCCGGCGACGTCTTGGCCCGGGCCGCCACCTTGTCGTAGCGGGAAGGTTCGGGAACGTAGAAGACGCCCTCGCTCATGTAGCTGTCAGGGTCATCAAGCAGTCGCTCTGCCGCGCTGCCCTCGATGCCGTCGGCCGCCAGCTCCGCGGCGATCTCGTCACGGCGCTCAGCGAACGCGTCCGAGACATATTTCAGGAAGACCAGCCCGAGCACGAAGTGCTTGTATTCGGCGGCATCCATGCTGCCGCGCAGCTTGTCTGCAGCCTTCCAGAGGACGTCCTTGATATCGGCGGGAGCGGCCGAACCGCTCCTGCGTGGTGGTGCCACGTGTTCCCTTTCACCTGTCATCCGCCAGCTCTCCCATCACCCGCAAAGAGCGGCCCGCGATCCCGGCCATGAGAGCGGCGCCGAAACCCCGCAGCGCCGAAAGCCTGCGCTGGAGCCCGGCCTCACGCTCCTCGACCTGTCTGAGCACGTCGTCCAGCGTCGCCACCTCCTCGGGGGTCAGCTCTGGCAGCTCCAGCTTCGTAAGGTTAACGCGTCTGACCAGAGGGCCTGAGGCTCGTTCCGGAACACCCGCCGCCACCAAGAGCGCGGCGAGGACCCGAGGGGTCATCCAAGGAGTCCTGCCCTCCTGGGTTTTGTCCTGGGCAATCCGGATCACCTGTGCGGGTGCCTCCACCACCTTTCCGCCCTTGGTGTCGACACAGGCATGAACCCGTCCGGTCGACAACACGACCACATCACCCGGCATGGTCCGCCGGACCGCCTCATAGTCTCCGAGATCGACCGCGAGGCTGAGATCGTCGACAGTTCGGCTGCCGACGACTCGCCCATCCCGTAACTCCTCGGCACCGACCAGCGGCACGTCCCCCTGTCCCAGGTCGATGGGATCGATTCGGTGGCCTGGGAGGAAGACGAGCTGCTTGGACCTGCGATACGCCCCGAGCTCACGGCATCTCCTTCCGGTCCGGTCGGCGACGACCGGCACCGTCAGAAGCTCGGGGTCGTCGGGGAACAGCTGTGCCAGCCGACGCTGTGCGTCGAGCAGGTCATTCGCCGCCGCATCCTCCAGAGGAGGCTTCGCCGTGCCCGGCTCGGGAAGAAGCGACCTCCGGTCGTCGCAGTCGGCGGCCCGTACCCTGTCAAAACCCTCTCGGGGCTCCGCCGGTCGGCCGTGCAGGATGGACACGACCTCGTCGATCCAGCGCCCGCCATGCGCACGTTCCAGTGCGCCCGCTTCCACTAGCAGCACCCACCGCTCCGGATCGGGCGCCTGATCGACCACGACAAGCGCCAGCTCCGCCCCCACACGAAACGAGTGCGACCGTGGCGGGAGCCGTACCACGGAATGAATCAGCCCTGACCGGGCCAGTTCCGCGCGCAGGCGAGCGGTCGGGTCGTGGAGCCCGGCCTGTTTCAACGCCCAGGCGGGTAGCACAACGAGACCACGGCCTCCCGGCTTCAAATGCCGGTGTGCCAGCTGCACCCACTTGAACGGATCCGGTTTCTTCGACCTTTTCCTTTTACCAGGGTCACTGGGAACGAACGGGGGATCCATGACGACCAAATCCACCCTGACGTCACAGTGTGGCCGAAAGGAGTCCTGGTGATACGTCGTGAGCTCGTAGCAGCCTGCCAGGAAGCTGAGTTTCAGCAGCCTCAGTGCGGAATCATCGATATCGGCCGCGAAAACGTCCAAGGTTTCGATAGGGCGGTCTTTCAGCACCCGCCGCAGCAAGGTCCCAATGCCGGCGGCCGGGTCGTAGACCGAGCCCCATGGTCTCCGTATCGCGATGGCTGCGACGAGCTCGCCGACCTGTCCCGGCGTGGTGGTGGCGCGGATGGTTGAGTCGACCCGGTCCGCCTGCTCAATCAGCCTGTCGACCACATCAAGAGGAGAGGCACCCTGCAGCATCTCCATCACAATCCTGGACAACCTGTCCGTTCCCGCGTTCAGCCCGTCAAGCAACGGTTTAAACAAGGGGGCCAGGTCGGGGCGCCGCTGATTGATCTGACGATAGGGATTCACGCCGAACGTCTCCCCCAACACAGTAGTCACCGCGGCCAGTGCCACCCCTCGTGCCACGACCTCGTCTCCGGGAAGGACGCCTCGCAGTTCCGAGATCGCGCGGAGTCGTAGCCGTTCTCGGAACCGCTCACCGTAGGTCTCTGGTCCGTCCAGTGTGATTTGCCCCAAGGGCAGCTCACGGGACTCGAGCCACTCGCCTACCTGGTCTGAGTCGAACAGCGATCGGCGACCGTCGTCTTTTACGGGTTGTGGGAAGTCGGCATGGCGGCGCCGCCAGTTGCTCACCGCCGGTCGTTTGACCCCGGCGAGTTCGGCTATGTCGCCCATCGTGAGTTTCACCGCCATACTGAGCTTCTGCCTCCTCAGATCCGTGGAAGCAAGCTGCCGTTCAAGACCCCCGCCTTACGGTCCAGGACCTCTGGGATCCGGCTGAACTTCTTCAGACACTGAGAGGCCTCCGGCGAGATGAAGTTCAGCACCCCCAACAGAGTCTCGAAGTCCTTCAGCAGACGCCGATGGTGAATGGGTTCACAGTGCGCCACACGGTTACGCAGCCGACATAGGTGATCGAGGTCGTTGTGTAGGACGGCGGGCCTATGGTTGGAGTAGCCGGAGAACTCGTGTCTCAATGCCGGCCACCACAGCTGCGTGTAGTAGTCGCTCCGGCGGGACAGCAGCGACACCCAGAAACCGAATGGAAGCTCCGCCACGATGTCATCCGCCGCGGACCTCGCGCGGCGCCGTGTCGCATCTTCAGCCTTGCCAAGAGCACGACGCGCGTAATCGGCCAGAGTGAGGTGGGGTGTGTTCCACCAGTCACGTCGTCCGTAGTATGTGGCAAGCCGACTGTCCATGGCGTTGCGCAGCACGACCTCCAGAAACTGCAGCGCCCCCGCGAAGGCGCAGCTCGCTTCCAGGTTCCACGCGTAGAGCCGGAGCCCGGCTTCCAGGTCTCCACCTGACGCGGCAAGGTAAGGCCCCAAGCGGGGTTGGGAAATCAGGTCCGCGATCCGCTTGGCCTCGTTGCGATCCACCGCACACCTCCCGCTGTGACCGGGAGTGAGTTATGATGGCTCACGTATGCCCCGGGTATCGCCACTGCTCTGCACGCGACCCGGGGCAAGCTTTTTCCAACAAAAGCCCGCTTTGCGCCTCTTCGTCGGGCCTCGCGGTAGTGCTCAACCACTGAGAAATCAGCAGCCTTCTCGCTTTCCAGACAAAGTTAACGCATAGGAAAGCGATGATCAAATAGCTCGTTAAGCCACCTTAACAGCAATCGCTATCTCCTGTACTTGATTTGATTATTTCAGCAACCCCTAATTCGACATAGGGGCGATCCGAAAATGCAACCATGTCGATTGGCGCCAGAGTTTGATCAGCAACACGGCGCGGACCCTGCTGACACCTGGCATTCCCCTAACTCCACCGCCCCGATCAAACCGCTGAACTGCGCGGCCTGGCCTCTGCCAACGAGGACAGCAAGCCAGCCGCGCCGGGTCGATACAGCGGCAAGCAGGGCTCTGGCTGTCCTTCTCCCTCGATGCGCTTTCCCACGCTGACTGGTTGCCATCACGACAAGGCGTAGTGATCCACAATGTTGTTCACCATAGGGTCTCCCTCAAGTGGAGGGCGAAGACATGGCTGAGCATGAGAACGCGCCAGCGGGTACCAACCCGCCCGTCCCCAGCGTGGCGCGAATGTACGACTACTACCTCGAAGGCAAGGACAACTCCGCGTCCGACCGCGAGGCCGCCGAGAAGATAATCTCGCTGGTGCCGAACATCGGCAAGGTCGACTGGGTGGCCCTCTACGCCGCCGCGGATTGTGCTCAGGAACGCATCGATACGCCCGTCACCTCGTCCTCGCCTCCATGCGCCGCTGAGACACAGAAGCCGACGCCCTTATCCGGCAGATCGAGTCAGCTCTGTGGTCGACTTGACCGCCGACATCCACACACGATCAGAGAAAGCCACCACATGACACGCTGGGCCCGTCCCCACCTAACCGAGCCTTAATAGCATTCAGATACAACGTGATCCGGGTGGACGCCCTGTCCCGGCGTGAGTCGCTCAGCATGATCAAGGAGACAGTGCAGAGATGGACGACGTGACCCAGGAACTCACCAATGCCCAATGGCGCAAATCCTCCCTCTCCGGTGATGATGGAAGCAATTGCGTCGAAGTGGCCAACCTGACCGGCGGACGCCGCGCCGTACGCGACAGCAAAGACCCCAACGACCCCGCCCTCATCTTCACCTCCGAAGAGTGGACCGCCTTCATGAACGCCGTAAAAACCGGCGACCTCGGCTGACCCCACGACACCCACGTTCACCCGAGAAGCCCTCCGGCCATCCGCCCGGAGGGCTTCTTCCTGCCCATGCCCTTGACCAGGCCTTCTTCGCGTATACCACCCACAGCAGAGAGTTGATATTCGATATAACCGAAGATATCTTCGGCTTATACGAAGATCCGCTGCACCTTTCGTTCCCGTCTTCGGAACCCAAACCAGGCAGAACCGCTCGCCACCCTTTACCTGCGGCCCCGGCGGAACCCGACTCTCGCCTCTTTCGCCAGAAATCTCCACGTGGTTCCCTCGAACCTGCACCCCGAAATCCACCACCTCGATGGTTTCATCCGGCAGATGACGGCACCGGAGTTCCCAAAGGCCGATCACCTTCGGCGGGAGGTCTCCGATGCGGACAGGAACTGGGCGATGGCCTCACGGGCGCGCTTCTCCTCGCCCGGGTTGTTCAGTTCCACGGCCAGATCGAGAGCGGCATTGTGCAGGTGTACGGCCTGGCCGGGGTCGCCCATGGTCGCCGCGATCTCCGCCAGACTGTTGAGCGCTTTGGCCTCGCCTCGCCGGTAGCCGAAGCGTCGATACAGCTCCAGCGCCTGCTCGTGATGGTCGCGGGCCTCTTCGAGCCGGCCCAGCCGGGTGCAGACCACCCCGAGGTTGTCCAGAGCGTCGGCCTCACCACCTCGGCTGCCGACTTCCCTGGACAGCTCCAGCGCTTGGCGATGCAGGTCGGCCGCTTGCGCGTACTGGCCCAGGCGTTCATGGACGATGCCGAGGTAGTCCAACGTCACGGCCTCGCCGAACCGGTCGCCGATCTCGCGGAACAGTTCAAGGGCGCGCAGGTTCGCCTCCCTGGCCCGCTCGTGGTCGCCGTCGTCCGTACCCACCCTGCCCAAGCCGACCAGCGCCCGCGCCTGACCTCGCAGGTCTCCAGAGGTACGGCAGGCGGTCAGAGCCCGATCGAAGTGCTCGCGGGCGACGTCATGGCTTCCCTGCACCTGATGTACCCAGCCGAGATCGGTCAGCGCCCGCCCTTCACCGGCCGGATCCTGGCGGCAGCGGGCGGCCCGCAGGGCTTTGCCGTACAGAGCCAGAGCATCGTCGTGGTGTGCGTGGTCGTAGAGATAGCGGTACAGCGTGGTGGCCAGCAAGCAGGTGTGCGCCAGGTCGCGATCGGCGGCCAGGACGAGGTTGGCTCGTTCGGCGTCCAACCAGGCCAGCGCCTGCGCGGCGTCATGGAGGGGGACCGGCGGCGGCGCGGATCGCTCGATGCGCGGTCGCCGGTGGGCGCTGTCGGGGTAGAGCACGTCCATGGCGGCCGACGCCGTGGTCAGCTGGTGGTCGAGCAGCCGGGTCAGCGCCGCGTGTCCCACGTGCGGCGGCTCCTGTTCTGCCGCGAGCTGCGCGGCGTACTGGCGGAGCAGGTCGTGGAAGACGTAGCGGCCGAAGGCGCGCTGCTGGAGCATGTGCGCGTCCAGCAGGTCCTCCAGCAGGTCCTCGGTGCGCTCTACGGGGAGATCGGCGAGCGCGGCGGCCGCGTACGATTCGATGTCGCGGCCGGGATGCAGCCCGAGCAGGCGGAAGAGCTGCTGCTGGTCGGCGGTGAGCTGGCTGTACGACAGGGTGAACGCGGCCGCCACACCGCGTTCCGACCTGGCCAGCTCGGTGAGCCTGCGGCGCTCGTCACGCAGGCGTTCGGCGAGATGGGCCGCGCTCCAGCGGGGGCGGTGCCGCAGGCGGGTGGCGGCGATGCGTACGGCCAGCGGCAGGAACCCACACAGCAGCAGGACCTCCGCGACCGCCTCGGGCTCGGTGGCCGCGCGCTCGCCGACGATGCCGGTGAAGAGCGCGACGGCGTCGGTCAGGGGCAGCACGTCCATGGACAGGGCCCGCGCGCCGTCCAGGTCGGTGAGCCGCTGGCGGCTGGTGATGAGCACCAGGCTGTTCGAAGTGCCTGGCAGGAGGGGCCGGACCTGGGCGGCGTCGGTCGCGTTGTCCAGGACCAGCAGTACGCTGCGGCCGGCCAGCTCGGCTCGCCACAGGGCGGCCCTTTCCGCCATGGACGCGGGGATGCGCTCGGTCGGTACGCCGAACTGCCGCAGCAGCACCTCCAGCGCTTCCGCGGGTTCGAGCGGCCGATGGCCCGTCGTGTGGGCGTGCAGGTCGATGAAGAGCTGACCGTCGGGGTAACGTTCGGCAAGCCGGTGCGCGACATGGACGGCCAGCGCCGTCTTGCCGATGCCGGCCATGCCGTCGATCGCTGCGATGGTCACCACCTGGGAGGCGGGCTCGCACAGCTCCTCCACCTGGACGGAACGGCCGGCGAAGTCGGCGACGTCGTAGGGCAGGAAGGCCGCCACGGGCCTGGCGGTGGTGGGCAGGTCGGCCTCCGCGGGCCGGATCGTGGCAGCCGTGGGTGGCTCACCGCGCAGGATGGCCGTCTCCACGGCATGGAAGGCCTGTCCTGGATCCAGCCCCTGCTCATCGGCCAGTCTGCGGCGGTAGTCACGGCCGACGGCCAGCGCATCGGCCTGGCGCCCGGCGCGGTGCAGGGCCAGCATCAGCTGCCAGGCCAGCCGTTCTCGTAAGGGATGCGCGGTCAGCTCGGCGGTCAGCTGATCGATGAGCTCCGCGTGCCTTCCGGCAGCGAGTTCGAGCTCCGCCAGTCGCTCGATCACGATCAGCCGCTGATCCTCCAGCCGGGCCCGGGCGCTTTCCGCGTAGTCGGCCTGAATGTCGGCCAAGGCCGGTCCGCGCCACAACGCCAGAGCGGCGCGCAGATGCCCGCGGGCCAGCTCTGGATCGGCCTCCGCGTGGGCAGCGGTCACCAGGGCGGTGAACTCCCTCAGGTCCAGCTGCCCGGGCGCCGGGGTGATCACATAACCTGCCGGTCGGGTCTGCACCAGGCGGGCCGCATCCGCGGCGCGCAGCGTGCGCCGGATCGCGGTCAACGCGGCGTGCACCTGTGCCCGGGCGGTGTCCGGCGGCGTCGGCCCCCACATCGCGTCGCTGAGCCGCTCGGCGCTCAGCACGAGGCCGGCATGCAGCAGCAGGTAGCCCAGGAACGCGCGGTGACGCGGTGCCAGGGCGGGAAGCGATCGGTCACCGGCTGACACCTCGACTGGGCCCAGGATCGCAAACCCCACATCCACCCGCGAATCCTACATTTGCCCCTTTGCCAGCGGGAGGCACAACAGAGCCATCGGCGATGCATAGACATCGCATCGCGATCGCATTAACGGCCCTCCCCATGCTGATCACATCAGGCGATCACCACCCATGAGGAGACATTCCCATGCAGGCACGCATGAAGAACCCCGCCATGGTCCTCCCCGGCGCCATGCAGGCGCTCATGAACCTCCAGAAGGCCACCGACCAGGCTGGGCTGCCCAAGATCACGTCTGACCTGGTGCTGCTGCGGGCCAGCCAGATCAACGGGTGCAGTGTCTGCGTCGACATGCACGCCAAGGACCTGCGCAAGCAGAGCGAGAGCGACGAACGGATCTTCGCCGTGGCCGCCTGGCGCGAGGCCCCGTACTTCACCGACGCGGAACGCGCCGCGCTGGCACTGGCCGAGGCGGTCACCCGGCTCGCCGACGGCGGCCAGGTGAGCGACGAGGTGTGGGACGAGGCCGCCGACCACTACTCCGAGGCCGAGCTCGCCGCTTTGATCATGACGGTCTCCACCGTCAACCTGTGGAACCGGCTGAACGCCACCACCCGGCAGATCGCGGGTGCGGCATGGTAGCGGTCGCGCTCGTCACGGGCGCGAACAAGGGCATCGGCTTCGAGATCGCACGCCTGCTCCGTGACTCGGGCATCACCGCGGTCATCGGCGCCCGTGACGAGGAGCGAGGGCGCGCCGCGGCCGAGCGGCTCGGCCAGCCGTACGTGCGGCTCGATGTCACCGACGCGGCAAGCATCCGAGCCGCGGCGACATGGATCGAACAGGAGTACGGCAAGCTCGACATCCTGGTCAACAATGCCGGGATCACCTTCGATGACGGGCTGCCCAGCCAGAGCACGACCGCGGAGGCCCGCCAGGTCTACGAGACGAACGTGTTCGGCGTCATCGAGGTCACCAACGCGATGCTGCCGTTGCTGCGCCGATCACCCGCGGGACGCATCGTCAACGTCTCCAGCGAACGCGGCTCGATCGGGCGCGCCCTGGACCAGGACCATCCGCTGTGGCCGATGCTCAACCTGGTCTACTGCTCCTCCAAGGCCGCCCTGAACATGATCACCGTGTCCTACGCCAAGGAGCTGTGGGACACCCCGATCAAGGTCAACGCGGTCGACCCGGGCTGGGTCAAGACCGACATCAACCACGGCACGGGCATCAAGACCCCCGAAGAGGGCGCCGCGCCGATCGTTGCCATGGCCCTCCTGGACGCCGACGGCCCCACCGCCACCCTCGTCCAGCACGAAGGCCCTCTTCCCTGGTAATCCCCGAAGGAGACAACAGCTATGGATCTGCGTCATACCGTCCGGGGGCGTGTACTGCTTCCCGGCGAGGATGGGTTCGACGAGGCGGCCCGCCCGTGGGCGGTGGGTGTCCACCAGCCGGTGTCCGCCGTGGTGGAGGCCGAGGACGCCGCGGATGTGGCGGCGCTGGTGCGGTACGCCCGCGAAGCCGGGCTGACGGTCACCGCCCAGCCGTCGGGCCATGGTGCCTCAGGCGACGTGCAGGGCGTGATCCTGCTGCGCACCGGCCGCCTGGACCGGGTGGAGGTCGACGCGGAGGCGCGCACCGCCCGGGTAGGCGCCGGAGCGCAGTGGGGCCGGGTGCTGGCCGAGACCGGCAAGCACGGCCTCACCGGGCCGGCCGGCAGCAGCCCGGCCGTGACGGTCGCCGGGTTCGTCGCCGGCGGCGGCATCTCATGGTTCGGCCGCACGTACGGCTGGGCAGCCGACTCGGTGCGCGCCTTCGAGATCGTCGACGCAGAGGGCAAGCAGGTTCGGGTCACCGGCGAATCCGACGGTGAGCTGTTCTGGGCGCTGCGCGGTGGCGGCGGCGACTACGCACTGATCACCTCGATCGAGCTGGCGCTGTATCCGGCGCCCAGCCTGTACGGCGGGCGGATCGTATGGCCCGCAGCCCGCGCCGGCGCGGTGTTCGACGCCTTCCGCCAGATCACCGCGAACGCGCCACGTGAGCTGTCGGTGTGGATCAACCGCATGGCCCCGCCGCCGCCCGCACCGCCGATGGTCTCCGTGGACGTGACGTACCTCGGCGGCGATGCCGAGGCCAAGGCGCTGCTGGCCGCCTTCGACGACATCGGCGGCAGCCTCTCCGACAGCCGCGGCCTGATGGAGATCGCCGACCTGGGCACGATCGCGGCAGAGCCGGTCGAGCCCAGCCCGATGCTGGCCCGCACCGAACTGCTGACCGGCCTGGACGATGCAACGCTGGAGACGCTCGCCGGTGCCGACCTCGCGCCACTGCTGAACCTACAGGTCCGGCATCTGGGCGGGGTGCTGGCCGAGGCCGATCCCGTCGGCGGCGCGGGTGGCGCCTTGGCCGAGCCGTACATGCTCTATCTTCTCGGCCTGCGGCTGCCCCACCTGACCGATGCGGTGCAGGCCAAACAGGTCGCCCTCGTTGAAGCTCTCGGCCAGGCGGTCAGCGGGCGCAAGCCGTACACCTTCCTCGCGCCGGCGGACAACGCCGCCCAAGCCTTCCCCGCCGACACGCTGGCCCGGCTGCGCGAGATCAAGCGCCGGCGCGACCCCTATGGCGTGTTCCGCGCCAACTTCCCGGTCCTGGACTGAAAGGCGTACTCACGTGTTGAAAATCGCGACCGCCGCCGCCCTGGTCGCCGCCCTGACGGCGACACCGGCGTCCGCCGACTGCTGGACCGCGATGTGGGCGACCGCTGTCCAGCAGCCGTCGGCCGACGTCTGGTACCCCACCTGGGCGGAGAAGGGTTTCGTCAATCACTCGGTACGGCAGGCGGTCCGCGTCACTGCCGGCGGCTCGACGATCCGGATCCGGCTGTCCAACGCCTACGGCACCACCCCGCTCCACCTGACCGGTGCCAGCGTGGGCAAGGCCGGCACGGGCGCCGCCGTGCAGGCGGGGACGCTCCGGCCGCTGGCCTTCGCACACTCCGCCTCCGTCGACATCCCCACTGGCGGGCAGACCGCCAGCGATCCCGTACGGCTGGCGGTCAAGCCAGGCGACCGGCTGACGGTGACGCTGTACTTCCAGGGCACCACCGGCCCGGCCACTTACCACAACCTCGCGCTGGCCACCTCCTACCGGGCCACCGGCGATCACACCCGCGACCCCGGCGCGGGCGCCTTCGCCGAGACCAACACCTCCTGGTTCTACCTGTCCGGCGTGGACGTGCACGACGACGGCGCCGCGGTGGCGACCTTCGGCGACTCCATGACCGACGGATACGCCGCCACCCAGGACGCCGACAACCGCTACCCGGACGCGCTGGCCCGCAGGCTGGCCGGGCGGCGGCCGGTGCTCAACCTCGGCATCGGCGGCAACCGGCTGCTCAACGACTCGGCATGCCTGGGTGAGCGGGGACTGACACGGTTCCGCTGGGACGTGCTCGGCCAGCCTCGCGTCAAGACCGTGATCGTGCTGGAGGGCATCAACGACATCCTGCTGGGTATGCAGGAGCCCACGCCCTGCACCACGCCCGCGACCAAGGTCAGCGCCAACGACCTGATCGCCGGCTACCGGCAGCTCATCCGCGACGCCCACGCGCGAGGCGTCCGGATCATCGGCGGCACCCTCCTGCCCGCCAATTTCACCGACGAGCCCGAGGCCATCCGCGACGCGGTCAACGCATGGATCCGGACCAGCGGCGAGTTCGACGCGGTCGTCGATTTCGAGCGCGCCGTCGCCGACTCCGCCGACCCTGACCGGATCCGGCCGGCCTTCGACAGCGGTGACCACCTGCACCCCAACCCCGCGGGCTACCAGGCGATGGCCGACGCCGTCGACCTGCACGCCCTGTGAAGCAGACCATGAGGTTCTCCACTCGGTCCGTGCCACCAGCCGCAAATCAGTTGTGCGTAACGCGTGCTCCTGTGGCTCGCGCTAATGTCGGAATCAGTTTTTCTGAGTGACAGCGTCGCTTCAGGCCCCGATATATCGTGTGCGAAGTCGGAGGTGATCACGGTGCATCCGGTCCCATGACAGCCCCAGCCCGGGGTGTCACGGAGCCGAAAGGTGACCGTATGAGCAAGACCGACAAGACCCGGCCCTGGTGGGTGCGTATGGCCGACGCGCCGATGGCGACCTGCCTGCCCGTGCATGATCATCGGTTCGGGCCGTGCACGCTGCCGGACGAGATCACCGCCGAGAGCGCGTCCCTGGGCTACCGCAAGGGCGGCTGCCACTGGGGTGCCCCCACCTTCTACGTGTTCGGTTGCGGCACCAGGGGCGGGAATCGGGAGTGGTACCACTTCCTACGGGAAGAGCGCCGCCGCAGCCGTCACCAGGCACGCCGTGAGCTGCGCGCCTATCACGGCGAAGACTGAAAGACGGAAGACCGGAAGAAGACGGAGGGCCGGATGCCGGCGGGCACCGGCCCTTCCCCGTCTGGCCGGTGCGACCGTGAGCGCCCCGCCTCGACCGCCGCGGTGGTGCCGGCGGCCAGGTCGGCTCCCCTTCGGCCGGCGGTCAGGACGGGGGTCGGCGGTCGTTGCCGGGGATCCACGTCGTGAGGGTGTCGAGGATCACGTTGAGCCCGAATTCGAACTCGTCGCCGAAGTCGTAGCCGGGCCGGAGGATGTGTTCGGTCGCCATCTCGACGAGGTGGGGATATTCACCGGAGGCGAACTGCCGCATTATCGGCTCGGCGACTTCGGCGGCGGCGTCGGGGCCGTGGAAGGGCAGCGCGGCCTCCTGAAGCGCGAATCCGTACACGTAGCTGTCGAGCAGGGCGTAGGCGTGGGCGGTCATCTCCACCGAGAAGCCCGCCCTGCGCAGGGTGCCGATGGTCGCGTCGTGGTGCCGTAGCGTCGCGGGGCCGGGGGTGGTTCGTGACTCCAGGAGCCCGAGCGCCCAGGGGTGACGCCTCAGCACGCGACGGATCGAGGCCGCCCGCCGCCGCATCTCCGCGCGCCACTCGCCGTCGGGCGACGGCAGCTCGATCTCGCTGAAGACGAGATCGACGATGCCGTCGAAGATCTCGTCCTTGTTGGAGACGTAGTAGTAGACCGACATGGGCTTGACGCCGAGCTCATGGGCGAGCGAGCGGATCGTCAGCGATCCGAGCCCACCCGCGTCGGCGACCGCGACGGCGGCGCGCAACACCCGTTCCCGGCTGAGTGGAACACGATCCTGAGGGTTGCCGCTGACCGGCTTCGACATCTGGCCTCCGGGCGATGACACGTTCGTACTTTGTACGATACCGTCGTCGTACTAAGTACGACGACGGCCGTCGTCGCCCGTGATGGAAGGAAGCCATGTCGACGAGAACTGCCGGACGAATCGTGGGAGCCCTGTTCCTGCTGGCGTTCGTCGTGTACATCGCAGGCGGCGCCCTGATCGACTCCGGGTCAGGCACCACGAACATGCTGTCCGACGTGGCGGACAACCGGATGCGGGTGTCGGCGGGGGCACTGCTGATGCTGGTCAACTCCGCCGCCGTCCTCGGCATCGGAGTGCTGGCGTTCCCCGCGCTGAAGCCGCACGGCGAGATCTCCGCCCACGCGTACCTGGCCGGCAGGACGATCGAGGCGGTGATGCTGACCGTCGGGATCGTCTTCCTGCTGCTTCTGGGACCGCTCGCTCAGGAGTATGTCGACGCCGGCGCCAACGGCGCCTCGGTCCTACCGGCGTTGGGGCGGATCGCGAAGGAAGGGAACCACTACTGCTACCAGATCGCGATGATCTCGGTGGGGGCCGTCGGCGTGTTGTTCTGCCGTGTGCTGTTGCGCGCACGGCTGGTGCCCCGCTTCATGGCGGCGTGGGGGCTGGTCGGCTATGCCGTCTTTCTGGTCGGGGCGATTCTCGAAGTCCTCGGCTACGGCGTCGGCGTGGCCCTGTCAGTCCCGGGCGGCCTCTTCGAGGTCGCCCTGGGAGCGCTGCTCATCGCGAAGGGCTTTCCCGAAGGGCAGAGCCGAGACCACGACGGACCGACCGGCAGTATGTCGCCCACCGCCATGGCACCCTCCGAAACGTCCGGCGCCTGATGAAACCTGCCGCTTGGCCGAGACGTGTCTCGGCCGAGTCGGCCTGGGTCGAAGCCTGTGGCGGGCACGCCCGGTTCGTCCCAGATGGCGGCGTGTGTTGCCGCCGCTCAGATGGCGGCGTGGGTGTTGCCGCCGCGGTCGGCGAGGGAGTCGAGCCAGCAGGTCAGACAGGCCCCTTGGCGGGTCATGATCTCTGGGTCGCGTAGGGCGTTGGCCAGGAGTGACATGCCCTGGTAGGCGCCGACGAACGTGAGTGCGAGGTCGTCGGGGGCAGGCAGGCCCAGTTCGCGGAACTGCTGCTCCGCCCAGTCCAGAAGCAGCCGGATGACCTTGCCCGCTTCCAGATCGAGACCTCCTTCGGCGCGTTTGTCGAGTTCGACGGCCAGGGTGCCGGCGGGGCAGCCATAGCGGGCCGCGAGGTCGCGCTGACCGACCCACGCATCGACCATGGTCTTGAGGCGCTGGAGCGGGTCGGGGAGCTTGTCGAGCGCGCCGGTGAGTTCGGCGAGGTGCCCGGCATGCTCGGCGAGGGCGGCCTGGACCAGCTCGTCCTTGGTCTTGAAGTAGTAGTACACGTTCCCGACGGGAACGTCGGCGGCGGCGGCGATGTCGGCGATGGTGGTGCGCTCCACGCCCTGGTGATGCAGAACCTGGGCGGCTGCGGCCATCAGTCGCTGCCGCTTGCCAGCCCCCCGCGCCGACACTCTCACTGAGTTGGTCACCTTACTAACTATAGACAGACAGCCATCGGATTGTGCTACCGTCTTTCTCAGTCAGCCAACTAACTAACTCATGGAGAACGAAATGATCGTGGTGACTGGAGCAACCGGCAACGTCGGCCGCTCACTCGTGCAGATACTCGCGGCGACCGGCGAGCAGGTGATGGCGACCTCCCGGAACATCTCGCCGGCGGACGTGCCGGAGGGCGTCGGGCACGGGCAGGCGGACCTGGCCGACGTCGAGAGCCTGCGGCACGTTTTCGACGGCGCCGACGCGCTGTTCCTGCAAAGCGGCGCCAGCGCGCACTCGCTCAACCCGCAGGACATCCTCGACGTCGCCAAGGCCGGGGGCGTCCAGCGAGTGGTGTTGCTGTCCTCTCTGGGGGTGGTGACCCGGCCGCAGTCGGCCTCTCACGGGATCCTCATGCGGTCCATCGAGGACGCCGTCCGGCAGTCGGGCATGGAATGGACGATCTTGCGGCCCGGCGGCTTCGATTCCAACACCTACGCCTGGGCCGAACAGGTCCGTACGGCGCGGGCCGTCGCCGCGCCCTTCGGCGATGTCGGCCTGCCGACCATCGACCCGGCCGACATCGCCGAAGTCGCCGCAGTGACACTGCGCGAAGACGGCCACGCCGGGCAGATCTACGAGCTGACCGGCCCCGCCCTCATCACGCCCAGGCAACAGGCCGAAGCGATCGGCGACGCCCTCGGCGAACCCATCCGGTTCGTCGAGCTGACCCGCGACCAAGCCCGCGCGCAGATGCTGCAGTTCATGCCCGAGCCCGTGGCCGAGACCACCCTCGCCGTCCTCGGCGCGCCCACCCCCGCCGAACAACACATCAGCCCCGATGTCGAGCGCGTCCTCGGCCGCGCACCCCGCGCCTACGCCGTCTGGGCACAACGCAACGCCGCAGCCTTCCGCTGAACGCGGCTCCTCCGCTCCCTGAACGCGGTGACCTTCCTCAGGACTTCACTTCTTCCCGGGGAAGGCGGCGCTCAGCGCGGAACCGCGGGTAATGAAGGCGACGCCGATCAGGGCCAGCGCGGACAGGCCCTGAAGCACGGCGTACCACGCTGGGCAGAGGCCGGGGATCAGGTCGACGCCGATGATCGCGATCGGCATGATGGTGGACAGGGTGCGCACGCGGTCGAAAGCCTTGTACGACCCCTCCGAAGCGCGGACGGTCATCCGGTAGATCAGCGGGGTGACCGCGAGCAGGATGGCTCCCCGGATCCACATGAACGAGGTCGCCTCGTGGCCGGTGAACGCCATCACGGCGACCACCCCGAGGACGATGGCGCTGACGGCACCGAAGAGCAGGATGCACTTCTTCACCGTGGTGAAGGCCTCCTGGGTGCGGGCGTCGCCGAGGTGCGCCGTCGCGGTCGTGATGTCGCCGGCGTTCGCCATGATCTTTCTCCTCCGTGTCGTTGTGGTAGCGATGTTATGGAGCGCCCGGCCGGCCCGATATGGGCTTGGCCGTACGGGTGGGTGGGGCCAGACCCACTCCTGGGTCGGTGGCAGGCTCCGGCGATTCGAGTTGCTCGTCTAGCCGCCGTACGGGGCCAGCACCGCGTAGCAGGCCAGGCCCCCGTAGACGGCCGCGACCGCCTGCCGCTGCCCGCGCAGCAGCCGGGGCCGCCGCAGCAGCAGGCGCCGGACCGTGCCGCCGAGCAGCGCGTACGCCACGTCCATGGCGAGGCCGAGCAGGAAGAACACCGCGCCCAGCAGCACGGTCTGCTGGCGCACGTCGTCCCCCGGAACGGTGAACTGCGGCAGGAACGCCACCATGAACAGCGCGACCTTCGGGTTGAGCACGTTCACCAGCACCCCGTCGCGGTACACCCGGCCGAGTGACTGGGGTGGAGCGTCGCCGGTCAGGGACAGCTCGGCCGGGCGCAGCAGTGTGCGCACGGCCAGGTACAGCAGGTATCCGGCCCCGGCGAACCGGACCACGGTGAACGCCGTGCCTGACGCCGCCACCAGCGACGACAGGCCGAGCACCGCCGCGGCCACGTGCACCAGGGTCCCGGTCTCCACGCCCAGCGCCGACACCACCCCGGCGCGCCTGCCCTGGCTCACGCTCCTGGTCAGGATGTAGATCAGGTTCGCGCCGGGTGCGGCGATCAGCGCGAACGAGGCCACGGCGAACGCGAGCAGCCGCGCATACTCCGGCATCAGCCGCGCTCCAGTGCGGTGTCCAGCAGGCCGAGCGGGGGTGCGCCGAGGTCGAACAGCGCGGTGTGGAACCTGCGCGGCGAGAACCCGGCGCCCCAGCGCTCGCGCGCCTGGTCCCGCAGGTCGCGGATGGCCAGCTTGCCCCACGCGTACCCGCCGCAGAGCGGGTCGAGCAACAGCCGGTGCACCGCCCTGGTGGCGGTGCGGCCCTCCAGGAACGCGTCCTCGGTGAACCGGCGCGTCGCGTCCGCCACCGACAGGTCCCCGCTGTGCAGCCCGATCGAGCAGATCAACCGGGTGATCCTGAGCAGCCCGTCCCTGGCCACCGCCACCGGGAACCCCGGGTCGGCCGACCGGAAGCCCTGTTCCAGCGCCAGTTCCTCGGTGTAGTGCGCCCAGCCCTCGGTGAACGCTTCGGACAGCCAGGTACGGCGCACCGGCGAGGCCACCTGTCGCAACGCCCTGCCGTGCGAGAAGTGGCCGGGAGCCACCTCGTGCACGGCGATCACCGGCAGGAACGACCGCGCGTACAGCGACAGCCACTGCTCGCGGTCCCGCTCCGGCCAGTCCGATCCGGGCGGGGTGACGTAGAACCGGCTCGGCGCGTCCGGCTCCCCCGGCGCGGCGGGCACCATCGCCGCCACCTGCCACGGCTGGGACGGCGGTGTCGGCCCGACCAGGCACTCGCCGTCGTCGTAGGGCACCAGTCCCTCCTCGGCCGTCCACGCGATCACCTCGGCGACCAGTGCGGTGGCCTCGCCGACCACCTGGTCCGGGGTGGGCCGGTCGGCCAGCAGCGCCCGCACGGTCCGCTCGCTCGGCGCGTCCGGGTCGATCCGGCGGCAGGACTCGTCGAGCAGCTGCCGCAACCGCTTCCGTTCCAGCTCCGCATGAGTGACCAGGTCGGTGAGGTTCGCGTCCAAGGCCTCGGTGGCCGACAACAGCGCGGTCAACGCGGATGCGCCCAGCGCGGCGGTGGGCTCGCCGTGCCCCGCCGCGTGTTCCAGGTGTGCCACCAGCCGGTCCAGCGCGCCCAGCGCGGCCGGGTCGTGCACCCCGGTGGCCAGCCCACGCGCCGCGGGCAGCGCGGCCGTGGCGACCGCGGCGGGCACCCGGTCCAGCGCGGTCACCGCCGCGTCCACCGCGTCCGGCCAGGCCGCCAGGTGCGCTCGCCGCGCCTCGGCCCGCTCCGCCTCGGCGGCGTACTCGCGGTCGTAGCAGGTCAGCTCCAGGTTGGCGATGTGCCACAGCGGATTGGAGCGGTGCAATTCCAGCTCGCCGAACGACACCCGCAGCGTGTGCTCGGCGGCCAGCGCCAATGCCTCGTCGTATCGATCCGGGTAGCCGGGCCCGCCCAGCGCGGCCAGCCCGGCCCGCACCCCGGACGGGGACAGATCCTGCGGCACCCCGTCGTACTCGTGCCTGCCCGCCCGTTCCCGCGCGCTCGGCACGGACAGGTCGCAAATCGCCTTCAGTCGGTTGTCCACGCGGCAAGCCTGTGCGATTGGACTGCGGTCCAAACGGTCCACTTCCCGCCGAAGTGGACCGTTTTCCGGTGTCAGCTGTCGATGACAGATCGCCGCCACCCGCAGGGGGCAAGGACTGAGGCGGATGTCATGCCGTTAACCTCTGGCAACAGCGGCTCGTACACCCGTGCCAGTGACTCCTCCGCTCCCTGAAGAGAGCGGCTTCTCGCTTCCCTCGGCAGAGGTAGGCGACGGCCAAGCCCTGACCGTTTCAAACAAGGGAACCGTAACAGGGAAGCGATTCCCCTGCCGGGTAAACCCGGCAGTCCCCTCACCAGACCTGATGGAGAGAAAGTGGACCGGCATCGCGGGATGTCCGAACCATCCGAACTGATCGACCTGCTGGGCGAGTGGAGTTCGGCCGAGGGACCGCTGTACCGGCGGCTCACCGAAGCGTTCGTCCAAGCCGTACGGTCCGGGGACCTGCGTACCGGTGACCGCCTGCCGTCCGAGCGGCGGCTCGCCGACGCTCTCTCGGTCAGCCGGGCGACGGTGGTCGCCGTCTACGACGCACTGCGCGGGTCGGGCCTGGTCGAGACCCGTCGGGGCAGCGGCACGCGGGTGTCGGAAGCAGCCGTCGTCCACCGGGTTCCGGCGGACGGGCGGGTGCAGGGAGGCCAGGCCACCGCGGTGATCCAGCGGCTGGTGGCACAGCCGCCGAACCTCATCTCGCTGGGACAGGCGGCTGAGGCCGGCGGTCCGGATCTGGCCCAGGCGCTGCTCCACCTGGTCCGCGAGGACCTGCCCGGGCTGATCCTCGACGCGGGCTACCACCCGGCCGGACTCCCCGCGCTGCGGGCAGCGATCGCCGCCCACCACACCGCGCACGGACTGCCGACCACGCCCGACCAAGTGATGGTGACCACCGGTGCCACGCAGGCCGTCACCCTGAGCGCCCAGCTCTACCTCGGACGCGGGTCGACCACGATCGTGGAATCCCCCGGGTGGCCGGGCTGCCTGGACGTCCTCAGAGCGGCCGGCTCACGGCTGGTCGGCGTCGAACTCGACTCCGACGGCATCCGGATCGACCGGCTCGCCGCCGCGCTCGCCGAACACCGGCCCGCGCTGCTCTACGTCATGCCGACCTACCACAACCCCACCGGCACCCTGATGTCCGCCGGACGCCGTCGCCGAGTGGCCGAGCTCGCCGCAGAACACGGCGTCACCCTCCTGGAGGACAGCGCCCACGCGGCGGCTCTCGCCCCCGGGCAGGCTCCGCCGCCGATCGCCGCGCACCCTGCCGGAGGAACCGTGCTGACGGTGGGTTCGCTGACCAAGGCGGTATGGGGCGGCCTGCGGATCGGCTGGATCCGCGCGCCGCAGGACGCCGTGGCACGCCTGGCCCGGCTCAAGGCGCTCAACGACCTCGGCAGCCCGCTCCTCGACCAAGCCCTCGCCACCCGGCTGCTCCCCGAGCTCCCGGCCCTCGCACCCGAACGGGACCGCGTCCGCCGTGAGCGACTCGCCACCATCACCCGGCTGCTGGCCGAGCAGCTTCCACACTGGCGCTGGCAGGAACCACAGGGAGGATCCGTCCTGTGGATCCGGCTTCCCCCGGGCACCGACGCCCGGATCTACGCGCAGGTGGCACTGCGCCACGGCGCGGAAGTCATCCCGGGCGCCACGATGGATCCGACCGGCGCCCACGACGACTACATCCGCCTCCCCTGCTCCTTCGCCCCGGACACCTCGGCAGAACTGGTCAGCCGCCTCTCGACGGCCTGGGCCGCACTGCCCCGGAGCAGTGGCTGTACCGGATCCAAGGATTCAACACTTTCGCCCCGAAGTTCGTCTGGGATGTGACGGATTTCGGAAAGGCGAAGGTAATTGGACGACGACTCCCGCTTCGCGGACTTCGTCGCCGAGCGGGCCGACGCGCTGTTGCGTTACGGCTACGTGCTCAGCGGCAACCCCCACGACGCGGCCGACCTCACCCAAGAGGCCCTGATCCGGCTGCACCGCGCGTGGTCGCGGGTGCGCCGCAAACACGATCCGGAAAGCTACACCCGGATGATCATGGCTCGGCTGCACATCAGCGTCTGGCGGCTGCGCCGTCGCGAGCGGCTCACCTGGGACCTGCCGGAGGGGGCCCATCTGGACGCCCTGCCCTCCGATGTCGAGCAGGGCCTGTGGCAGGCGCTCGAAGGCCTGCCCCGCAAGCAGCGGGCCGTGCTCGTCCTGCGCTACTACGAGCAGCTCACCGACGAGGAGATCGCGGCCGTTCTCGGCGTCTCCAGGGGGACTGTGCGCAGCCACGCCTCACTCGGCCTGAACAAGCTCCGCTCCGCCGTACCGCACCCCACAGCCATGGATAGGAGCGCCCGATGAACGACCATCTGGAAGACGACCTCCGCAGGGCCCTCGGGCACGCCTCCGAGCGCGCGCCGCACGCGCCGAGCAGCCTGTCCTCGCACATCGTGACGTCCTCTCGGCGGCGCAGGACGCGAGCGCAGGCCCTGGTCGCCGCCGTCGCCGTGGCGGTGGTGGCGGGCGGGGTCGGGGTGACGGTGCGCGGGGTCCAGGGCGACCCGGCCTCTCCCGTCGTGAGCCCGACCCAGGTGCCGAGCGCCGAAATCACGACCCCGTCCCCCGCCGATGAACAGGCGCCTGAGGCGCCCGACCCCGTCGAGGAGGTCTGGCCGCAGGCGGTCAGGAAGATCCCGGCCAAGCTGCCCGACGGGCGCAGATTCCAACCGCAGGGCTTCATCGACGACCACACGCTGCTCGTGCAGACCCAGTCGAGTTTCGAGAAGGCCGACGCCATCTACGCCTACGACATGGACAGCGCCGAGGTCCGCAAGATCGCTGATGTGCCCACGCCGAGGAAGACGGTGCTGTTCGCCTCCGACTTCACCATCGGCGCCGGACAGGTGGCCTGGTGGACGGCCCGCAAGACCGGCGACGGGGAGATCGCCGATCTGTGGGCGGCTCCGCTCTCCGGCGGCGAGGCCCGGCTCGTGGCCTCGCATCGGAACGGCAAGAGCGGGGCACTCGACCCGCCGGCCATAACCGGCGACGGCAGGATCGCCTTCTCCTTCAGGCAGGGTGACGGCGTCTTCACGGTCCCTCTCGGGGGCGGGGCCGTGGAACCGGTCGCGGGCGCGGAAAAGTATCACATCATGAGCTGGCCGTGGGTTGGTTCGGGCGGGAAGTACAACCACTCCGAGAAGGCAAACTTCGGCGAGCTGCTCAACGTGGAGACCGGGGAGAAGCGCACGGTCTCGATCAATCCGGGCGAGTGGGGGCTGCGGTGCGGGGTGACCATGTGCGTCGGCAGGAAGTCCGGCGGCAAGCCCTTCTCCCGGCTGCGTGACGGCTCACAGGAGCGCGACCTGCAGGATTACCCGATGATGGGGCTTGCCGCCGACCGTTTCCTCACCGTCCATCTGCCGAGGCCGGGTGGCCAAGTCCTGCACGACCTGGCCACCGGCAAGTCCGGCGACCTGGGGATACGCCCCAATGCCGAAGGTGTGTCGGTCTCCGTGCAACCCGGCAGGAAAGACGGCCGCCTGGTGGACTATCCGCTCAAGGGCGAACTTGTGATCATCGACCTCACGAAGATCCGGTAAGCGGCGCACTCTCACCCGACATGGCGAGGGGCGGAGCGCCACCGGCTGCTCCGCCCCTCGCCGGACGCGCTCGACAGCGCGACCCGGCTCCTCGAACGCGTTACTCCTTGATGTTCTTGCGGAGCGCGGCGTAGTACAGCCCGATTCCCATACCGCCCACCAGGGCCACCGCGCTGACGGTCTTGCTTCCCGCGCCGAAGAGCGCGGTCAACGCCATCACGGCGGCGAAGACCGTAGGAATGGCGATATCGAGGGTCTTGCGGTTCACGATTCTCCTTCTACACGACGGCGCCACGACGGCTCCGTCAGGCGAAGGTGATCGTCTCATCAGAGACTCTTGACGGGTAGCCTCATGACAGGAAATATCGGGAAGTAGATATATGTAGGGAACCCGATATTTCTTGAGGCGACCATGACGAGGACGCAGGATCAGCGCAGGGCCGACACCCGCGCCCGGCTGATCGAGGCCGCCTCCGACCTGTTCGCCCGGAAGGGGTTCCACGCGGTGTCCGCCGAGGCCATCAGCGGCGCCGCCCATCGCACGACCGGTGCCCTCTACAACCACTTCGGCGGCAAGGAAGGCCTGCTGCTGGCGCTGCTGGAGGTGTGGAAGGACCAGGCAGCGACCGAGCTGCTCGCCGGGTTCGGGGAGATGACCGAGCTCGACGACCGGCTGGCCGCGGTGTACGACACGCTCACCGACGGGGATCGCGGTGCGTCATGGCTCCTGCTGGAGATGGAGCTGTGGCTGCACGGCGCGCGCGACCCCCACATCGGCGAACCCCTCGCCAGGCGGTACGCCGAGATCCGGAACCTGCTGGCGGAAGGCCTGAGCGACTGGGCCGAGCTGGCGGGGAAGCCCCTTCGAAGATCACTGGAGCACACCGCGGTCGCGGTGCTGGGTGTGCTCATCGGCTGCGCGATCCAGCACCGGCTGGATCCTCCCGCGGTCGAGTCGCAGGCCGTCGTCGAAAGCCTGCGTGACCTGCTCGGTCTGTAGACCCGGGCACCGCCGTCCGGTCCGCAAACCCGGGCGCCGCCGTACCACCCGCCCGGTCGGCAGGGCCGGGCGTCGCCGTACCACCACCCACTCCCGGAACACGCGCCGAAAGGGAGCCCCGACCATGCAGATCAACCTGCTTGAAGACACCTGGGAACAGGAAGTTCCGCACCGCCAGTTCGAGTATCTCCGTCGCGAGGCGCCGGTCCACTGGCACGAGGTTCCCGACGACACCGGCTTCTGGGCCATCACGAGATACCACGACGTCAAGGCGATCAGCCGCGACCCGCACACCTGGTCCACCGAGATCGGCACCGCGTTCATCCGCACCCAGACGCAGGAGTTCATCGACGTCGCGAGCCTGATGCTGCTCAACATGGACCCGCCCAAGCAGACCCGCTACCGCAGGCTGGTCAGCGCCGGATTCACGCCCCGGATGATCGCCAAGCTGGCCGAGACCATCCAGACCCGGTGCGAGCGGATCGCCGACCAGGTCGTCGAGAAGGACGGCGAGGTCGAGTTCGTCACGGACGTCGCCGAGTACATCCCGCTGCAGATGATCTGCGAGATGCTCGGCGTCCCCGAGACTGACCACCACCTGGTCTTCGAGTGGTCCAACCGCATGGTCGGTTTCCAGGACCCCGATTTCCGCACCACCCCGGAGGACGGGGAGATCGCCGCCGCCGAGATCTTCGGCTACTGCGACGGGCTGGTCGAGGAGCGCCGTAAGAGTCCCCGCGACGACATCATCACCGCACTCGTCCAGGCCGAGATCGACGGCGACCGGCTCACCCGCGAGGAGATCGACGCGTTCTTCGTGGTGCTCTGCGTGGCCGGGAACGAGACCACCCGCAACCTGATCTCCCACGCCATGCTCGCGCTGATCGAACGCCCGAACGTCTACCGCGAGCTGGCCGCCAACCTCGACGACGAGGCCCTGTGGCGGTCGGCCACCGAGGAGTTCCTGCGCTGGGGGTCCTCGATCCACAACTTCCGCCGTACGGCGACGCGGGACACCGAGATCCACGGCCAGAAGATAGCCAAGGGCGAGAAGGTGGTCACGTTCTACATGTCGGCCAACCACGACGAGCAGATCTTCACCGACCCGCTGACCTTCGACATCCGCCGCGCCCCCAACGACCACGTGACCTTCGGCGGCGGCGGCCCCCACTACTGCCTGGGTGCCGGCCTGGCTCGCCTGGAGATCCGATTCATGATCCGTGAGCTGCTGCGCCGCTTCCCGTCGGCCGAGCTGGCAGGGCCCGTTCGCCGCATGCGCTCCGACTTCATCAACGGGATCAAGCACATGCCGGTCCGCTTCGGGTAACCCGCGCTCCGCCGTCGGAGGTCATCCGGTGCCGAGGGCCCGCGCCGCGGCGCCGAGGCAGCGGGCGCCTTCGACCAGTTCGGCGATGCCGGCGGCGGCCGCGAAACCCAGCCGGAGATAGGCGTCCGGGGGTTCGGCGGGAAAGTAGCGGCTGCCGGAGTTGACGGCCACGCCGTGGGCCCGTGCCACATCGGCCATGGCGAGGTCGTGGCATCCGGGGGGCAGTTGCACCCACAGGTGCAGCCCTCCCGCCGGGAGCCGGGTGAGCGTCCAGTCGGGGACCTCGCGCGCGAGGGCGTCGGCCAGCGCCGCGCAGCGTTCCCGCAGCGCTGCGGAGAGAACCTGCAGGTGCCGGTCCCAGGCCGGTGTGCTGACCAGCTCGACGGCCGCCTCCTGCAGAGGCCGGGCGACGAAGAAGTCGTCGACGTAGCGCATCCCCCGCAGCCGCCGCATCACCGGGCCGCGTGCGATCACCGCGCCGATGCGCAGGCTCGGCGATGCGGGCTTGGTCAGCGAGGTGAGGTGAATCACCGTGCCGTGGCGGTCGTCGGCGACCAGCGCGGGCGGCACCGGCCGGCCGTGGCCGAGGTGCCGGGCGAAGTCGTCCTCGATGAGGAAGGCTCCCGCGGCGCGCGCCACGTCGATGATCTGGCTGCGCCGGGCGGGCGCGAGCACCGTGCCGGTCGGGTTGTGGAACGTCGGCTGGCAGTACAGCAGGCGAGCGCCGGTCATGGCGAACGCGTCCGCCAGCAGTTCGAGACGGATGCCGTCCTCGTCCATCGGGACGGGCACGGGCCGCAGCCCGGCCGCCCGCGCCGCGGCCAGTGCGCCGGCGTAGGTGGGCGACTCCATCAGGACCGGGCTGCCCGGTGCGGCGATAGCCCGGAACAGCATGGACAGAGCCCCCTGGCCGCCCCCCGTGACCAGCACGTCCTCGGGGCTCACCGCGCTTCCCGCCTGCCGGGCGAAGATCGCGCGCAGTGGTGCCAGGCCCGCCGTCGGAGCCCGGTGCCACGCGTCCGGGCGGCGTGCCGCGCGGGCCAGGGCCGCGCTCAGCGCCCGGGTCGGATGGAGCGTCTCGTGCAGGTAGCCCCCGGCCATCGAGATCCCTCCTTCCGGAAGAGGGTGCGACGCCTCGACGGCATGGGCCGGGTCGAAGTCGCGTCCGGCCAGTGCCACCGCCTGCCAGGAGGTGTCCGGCGCATCGCCCTCCGACCGGGCGACGCGCGGGGCCACGAACGTGCCGCTGCCGGGGCGGGTGACCACGGCGCCTTCGGCGGCCAGCGTGGCGATGGCCCGCGACACGGTGCCCGGGCCGACCCGGTAGCGCTGGGTCAGCTCCCGGCTGCTCGGCAGCCGGTCTCCGGGCGCCAGCCGGCTCAGCAGCGCGCGCAGGCTGGTGACCAATTCGCCAGAAGTGCTACTGTCTGACATGAGAGATAACAGTAGCACTTCTGACCACAGCCCGGAACCACTACTGGACGTCGCGGCCCTGCGGGCCGATACTCCCGGCTGCGAGCGGGTCGTACATTTCAACAACGCCGGCTGCGGCCTGCTGGCCGCTCCGGTGCTGTCCGCGATGCTCGGCCACCTCAACCTGGAAGCGCACATCGGCGGCTACGAGGCCTCGGCCGCCCGCGCCGAGCAGGTGCGCGGCTTCTACACCGAGATCGCCGCCCTGATCAACTGCACGCCCGGCAACATCGCCTTCGCCGGCAGCGCCACCCACGCCTACTCCACCGCGCTGTCCTCGATCCCGTTCGAGGCCGGTGACGTCATCCTCACCACCCGCAACGACTTCATCTCCAACCAGATCGCGTTCCTGTCCCTGCGCAAGCGGTACGGCGTGCAGATCGTCCACGCCCCCGACACGCCGGAGGGCGGGGTGGACGTGGACGCGATGGCCGCGCTGATGCGATCGCACCGCCCCCGGCTGGTCAGCGCCACCCACATCCCCACCAACTCCGGCCTGATCCAGCCCGTCGCCGAGATCGGCAGGCACTGCCGCGAGCTGGACCTGCTGTACCTGGTCGACGCCTGCCAGTCGGTCGGGCAGTACCCCGTCGACGTGGCCGAGATCGGCTGCGACCTGCTCACCGCGACCTGCCGAAAGTTCCTGCGCGGCCCGCGCGGCACAGGTTTCCTGTACGTGTCCGATCGCGTTCTGCGGGCCGGATACGAACCGCTGTTCATCGACATGCACGGCTCCCGCTGGGTCGAGCCCGGCCGGTACCAGCCCGTCGAGTCGGCGGCCAGGTTCGAGGAGTGGGAGTTCCCCTATGCCTCCGTGCTCGGCTGCGCCGCCGCCGCACGCTATGCCCGCGAGGTGGGCGTGGACGCCATCGCCCGCCGTACCCCTGCGCTCGCGGCCCGGTTGCGCGACCGGCTCGACGCCATCCCCGGAGTGCGCACGCTCGACCGCGGACCGAAGCTGGGAGCCCTGGTGACCTTCGAGATCGAAGGCTGGCAGGCGCAGCCGTTCAAGGCGGCGATGGACGCCCGAGGCATCAACTCGGCGCTCAGCTTCCGCGAGTTCGCGCAGTTCGACTTCGGCGACAAGGACGTCGACTGGTGCCTGCGGCTGTCGCCGCACTACTACAACACCGACGAGGAAGTCGACCTGGTCGCCGCCGCCGTCGCCGAACTCGCGGGCCGCTGATGCAGGAGACACTCACATCGCCCGGTCCGGCGGCGGAAAGCCTGTGGCGCAACGGCGACTTCCTCAGGTTCTGGCTCGGCGAGAGCGTGTCGCTGCTCGGAACCCAGGTCACCAACCTCGCGTTACCCCTGACCGCCATCAGCGCGTTCGGCGCCACTGACGAGCAGGTCGGGATACTGCGGTTTCTCCAGCTCGTTCCCTTCCTCGGGCTCGCCCTGCTGATCGGGGTGTGGACCGACCGGGTCCGGCGCAGGCGCGTCATGCTCGCCGCCAACCTCGTCAGGATGTCCCTGCTGGCGCTTGTCCCGGTCCTGTACTGGTACCACGCCCTGAACCTGGTGACACTGCTGGTCATCGGATGTGCCGTCGGCATCGCGTCGGTGTTCTTCGACGTGAGCTGGATGTCCTACGTCCCCACGCTGGTGAAGAGCCCGGCGCGATACGTCGAGGCCAGCGCCAAGCTGAGCATCAGCGCCTCCGCGGCCGACGTGGCCGGTCCCGGGGTCGCCGGTGTGCTGGTGTCGGCGTTGACCGCGCCGGTGGCCCTGGTCGTGGACGCGGCCTCATACGCCGTGTCCGTGATCTCGCTGCTGCTCATCCGCACACCCGAGCCACGCCCGCGGCCCGCCGCGAAGCGGCATGCGCCGACGGAGCTGCGCGACGGGCTCCGCTGGGTGCTGGGTGACAGGGTTCTCCGCGCTCTGGCGCTGATCGGGTTCTGCTGCAACTTCTCAATGGTCACCGTGTGGACCATGTTCCTGCTGTACGGCACGCGGGATCTCCAGCTCCCTTCGACGACCCTCGGCGGCATCTTCGCCACGGCCTCCGTGGGTGGTCTGATCGGCGCGATGATCTCCGGGCGGGTCATCAGACGGTTCCGGCTCGGGCGTGTCTACCTGGTCGCGCAGTCGGCACTGCTGCTGGGCCCGACGCTGATCGCGACAGCCGCCGGGCCCCGGCCGGTGATGATCGGGATGTTCGTCCTGTCCTTCTTCACCACCTACCTGGGCCTGGGCGTCGCCGGGGTCATCATCGTCAGCCTGCGCCAGGCCAGCACGCCGCAGTCGATGATGGGACGGATGACAGCGGTGTTCCGGACACTGCTGTTCGGCGGCGGCGCCCTCGGCGGCCTGTCCGCCGGTCTCCTCACCGGTCAGCTCGGCGCCAGGGGCGCGCTCACCGTGGCCGCGATCGGCTCGGCCACTGTCGTGATCGGACTCGTCGTCTCCCCGGTCAGCAGGTTGCGCGCCCTGCCGACGGCGCCGAAGGAAGAACCCGTGGCCGCGTAACCCCAGGAAACCGCCACATTCCACCCCCTGAACAACAAGGAAGCCACATGTTCGACCGTCTGCTCTATCGCGGTCCCTCGATCGAGGTCCTGCATGAGGAGTACGCCAAGAAAGGACGTCTGGATGAGCGGGCACCGCTCACCGCCGCCTACGAAATCCGCATCGAGGCACCCATCCGGCAGGTGTGGAAGCTGCTGAGCGACCCGCCCGGGTGGGGAACCCTGGACCCGGACATCCATGCCATCGAGCTCGGCTCCGCCGTCGCCGTGGACACCCCCTTCACCTGGAAGAACGGCATGGCGCGGATAAAGTCGCGCTTCGCCGTGGTCCAGCCTGAACGGGAGATCACCTGGACCGGCGTGTCGGCGGGCGCCTACGCCGTGCACCGGCACGTGCTGGAGGAGACCGCCGACGGCGCCACACTGGTGCGGACCGAGGAGTCCATGGGCGGCCCCTTCCTGATCCTGTTCTTCTCCAACGCCAAGCTCCAGGCGACGCTGGAGAAGTGGCTCACCGCGCTCAAGAGGGCGGCCGAGGCATGAGGATCGCCAGGCCGGGCCCGGTCGCTGACCGGGCCTGGACCTCCCTCACCGTCGCCAACGCGGGGCTGGCCCTCGCCCTGGAAGCGGGAATGCTGGCCGCGTTGTGCTACTGGGGCATCAAGACCGGCGCCGGCCCCGTCTCCCGGACGCTGCTGGCCGTGGGTGCGCCGGTCCTGGCAGGCGTGGTGTGGGGGTTGTTCCTCGCCGCCGGAGGACCGATGGTGCCGCTGCCACTCGCCGCGGAGATCGTCGTCAAGGTGGCGACCCTCGGCACGGCCGCGCTCGCCCTGTACGACACCGGGCTCGTCACCTTGGCCATGGTCTTCGGCGGTCTCTCGGTGCTCAGCGTCGCCGTGGAGTACACCGCCGGCTGAACCGGGCAGGCATCGACGCTCTGGCGGAACGCGTGAGTTGTTCATCCGGTGTCCGGCTGATGGCTCCGCCGGCCGGGATCAGCTTGCCGAGGTTGACGAAGAGGCTGATGCGGTGGGTTCACCATCTCACGATCGGGTGTCGTTCCAGGTCGTGCTGGTGCGGAAGTAGGTGTCGTAGAGCTCCTGGACCTCCAGCAGGCTCTCCGGCGGCACCTTGCCGTAGGCGATGCGCTCCAGGTGGCGGAAGTACTCGAATCGTTCGACGCCCGGGGTGATGACGATGAGGATGTCGGCGTTCTCGCCCGGAGCGGCGGCGAAGGCGTGGGCCAGGCCGGGCGGCACGATGACCAGGTCGCCGCGTTCCGCGGTGACGATCTGGTCGCCGGACAGCAGCTGGGCGACGCCGTCCAGCATGTAGAACATCTCGGCCGAGTTGGCGTGGTGGTGCGGTTTGGCGCCGTCGGCGCCGTTGGTCAGGGTGACGCGTTGGGTGGACAGGGCGCCGCCGGTGGAGCTGCTGTCGGCCAGCAGCCGGATGGTGGTGGGGGCCTGGCCGATGACCTCGGCGTCGGCGGAGCGGACGATCACGGACTCGTTGAAGTCCGGCACGATCAGTGACATCTGTGTGATTCCTTTGGGAGGTGGGGTTTGGGGTTGGGGGATGGGTTCAGAGGGTGAAGAGCAGGGCGGCGCTGATGAGGACGGCCACGGTCGTAGCGCAGTGGCGTTGCCGGCGGTGGTAGCCCGCGTCGCGGGACAGCACGCCTAGTCGCCGTCTCGGGCCACCGTGATCGCCTCGGTGAACCGGCGATATCGGGACAGTTCCTCGCCCACGGGTTCCAGCACGAGCTCGCGGGCGACCTGGCCCACGCTCACGCCAAGCGCCTTGGCCGCCTTGCGTGCCCGGCGGCGGCCACCGAGCCAGGCCGCCACCCGCGAGAGCAACGCGATCACCGGCCCGAGAAGGGCACCGCCGATCAGCAGCAGGGTCGGCCAGGGCAGTTCACCCACGGTCGGCAGAGGAGGCTGCGGAAGCCGGAGATAGTCCATGCCGAGCAGGCCGAGCAGCCAGAGGCCGCCCACCAGCATGGTCGCGAACACCAGCCACTGCGCCAGGCCGACCGCCCGCCACCATACGGGCCGCTCGGGCGCGCCCAGATAAGTGGTGGCCACGACCCGGTCGAGACCGTCCTCCAGCTCATCCCCGTGCGAGCGGGCCGCCTGCCGTACGGCCGCCGCCCACGGTTCGGGAAGTCCCGCCGAGGCCGCCCCGGCGGCCTCCCGGATCGCGGTGTCCATCCGGGAGCGCTGCACGACGGTCGTGACGGGGATCGAGGTCCGGCCCACGGGGGCGTCGGAGTTCTGGGTCGCGGAAGCGCCCAGGCGGAGACGCCGGAGCGGGTCGGGCCGGAACCGGCGGATCCACCGGGTCAACGGCCAGCCGGTCGCGACGACCGAACGATGGCGGTGAGCCTTGGCCACGGCCTCGACGACGATCGGCACCCCCGCGGCGTCCGACAGCGCGGCGGTCAGCGGCCTGGCGAGGTCGTCCATGGACACCTCCGGCACCGCAGCCATCACAACCGCGCCCGAACCGGAACCGGCACCTCCGGAAAAGCCAGAACCGGCACCCGAACCGGAACCGGAACCCGCACCCGCACCCGCACCCGCACCGATCGGCTTATCCACGCCCGCACCGGACCTCGCGGCGCCACCGGCACGACCGTCCGTGCCGCTGGACGCCCTGACGAGCGTGTCCGCGGCCGTACCCACATCGGCGGCCAGGCGGGTGGCCCATGATCTCCGATCGGCGACCCGGGCGGCCAGCAGGGAACCCAGCTCAGGCAGACCCGCCCCGGTGCGTGCCGACACCCCGAGCAGTGGCACCCCGGCCAGTCCGTCCTCGTCGAGCAGCCGCCGCAGATCCGCGAGGCAGCGTTCCGTGGCGCCCGGGGGCAGCCTGTCGATCTGGTTGAGGACGACGACCATGACGCCCCGATGCCGGGCCAGCGGCCGGAGATATCGCTCGTGCACGGCGGCGTCGGCGTACTTCTGCGGATCGAGCACCCACACCAGCAGATCGACCAGCTCGACCAGCCGGTCCACCTCCAGCCGGTGCGTCAGCTCGATCGAGTCGTGATCAGGAAGGTCGAGCAGGATCAGCCCGGCCGCGTCGCCGTCCGCCCAGGCTGCCCGGCCGGGGGCGCCCGCCTCGCCCCGGCCTTCCGGCGCTTCCGGCGCGAGCGTGTGGGAGGCGCCCGCGGTGGGCACCTCGTGGCGGCGGGGAATCTCCAGCCAGTCGAGCAGCGGCCCGGCCCCCGCGCCCTTCCAGAGCGCGGCCTGCGCGGTCGAGGTGGTCGGGCGGGTGACCCCGACCACGGCGAGGTAGGTACCGGAGAGAAGGTTGAACAGCGAGGATTTGCCGCTGCCCGTGGCCCCGGCCAGCGCGACCGCGGTGTGGTCGACGGACAGGCTTCGCCGTACTCCGGCGCGGGAGACCACGGAACGCGCCCCGGCGACCGCGTCGGCGGCCAGCCGACCGTCGGCCAGGTCGGCGGCCTCCGCCAGCGCCTTCAGCCGATCGTCCAAGGAGACGGGGCTCTTCCGCCGCAGCAGTTTCACGCCTCGCCCGCCTCTCGGTCGGTCGTCCGGGGAAAGGCGTCCGGAGGCTGGTCGTTCGGCTGGTCGTTCGGCTGGTCGTTCGGATCGTGAGCGGCGTGCCTGTCACCGGCCGGAAGTACGAACCCGGTGGGCGCGGGGGGAAGCCGCCCGTGCCGCTCCCCCTCCGGCGGCGTCCCCGGACGGCCCTCCCCCTCCGGCGGCGACCTTTCCGGCAGCGACTTTTCCGGCGGCGACCCCTCCGGCGGTGCCCCCTCCGGCAGCGCACCCTGGCGGTCCGTGACGGGAAGCTCTCGCCGGTGATCCCGTACGGCGTGCGCGGCGGCGCGCAGGGCGAGGGCGGTGTCTTCGGGGGGCTGGACGGCGTCGAGAAGGTCGGTGAAGCGGATGGCCTCGGCACCGAGAAGATCGGCGACGCGGGACCGCAGGTCGGTGCGTGCCTTGACGGTGAGGGTGCGAACGGCCTGGTCCCCGAAGATGGCCTCCAGGAGTTTCTGGCTCAGCACGCTGGTGCCCCCGGCGATGCCGACCTCTATCCCGGTCAGGCCGCCGGTGGAGGCGAACACCGCGAGCATCAGCAGCAGGCCGGCGCCGTTGACACCGTAGGAGGTGATCCGGGCCGTGGCCCGCTTGTCGGCGCCCTCCTCACGGACCAGGCCGAGCACATACGCCTGCCAGCTCCGAACCGCCGCCTCCGCCCTCACGGGCAGGTCGGCCGAGGCCCGGCCCAGACGCCCGGCCGCCGTGACCCCGGCCGCCTCCAGCAGGGCGCGCCCCGCCGGGTGCGACGACCACGACTCCAGCGCGTGTTCGGCGGCGCTGTCGGCCGAGGCCCTGATCAGCGCCTCCACCCCGCTTTCCAGCGCGACTCTCAGCTCGTTCTCGGACGCGGGCCGTCCGGTGAGCAGCGCCACCAGCCGATCCCTGAACCGGCCCACCCTGCGCTCCAGGGAACGCATCAGGTCGCCCGTTCCGATGAAGTCCTGCCAGCGGGCCAGCACCTCGCCCCGGAGCAGCGAGCCGTCCAGCATGCCCACGTCGAAGGAGGCCAGCCCCCCGGCGTAGGCGGCACCGGTCATCGAGCGGAGATCTTCTGCCGCGGTGAGCTGGCGATCCACCGCGTCGGCGAGCGCGGGGACACGGGTCGCGAGGCTCTCCAGCGCGCCCGACAGGGTCTGGCGCACCACGTCGGCACGGGCCTGGGAGTCGGCCGCGATTCCGGCCAGCCAGTCGGCGACGGGCTGGACCGCCGAGTGCGGCAGCCGGGCGTTCTCTTCGGGCAGCACGAGCTCCGGCACCTCGAACAGGCGCGTCCCGCCCAGCCCGTTGACCTCCAGCAGCCGGGTCAGATCCCTCTTCACCACACCCAGGGCCTCCTGCGGGACCCGCGACAGGATGATGGCCAGGGCGGTGCTCCGCTCCCGAGCCGAACGCAGGAAGCCCCACGGCACCTCGTCCGCGTAGCGGGCGGCCGTTGTGGTGAACAGCCACAGGTCGGCGGCGGCGAGAAGCTGGGCGGCCAGCTCACGATTGGCGGTGACGACCGAGTCGATGTCCGGCGGGTCGAGCAGGGCCAGGCCGGGCGGGAGATCCGGAACGGTGACCACCCGGAGGGTGCCCGGCTGGCCGTGGCCGTCCCCGGTGACGCGGGGAAGCCCGGGAAGGATGTTCTGGGCGGTGAACCAGGCCTCATCGGCGGGGCTGGTGACCAGGGTGGGGGCGAGGGTGGTGGGCCGCAGGACGCCCGGGACGGAGACGTCGGCGCCGACCAGGGAGTTCACCAGGGTCGACTTGCCCGCCCCGGTGGAACCGCCGACGACGGCCAGCAGCGGGGCGTCGATCGCGCTCAGGCGGGGGATCAGGTAGTCGTCGAGCTGGCCGGTCAGCTCGCGCAACGCCCGGCGGTCGGTCTCGACGTCACCGATCGCGAGGGGCAGCAGGTCGAGGTCGAGGCGGCGTCGCAACTCCCGCAGCGCCTCGAGCAGCCCGTCGTTCCCACCCATAGGACCGATCCTTCCCGTCAGGAAGGGCCCTAGACGTGATTTTGCCCCACCGCTCGACCGGGTTACGGGGGCGAACTCGGTAGAGCGATGGGGCCTTCCCCCGAGCTTCACGTGGAGGGTTGTACCGGACTCGTCTCCCCCGCAGCTGGAGACGAGCCTGAACCCACCGCGTGATCACGGGGTGATCGGGGGTCACGCGTTGCCCATTGGAGCAAGCGAAGCTCAAGGTCCGGTCAGTCCAAGCTGAATGTTCGCTGAAAGTTCAATCACCCCGTGGCGGTCGCAGGACGTAACCCACTCCGCGCAGGGTGTGGATGAGCCGCGGCTCGACCATGTCGATCTTCCGGCGCAGATAGGAGACGTAGGACTCGACGACCCCGGCGTCGCCCCCGAAGTCGTAGTTCCAGACATGATCGAGGATCTGCGCCTTGGACAGTGCCCGGCCGGTGTTGACCATGAAATAGTGCAGCAGCTTGAACTCGGTGGGCGACAGCCGTACCGGCCTGCCGGACCGCCACACCTGGTGCGCCTCCTCGTCCAGCTCCAGGTCGCCGACCTGCAGGCGGGACGGGAGGTCGAGGTCTCCCCTGGTACGGCGGAGCACCGCCCGGATCCGGGCCACGACCTCCTCCAGGCTGAACGGCTTGGTCACGTAGTCGTCGGCCACGCGCAGGCCGGCGACCTTGTCGTCGGTCGCGTCCCGCGCGGTCAGGAAGACCACCGGCATCTGCCCGTTCATCTCCCGCAGCCGCCCCGCCACCGTGAACCCGTCCATGTCGGGCAGCATGACGTCCAGCACGACGAGGTCCGGGCGGATCCGCTCGGCGAAGTGCATGGCCTCCCGCCCGTCCGCCGCGGTCATCACCTCGAACCCGAACCTGCGCAGGCTGGCCGAGAGCAACTCGCGGATGTTCGGCTCGTCGTCCACGATCAGCAGCCTGGCCTCGACTCTGTCCAGCACAACACGAGGCTTGCTCACCCTCCTGGAGTGCAGCTCAGGTCCGGCTGAAGATTTCCTGAGAACCGAGTCAGTTTCGGGCGTCATACGCTTTGATCACACCGCCGGAAAGTCTCCGTCAACAGCCTGAGCTCTCCCCCGCTTGCCGGGTTCGGCGGCATCAGCCGGATTCGGCGGCGAGCGGAAGGCTGACCCGGAACGTGGAGCCCTTTCCCAGGCAGGACTCCACGGTGACCGCGCCGCCGTGGGCCTCGATCATGGTGGCCACGATGGCCAGGCCGAGACCGCTGCCGCCGTCCTCGGGCGCGCGGCGGCCGCGGGCGGAGTCGACGCGGTAGAACCGCTCGAAGACGCGCTCGCGCTGCTCTGCGGTGAGACCCGGGCCTTCGTCGGTCACCTCGATGACCGCCATGCCGTTCCGGGCATAGAGCGTCACCCGCACGGGGGTGCCGTCGGGCGTGTGGGTGAGCGCGTTCGTCATCAGGTTGCCCACGACCTGGCGGAGCCGTACCTCGTCGCCGGAGACGATGAGCGCGGCGCCGTCCACCGAGAGGGTGATCTCGCGGCTGGGGGCGAGGATGCGGGCGTCGTGGACGGTGTCGGCGGCGATGGCGAGCAGGTCCACCGGACGCATGACCATCGGCCGCTGCTGGTCCATCCTGGCGAGCATCAGCAGGTCGTCCACCAGCAGGCCCATCCGGACCGCTTCGGATTCCACCCGGCGCAGCAGGGGCGCGGCGTCGATGTCGGGCGCCTGCCGGTAGAACTCGGCGAAGCCGCGGATCGAGGTCAGCGGCGTGCGAAGCTCATGAGAGGCGTCGGCGACGAACCTGCGCATGCGCTCCTCGGACCGCCGGGCGGCCGTCTCGGATTCCGATCTGGCCCGGAATGCGGTCTCGATCTGGGAGAGCATGCTGTTCAACGACTGGCCGAGGCGGCCCACCTCGGTGCTCGGGTCGGCGTTGGCGACGCGTCGGCTCAGGTCTCCGGCGGCGATGGCCTGGGCGGTGCGCTCGATCTCCTCCAGCGGACGCAGGCTCTTCCGTATGATCATCACGCCCGCTCCGGCGAGTGCCAGCATCAGCCCGCCGCCGCCGAGCAGTTCCACCAGGGCGAGCTGGCCGACGATCTGGCGGACCTCGGCCAGATCCACGGCCAGGACGAGGCTCTTGCCGTCCTGCACCGGGATCATGCGAACCCGCCATTCGGCGCTGTGGAACGGCTCGATCCCCTGCCCGGCGGGCACATGCGGGCTGGGCTTGCCCTCCACGTCGGCGCCGCTGGCCGAGAGGATGATCGCCCCCTTCGGGTCGCGGAGCTCCAGCTTCATGTCGGCCGGCAGCGGTTTGCCGATCAATGTGAAGTTGCCGCGGTGCATGCGGCGCAGCGCGCCCTCGGCGATCAGGCCTATCTGGCTGTCGACACGGTCGATCAGGTAACCACGCATGATCGAGACACTGCCGATGCCGATGAGCGTGAGCGCGATGGCCAGCAGAACCAGAATGATCGCGATCAGTTTCACCCGCAGCGGGGTGCTCTTGATCATCATCGGGTAGGTGGATGGCGCAGCACGTAGCCGACTCCGCGCAGGGTGTGGATCAGCCGGGGGTCGGTGTTGTCGATCTTCCGGCGGAGCACGGAGACGTAGGATTCCACGATCCCGACATCGCCCCGGAAGTCGTAGTCCCAAACGTGATCGAGAATCTGGGCCTTGGACAGCACTCGCCCGGCGTTCGCCATGAAGTAACGCAGAAGCTTGAACTCCGTCGGCGACAGCGCCACCGCCTTACCCTTGCGCCACACCTCGTGGCTCTCCTCGTCGAGTTCGATGTCGGCGAAGGTGAGCCGGGGCGGGCGGGCGAGAAGGTCTCCCGTGCCGGTACGGCGGAGCACCGCCCGGATCCGGGCCACGACCTCCTCCAGGCTGAACGGCTTGGTCACGTAGTCGTCCCCGCCCACCGTCAGCCCCCGGATCTTGTCCTCGATGGCGTCACGCGCGGTGAGGAAGAGCACGGGCGTGTCGGTGCCGCCGCCGCGCAGGCGCCGCACGACATCGAACCCGTCCATGTCGGGCAGCATGACGTCGAGGACGATGAGGTCCGGGCGATGGCGCTGGACCGCGGCGACGGCGTCCATTCCATTGCCTGCCGTGTTCACCCCGAATCCGGCGAATCGCAGGCTTGCGGCCAGCAGTTCGAGAATGTTGGGCTCGTCCTCGACGATCAGGAGACGGGCTTCGGGTGAGTCGGTCACAGGATTATCTTCACGCGCCCAGAGAGAAAGGAGTTAAGTGGTCAATACAGAGGTTATCCCCACGATATGCCTTGCGATCGCAAGGCTGGACGTCGCCGCCGGCGAAGGGGCGTTCCTCACCAAAGTGATCCGTCCGTGCACGTCGATCGCGAAGTCGTCCAGCATGCCGCCGTCGCCCGCAACGGCCTGAGCCCGCACTCCGCCCGCGGTCCTGACGAGGTCGGCCCTGGTGAGCGCGGGCACGTAGCGGCGCGCGTCCGCCAGGAAGGACCTCTTGGTCATCGAGCCGAGCACCTCCCTCACCCCGGTCCGCCAGTGCTTGGCGGCCAGCCGACGGGTGCCCTTCCAGGCCAGGATCCGGCGTAGGTCGGCCAGATCGACGTCACGCCAGGAGTAGCCCTCCAGGGCCAGAGCCATGACCGCGTTGGGGCCGACCAGGACCTCTCCGTCGATCCTGCGGGTCAGGTGCACGCCGAGGAACGGATAGCGAGGATCGGGAACCGGGTAGATCAGCCCGCGCACCAGATCCTTCGCCGCGCCGGCCAGCGCGTAGTACTCCCCCCGGAAGGGGACGATCCGCACGTCTCCGGCGGCTCCGGCCATCCGGGCGACGTTGTCGGTGCCCAGCCCGGCGCAGACGATCAACCGGTCGAAGCTCAGCTTCCGCTGCCCGGCCAGCACGTCCACCCCGCTCGCGGTCTCCCGCAGCGCGCGGACCGGATGAGAGAGCAGCACCGACCCACCCGTCTCCTCCACGTCGCGGGCCAGGCGGCGGGCGACGGCGGGGAAGTCGACGATCGCGGTGTGCGGGGAGTGCACGGCGGCCACCCCGACAGCGTGCGGCTCGATCTCGCGCAGCGCCAGCGCGTCCAGCTCGGCGATGCCGGGGACCCCGTTGGCATGGGCGCGCTCGGCGATCTTCCGCAGACCCGGCCGCTCGGCCGCGGTGGAGGCGATGACGAGCTTGCCGACCTCCTCGTAGGGGATGCGATGCTCAGCGCAGTATTGCCTGAGCAGAGCCACGCCCTCCCGGCAGAGCCGGGCCTTGAGCGAGCCCGGCTGGTAGTAGATCCCCGCGTGGACGACGCCGCTGTTGTGCCCGGTCTGATGGGCTCCGACGTGATCCTCCTTGTCGAGGACGGTCACGTTGGCACCGCGGGTCCGCGCCACCTCCCTGGCCACCGCCAGGCCGACGATCCCCGCTCCGACGATCCCGATGTTCACGGCGTGCTCCTTCCGAGCAGCCCGCCGACCTTCCTGACGAAGCCGGATGCCCCGGTCACCAGAACGCGCATGCTCGAAAGGTAACGGCAACCCTCCGCAAAGGAGAAGAGGGGCGCTTCACCTTGTGACGTTTCATCTTGTACGACCGGGCTCATCTCGTACGGCCGGGCGAGATCGGCTCATCCCGTACGGGTCTCGTACGGCCGGGCAAGATCAGCGCATCCGGCCGATGACCGTCCGCAGGCGGCGCACGTCCTTCAGCCGCGCCTCATAAGTCGCGCCGATCACGACGAGCAGCAACCCGCCCATCGCCATCGGCACCCATCGCGGCACCGTCATGACGACCTGCCTGATCCACGGCGCCAGCTCGTGCAGGGCGACGACCGCCAGGGTGAGGCCGCCGAGCAGCGCCGGAGCCTGGAGCCGGAAGCGCGCCCCCGCCAGCAGTACGGCCAGTGCGATCACGCCGAGCAGCAGCGGCCGCAGCCAGCCCGACCCCGTGAGCACCGCGATCAGACTGGGCAACAGGCTGGAGGCGAGTCCGGAGCCGTAGGAGACCCAGGAGGAGACCTCCCGGCTCCGCGCCCGCCACCAGCCGAACGCGAGCAGAACGAGCGAGAACGGCACCGTGTAGGCCTCGACCACGGTGATGTCGGAGGCGAGCAGCCGCAGCCAGGAAGCCGCCAGCAGCAACCCCGTCCCCACATATCCGGCCCACCGGCGGTCGGGCCGCAGCGCCGTCCCGGCCATCAGCACACCGGCGACCGCGCAGGCCAGGCTGGCCGACGGCAGGTCACCGGAACCGAGCAGCAGGCCCACGACGGCCAGGACGTATCCGGCCGCCTCCACACCGATCGCGAACACCGAACGCCTGAACCTGCCCGCCACGGCCGCCGCCAGACAGGCCACGGCGAGCACGCCGAACGCCGCGTGCCGTACCGGCCACTCCAGCGCCAGCCCGGCGGCCAGCGCCTCCGCACCGGTGAGCAGCGTCGCCAGCCCCGCCCCACCGGCCCGTACGGCTCGTATCCGCCCGAGGGACGCGGTCGCCACCGCGACCGCCGCCACCACCGGCAGCACGATCAACGTGGCGGGCTTGCTCATGAGCGCCCAGGAGATCGCGATCGAGGCCGTCCACAGCGCCGCCGCCCCACCGAACGCCCAGTTCGTACGGCTCCGCGCGGCCATCCACGCCAACGGGCCGAGACCCGCGACGAACCACCCCACCTCCACCCCGTACAGCAGGCCGACCGAGATCGGCAGAGCCACCAGCACCACCGGCCAGGCCGTCAGCCCGGCCCTGATCATGCCCTTGCGCCCGGCGGCCTGCCAGGAGACCAGCACCGCGGAGGCCGCTACGAGAACAGTGATCACGACGAAGAGGGGGTGGTGGCCGACGGGGTCGCCCAGGGGCGTCCACGGCAGGGCGAGCGGGCGGTAGAAACCGGAGATCGCGGCGACGGCGGAGTGCACGGGAAGCACCGCGAGCGCGGCGAGCACGGCGCTCAGCACCAGCCCGGCCGTCCACCGGGGATCCACGACCGCCTTGACCGTGGACGCGGTATCCATCGGCACAGCAGCCCCATCAGCGGGCGTGGCGCCCGCTGGAGGAGACCCACCGGCAGATGCGGCGTCCGCTCGTACGGCGGGCCCACCGGCAGATGCGGCGTCCGCTTGCACGGCAGATCCGTCAGCGGACACGGCACCCGCTCGCCCGGCGGACCAGCGCGGCGCCAGCAGACCGGCCAGCACCGCACCGATCGCCAGGGCCAGTGACAACCCGTCGCCCACCGGCTGCCATCGTGTCCCGACGGCCACCGCCCAGATCAGGCCGGTCGCCGACAGCACCGCGGTGACCAGAGCGGTCGCCGCTGCCCATGGCACCCGTGCGGTGAACGACGCCAGGCCCCACACGGCCAGCAGGACGGCAAGCGCCACGTATGTGGGGACTCGCCCGGCGAGCGCGGTGGCCACGGCCATCGCGGTCACCGCCACGGCCGCGACCGTGAGGGCTCCCGCCCACAACGACCACCTGACCGGGGACAGGCAGGCCACGAGCACGGCGGCCAGGATCAGCAGGACCGCGAGGTCCGCCGGGTAGCTCCAGCCGAAGGCGGCAGGGGCGACGGCCACGGTGAGCGTGCCGAGGGCCAGGGCGGTGAGCCCCATGCGCACGGCCACGCGCGCCTGCCGGTCCCGCCGGTCCCGCTGGTCTTGGTGGTCCTGGTCTTGCCAGTCTTGGTGGTCTTGGCGGTCCTGCCGGGAACGCCCCCGGCGGGCCGTCGCCGCCGCGGCGGCCGCCAGCAACCCGAGTACGACCGGGATCGCGGGGAAGGAACGGCCGACAGAACCGTAGACCTCCGGCCAGACATCGTCCAGCCGCCCGAACGGGGTGTACAGGATGAAGACCACCGCGGGCAGGAACGGGACCGCGGTGATCGCGGCCAGGATCCCGGCGGAGACGGCACCGGCCGATCGGACCCGCGGGTCGTTCAGACCGGGCAGGTACAGCGCGGCCGCCCCGGCGACCAGCGCCGCGGCGGTGTACGGAACGGCCCACCACTCGAACGGGAGCAGCGGCCAGACAGGCGCCGCCAGACCGGCGGTCAGCGCGAACACCGATCCGGCGGTCAAGAACCTGAGCAACCCCACTCGCGGTGCCATGACCGCCCCGATCATGGCCAGCACGACCAGCAGCGCGCCCTTGACGGAGCTGGTCATCAGATCCTCGGCGGGGAACGAGCCCGTCAGCCCCAGAGCGGAGTTCAGGAATCCACAGCCCACCCCCAGCGTCCACACCACACCGAAACAGGCCCACAGGGTCGCTCGGACTCCAGGTGCGGCGCCCACCGGCCGGACATCGCCCGCCCCTGCCTCGGACGTGCCCGCCCCGGATCGGTGTGATGCCGCCGCGTTCTCCTCCGGCTCGCCACCACCCGACACCGCCGCAGGATCGGGCTCACCACCCGATATCGCCACGGGATCCGGCTCACCAGCCGACACCACCACAGGATCCGGCTCACCAGCCGACACCGTCGCGGGTTCCGGTTTCCCGTCGACGGACACCGTGACGGGTCTCTTCCCACGAGCGAGCATCAGGAAGGCGGCGTCGGCCGCGGCCGTCGCCGCCAGGGCGGCGGTGATCCAGGACGCGGTCTCGCTCAGGGCGAGCAGCGGAAGCGGGAGCTGGGCGAGCACGATCGCCACCGGTAGCGGCAGTCTCAGCGGGATCAGCCGTGAGTATCCCGCCATGATGAGCGCGACCAGGCCGAACAGCAGGGCGGCGTAGTCGAGCCCGGCGATGCCGTCGGCTCCGGCGATGCCGACCCGCCGGGCGGCGTAGCCGTCCAGGAAGAGCAGGGCGACGCCGAGCATCGCGATGGTCTCGGCGGTGGCGATGAGGTCCCGCCTCACCAGGAGCTTCGGCACGGCAAGGGTCGCCAGGGTGATCCCGGAGAGGATCGCGGCCCGCCCGCCGATGCCGATGTGCCCCCAGCTGACCACCGTGAACACGATGGCCGCGACGACCAGCAGCAGGCCGCCGAGCACGAGAAGCAGGTTCTGCACGGCCTTGGGCGAGAAGTCCCTCCGCGGCGCGGCCGGGGCGGGAAGCTCCGCCTGCGCCGGCCCAGGGCCGGTTCCGGCCGCCTGCCGTACTCCCAGGCCGCTCCCGGCCACCGGCCGTACGCCGGAGCCGATTCCGGCCGCCTGCCGCGCGCCCGAACCGCCCTCGGCTACCCACCGCGCGTCTGGATCGCCCTCGGCCGCCTGCCGTACGCCCGGATCGCTTCCGGCCAGGCGGTCCCTTTCCGAACGAAGCAAGCCGAGCAGCTGGTCGCGCCGGGCCAGCAGCTCCGCCTCTCGGGCCCGCAGCCCGGCCAGTGCCATGTCGAGCTGCCACAGGTCGGTCGCCACCGGACCACGGAGCGGCAGCCCGCAGCGCGGGCAACGATCGTGCTTCCTCGCGATGGGCTCGCCGCATTCCGGGCAGCTCACCCCTGGGGGACGACGCGGGCCGTTCGGCGGGCTTTGATCGTGCATGGTACGAAGAATGCCCGATGCAGGTTTCCGTTCGCTTGCGGTGAGAGCTCGATCGCGGCCAGATATGCCCTAACGGGTACGGCGGGCGATGAAGGTGATGATGCCCGTGGCGCCCACGGCGGCCACCAGCCAGAGGGCCATGGTCGAAGGCGGCACCCCGGCGTCCTCCTTCGTCTTCGCGTCGGCCACAAGCGCGGCGTCGCTGGTGCGGGTCGTCGGGGTGGGGGCGGGCTTCGGGGCCGTCTCCCGCAGGACCCTGTCGGGCAGCGGCACCTGGTAGACCGGGCTGCCGACTCCCTCGCTACCGGTCAGCAACGCCTTGCCGTCGGGCGTGTAGGTGATCGACTCGGCCTGGTCCAGTTGCGGCATCGACATCCGGGCGATCTGCTCCCCCGGAGCCCGATAGACCGTGGCGGAGAAGTAGGTCCGGATCACGAAGCTGGATCCGTCCGGGGCGTATGCGGCGTCGGTGGCCATGATGGGCGCGGAGCCGACCTTGCGAAGCACGTTGACCCTGTCGGTGCGCAGCTGCTTCGGGGCCGCGTAGACCGAGCCGGAGAACTCCTTGCTCACGATGTAGAGCCGCCCGGTGCGGGGGTTGACCATGACGCCCTCGGCGTTGTGCCCGCCGTCCTCGTAGCGGAACCGGTAGCGCACGGCGGGCAGGGTGGCGTCGCGCAGCGCGGTGGGCTCCTTCACCTTGTAGACCGAGACGTCGGGCCAGGCCCCGTCGAAGTTGTCGCCGATGTCGGCGAACCAGAGCACCCCCTGCCCGGTCTGCGGGTCCTTGGATGCGGCCATGCCCTCCCAGTCACGGGCCGCCGCCCCCCGCAGGGTGAATGTCGCGCGGGTCCGCCCGTTGGACCCGACCGCGAAGAAGACCGGTCCGGCGGAGCTGTCGTTGTGGGTGTAGTAGACGTTCTCGTGTGTCGGGGAGACCGCCAGCCCGCTCGACTCGGTGATTCGCCTGTCCTTGAAGGTGAAGAGAGGCTGATCTCCGTCCGCCCAGGCCACCGGCCCGGCGAACACCACCGCTCCGGCCAGCCCGGCCGCCGCGAGCACACGAATCACAGCGTTCCCCGCTCTGCTCCCCATTCAGCCATCATGCCCTGACAGCAGGGCCCGCAGGCGCCGCGGAAGTTTCTCGTCCGCGTCAAGGATCATTGTGGCGTTGTCGAAGAGGGCGTCGGCCATCGGCGGGTGGCCTAACCGATACGCCCTGGATTCGGGCTCGCCTGGAGCGCACTCCAGGTCCTTAGTCTGAACCCCATGGATTACACACAGCTTGGCCGTACCGGCCTGAAGGTCAGCCGCCTCTGCCTGGGCACGATGAACTTCGGCCCCGTGACCTCGGAGGAAGACTCCTTCGCGATCATGGACCGCGCCCACGAGCTGGGAATCAACTTCTTCGACACGGCCAACGTCTACGGCTGGAAGAAGGGCGAGGGCATCACCGAGAACATCATCGGGCGATGGTTCGCCAAGGGCGACGGCCGCCGCGAGAAGACGGTCATCGCCACGAAACTCTACGGCGACATGGGCGACTGGCCCAACGAGGGCCGTCTGTCGGCGCTCAACATCCGCCGCGCGGCCGAGGCGTCGCTGAAGCGCATGCAGACCGACTACATCGACCTCTACCAGGCCCACCATGTCGACCGGGACACCCCGTTCGACGAGTTCTGGGAGGCCATGGACATCCTCAAGCAGCAGGGCAAGATCCTGTATGTCGGGTCGTCCAACTTCGCGGGCTGGCACATCGCCAAGGCCCAGGAGACCGCCCGGCGCCGCAACACCCTCGGCCTGGTCTCCGAGCAGTCCCACTACAACCTGATCGTCCGGGCGGCCGAGCTTGAGGTCATCCCCGCCTGCGAAGACTACGGCGTCGGTCTGATCCCCTGGAGCCCGCTCGCGGGCGGCCTGCTCGGCGGCGTCCTCCGGAAGATCGACAAGGGTCGCTCCGCCTCGGAGAACATGATCAATGAGCTGAACAAGCACCGCGACAAGATCGAGCGCTACGAGGCGTTCTGCGACGAGCTCGGCGAGGACCCGGCGAACGTCTCCCTGGCCTGGCTGCTCCACCAGAGGGTCGTCACCGCGCCGATCATCGGCCCGCGCACGATCGACCAGCTCGACGGCGCCACCAAGGCCCTGGAGATCACTCTTGACGAGGCCGCCCTGGCGCGCCTCGACGAGATCTTCCCCGGGTTCAGGACGGCTCCCGAGGAATACGCCTGGTAGCGGCTAAGAGACTAGGGCGCCGATCACCACGAGCAGCACGAGCAGTGCGAGCACCGTGGGCAGGAGCCAGCGACGGGGACGATCCACGTTCTGGAGCTTAGCTCCGCCCACCGGGTGCCGCTGCCGCGAGGGGATACTCCGCGATCGTCTCGTAACGGACAGCGGCTCCGAGATGGCTTCTCACCAGGTGTACGGCTCCCGCCTCCCAGGCGGTTCCGGCGAACGGTCCGAAAGCCTCGATCAGGCGGTGCACATCTGTCTCCGCACGGGACCTGGCGAGAGTCAGGTGCGGCCGGAACCGCCGCCGGTCGGCCTGTACGGCTCCCGCGCGCTGCGCCCCCGCCCCCAGCGAGTCCGCCAGGCGGACGAGTTCGGGGCGGGGGCCGTCCAGGCCGGTCCAGAAGACCCGCGCCCGGCGAGCCGAGGGAAAGGCACCCGCACCCGTGAACGACAGCGTCATCGGCGCGTAGCGTGACGCGGCGCGAGCGAGCCTCGTCTCCAGCTCGGGCATGACCCGCTCCGGCACCTCTCCCAGAAACGACAGCGTCACGTGCCAGTTCTCCGAATCCAGCCAGCGGAGCTCGGACCATGCGGCACGGTGGGGTTCGAGAGCGCGCAGGAGCTCGTCACGCGTGCGCTGCGGCGGCAGCAACCCCACGAACAGCCGCATTCGACCTCCTGCCGACCAACCTGGTCAGCATTATCGCCGCGCCGACGCCGACCAGGGTGAGCGCCCCTCCCATCACGACTCCCACGCGGGGGCCGCCCAGCTCGGAGATCCAGCCGAGCAGCGGCGCGCCGACCGGAGCGCCCCCGGTGAACACCAGCACGTAGATGCCCATCACCCGGCCGCGCATCTCCGGCGAGGAGGCCAGCTGCACGCTGGTGTTGGCGGCCGTGTTGACCGAGATCAGCGCTACACCGGCGGGGATGAGGAAGAGCAGGTAGAGCGGATACCACGGAGCCAGACCGGTGGCGATCTGTAACAGGCCGAACGACGCCGCGCCGCCGATCAGGAGCTTGCGGCTGGGCCGTACCCGCCGGGCCGCCATGAGCGCGCCGCCCAGCGCACCCACCGCGAACATGCTGGAGGCCACTCCGAAGGAGGACGCGCCCGCGCCGAAGACATGACGGGCCATCAGCACGATGGACATCGAGAACGACTGCGCGAACATCGACACGAAGGCGATCAGCAGTATCGGCAGCAGCAGGTCCGGCCGCTCCAGCACATAGCGCAGCCCCTCACGGAGCTGGCCCTTGGCCCTGGGAACCGGGTCGGGGGTGGTCAGCTCCGAGGCGCGCATCAGCGCCAGGCCACCGAGCACGGCGAGGAACGACAGCGCGTTGATCAGGAAGATCGGGCCCGTGCCGTCGAGAGCGTAGATCAGCACGCCCGCGAGGGCCGGACCGACCACGCGGGCCAGGTTGAAGCTGGAGGCGTTCAGCGCGATGGCGTTGGCCAGGTCGTGGCGGCCGACCATCTCGACCACGAACGACTGCCGGGTCGGCACTTCGACACACGCGATGAGACCGAGAACGAAGGCCATCACGTAGACGTGCCAGGCCTGCGCGGCCCCGGTCACGGTGAGCACGCCCATGGTCAGCGCCAGCACGCCCATGAGCGACTGGGCGACGATCAGCAGCGGCCGCTTGGGATAGCGGTCGGCGAGCATGCCGCCCCAGAGTCCGAACAGCAACAGCGGCAGGAACTGCAGCGCGGTGGTCAGGCCCAGCGCGGCGGCACTGCCGTGCGTCAGGTCCAGCACCAGCCAGTCCTGCGCGGTGCGCTGCATCCATCCGCCGACGTTGGAGACCACCCCGCCGATCGCGAACAGCCGGTAGTTGTGGTTGCGCAGCGACCGGAACATCCCGCCCCGCGTCTCCGGCACGACCTGCGCGGTCGCGGTCTCGACGGCCTGCAGCTCCCTCGCGGCCGCGGCCCGTGAAATCCTCAGCCGCCGCAGCCTCGCCCATCGGCCCGGCTTCCCACCGGGTACGGCGTGCGCGATCCGCCCTCGTGCCCTTGCCCACCGGCCCGGCTTCCCACCGGGTACGGCATGTGCCTCGGCGTCCTGAAGGGTCGCCGAGGCCCCGGGTTCCTCAGGCTCGGCTAGATCCGGCTGAGCTTCTCCAGGATCGGAGCCGCCTGACGGAGCACCGCCTTCTCCTCGGGTGTCAGCTCCTTCAACCGCTGTGTCAGCCACGCCTCCTTGCGGCGGCGCTCCTCCTTCAGCAGCGTTGTTCCTTGCTCGGTCACGCTCACGGTCACCTGACGCCGGTCGGTCGGGTGCGGGGTACGCGACACCAGCCCCCGCTCGTCCAACGCGGCGATCACGCGCGTCATCGAGGGCGGTTGCACCTTCTCTAGCTCGGCCAATTCGCCGGGGGTTATCCCGGAATGCCGTTCCACGGCGGCGAGCGTCGCGAGCTGGGTGGGAGTCAGCGAGTGCACTGCGGCCTGCCTGCGCAGGCGCCTGTTCAGCCGCGCCAGCGACACGCGCAGCGCCGAGGCCAGACCGGCGTCGCTTCGCAGGCTCGCGGCGGGGTCCTTCTTGGGGTAGTTCGTTAGCATGAGTCATTACCTTTGCTAACTAAATACGATCGCAACGCATTCCCTTCGGGGGAGATTTTCTTGGCGGGAGCCGACCGACGTGCCGGACACCCGGGGGAACACCGGCCCCAGCGAAGCGCCCCCGCAGGCAGGACCTCGCAGGGGCGCCTCAGCCGGGAAACCCTCAGTTCGCCGAACCCGGCTGGGCGACCCATTCGACCTCGATGTCTGCGGCCTTCGCGATCGTCGCGAAGTCCCGGTCATAGTGGAGCACCTTGAGCCCGTGGTGCCGTGCCGTCACCGCGATCAGAAGATCCACGGCACTCGGCCCCTGATGGCTGGAGGACGCCGCCAGGGTGTCCTGGAGTTCGCGGGCCCGATGGAAGGCGTCGTCCGGCATCGGCACCCAGCCATAGGTTCCCGAGAGCACCTCGTCAAGCCGCTCGCGCGCCACCTTACCTTCGGCGGCGCGAAGCATCTCCAACTCGACGACCGGACAGATCGAGATGAGCCCGGAGACGACATGCTGGCTCCAGTGCTCGCGGACTTCGGCGTCCCGATAGATGCGCACCACCGCCGAGGTGTCGGCGAGGTGCGTGCCGAAGGCACTCATGCGGCCCTCCGGCCATCCTCGTGGTCTTCCTCACCCGGAGCCGGATCATCTTCCTTACGCGGAATCGGATCATGCCCTTCCGGGACGGACCGGTAGTTGCGCTTGTCCAGCAAGGAGTCGAACTCGCCTTCCGCGAAGAGCTCAACCCCCTCCTCCAGAGCCTTCAACCTGGTCACTCGCGCGACGACCTCCGCGAGCGCCAGGTTGACCGTGTCCTTCTTGGTCTTGGTGCCAAGGAGGAGCTGGGCCGCGGCCAGCATCTCCTCATCGACATCCACCAGGATCTTCGCCACAGGCGACCTCCATATATACGACCAACTACCAGTGTATATCCATTCCTTTCTGTCACCTGGAGTAGGCGAATAAAGGCTTTCCGTAAGGCGATTTCGGCAAGAAAGAACCCAGGACGGGTCCAGCGAGGCCGTGACGGGATCAAGGGCGACGCGCCGGACGATTCAGGGCTGTTCCAGGGCCGAATCCGAGCTTCCGCCATACCGACAGCGGCTACTCGACGCCCGCGGTTTCCACCCCGGCTCCGGCCGCGACGATCCGGGCGACCCGCGAAGGCGGGATTCCGGTCGTGTCGACGACCTCCGCTTCACGGCTCAGCCAGGACAGGGCTTCGCGGTAGTCCGAATCGAACCGTGATGAAATGATCGGACGATCATCTGAACCGTCCGTATATTAAGCCCATGCGAGGCTTGTGGCCGTTCGTCGCGCGAGCATCGGAACTCGACCGCGTACGCGCGGCGAGCCTTCGGGGCAGCGGGCTCGTGGTCGCCGGACCGGCGGGGGTGGGTAAGACCCGTCTGGTCACCGAGGCGCTCAAGGAGATCACCGGGTTGCCCGTCGTCCACGTGTGCGGGACCAGCGCCGGGACCGCCATCCCGCTCGGGGCGTTCGCCCACATGCTTCCCGCCCGGCTTCCCGTCGGAGGACGGGGCAACCTGCTGCGCTGGGCCGCCGACGCCGTCGCACCGGACGGCATGCTGCTCCACGTCGACGACGCCCACCTGCTGGACGCGACCTCGGCGGCCCTGGTGCACCACCTGGTCGTGCACGGCCGGGCGAGACTGCTGGCCACCGTCCGCAGCGGCGAGCCTTCACCCGACCCGATCATGGCGCTGTGGAAGAACGACCTGATGTCCCGGCTGGAGCTCGCTCCCCTGTCCTCTCAGGAGACGCGGCTCCTGCTGTCGCGGGCGCTCGGCGGGCAGCCCGCCCTGTGGACCACGCAGCGCCTGCACACCGCCGCCCAGGGCAACGTCCTGTTCCTGCGCGAGCTCGTCCTGACCGGACAGGAACAGGGACGTCTTCGCAGATCGTCCCAGGGCGTCTGGCAGTGGCAGGGTGAACTCCTCGTCTCCTCCCGGCTCAGAGAACTCATCGAGACCCGGCTCGGCGACGTCGACGACGCGGAGCGCGAGGTGCTGGAGCTCGTCGCCCTCGGCGAGCCCCTCGACGCGGACATCCTGACGCGCCTCGTCCCCTCCTCGTCCGTCGACCGGGCCGAGGCCAGGCAGCTCATCACCACCGACGGGGAGAGGGACCGCCTCGTGGTACGGCTCGCGCACCCGCTCTACGGTGAGGCGGTCCGCGGCGCGATGGGCCCCTTCCGGACCCGCTCCCTGCTGCGCCGGCTCGCCGAGGCCGCGCAGGCGACCGGTATGCGGCGTCGTGGCGACCTCGTCCGGGTCGCCGTCTGGCAGCTCGACGGTGAGGGGGCCGCCGACCCCGCCCTTCTGATGGAGGCCTGCCTGGCCTCGTGGGCGGCGTGGGACCTGGACCTGGCGATCCGGCTCGGGCGAGCCGCCCTGGACGCCGGTGGCGGCGCGGCCGTGGCCGGGGTGCTGGGACCGATGCTGTTCTTCACCGGCCAGGCCGCGGAGGCCGAGGCGGTGCTCTCCCGCGCCGAGGGGCTGATCACGGCCGAGCACGAGCTCGTCATGCATCGCATCGCGCGCGCCTGGAACCTGATCTGGGGCCTGGGGCGGGAGGCCGAGGCGTTCCGGGTGCTGGCCGACGCGACGGCGGCGACCGCCGTCCCCGCCCTGCTACAGGACATCCTGTCGTTCAGTGCGGCGTTCCACGTGTACGCCGGGCGCCTGCGGGAGGCCGAGCACGACCTCGACCGGGCACGCGAGCTGGGGGTGCCGGAAGTCCGGCTCACCGCAATGTTGTCCGCGGTCTCGTCCTGGATCCTCCTCATGCGCGGGCGGGTGCGGGAAGCGCTGGCCCTGATGACCGGCACGCTCTCCGATGTCGACGCCTGGCGGGACCAGGCACCGTTCGTCGAGCACTTCCTGGCCGACGGGATCTGCATGGCCCACCTGTTCACCGGAGCTCTCGACTCCGCCGAGGCCGCCGCCGCCGAACGGCTGGCCCTCGAAGGCGAGTTCGGCTCGGCGCCGCTCGCCAGGGCCACCTCCAGCGCCATTCTCGGTGCCGTCCACCGGCTCCGCGGCCAGGTCCAGGACGCCCGGCGGTGGGGCGCCGACAGCGTCGAATGCTGGGATGTGATCCCGCTGGTGACCACCGCCCCGTGCCGGGGTGAGCTCGCGCACGCGGCGGCCCTGACCGGCGACCTGGAGGCGGCCCGGAAGGCGTTCCCCGGCGACGAGGAATCGGCGCCGCTCCTTTCGTTCATGGCGGTCGGTTTCCCGCTGCTGCTGGCCCGGACGTGGATGACGGCGCTCGCGGGAGACGTGCAGGGCGCCGTCGAGTGCGCGCTGGCCGCCGCAGACGACGCCGAGCGGCACGGGTTGCGCGTCTGGCAGATGTTCGCGCTGCACGACGTGGTACGGCTGGGCGCGGCCAGGCGGGTCGCCGACCGGCTAGCCGGACTCGTCGAGCTGGTCGACGGCGAGCTGGTCGTGCTCTGCGCCAGGCACGCGGCGGCCCGCACCGGGAAGGCATTGGATGAGGTGTCGGCGGATTTCGAGAGGTTCGGGGTGATCCTCTATGCCGCCGAGGCCGCCGCCCAGGCGTCCCTCGCCCACATCGCCGAGGGGCGCGAGCGTAACGCGCGGGCCTCGGCGGGACGGGCCCATGACCTCGCGACCCGCTGCCAAGGAGCGCACACGCCCGCCCTGGCGCAGCTGTCCGCTCCCCGGCTGACGGCGAGCGAGTGGGAGATCGCCCAGCTGGCGGCCGGTGGCCTGACCAACCGCCAGATCGCCGGCCAGCGGTTCATCTCCATACGGACGGTCTCCAGCCACCTGAACCGCGTCTACCACAAGCTCGGCGTCAGCGATCGGGCCGGTCTGGCCCGCAGGCTGAAGGCCCTCGGGTCGGACCCGCCGGACCCTCCCCCCTCGGCCGGGCCCGACGCACCGTGAGCGGCGACCTCAGGGGGTTCGGAGGCGCCAGCGCTGATTGGCCCCGTTCGAGCAGGTCGCCTGCAGGACGTTGGCACCGTGGGCGTAGCTGGCATCCTGAACGTCCAGACACCTGTCGCTGTGCCGGGCCCGCAGCTGGAAGGGAGTACCGGTGCCGGGCCATTTCGGGCCGGAGACAGAGCGCATCCTCCACTGCTGGTTGTAGTCATATTCGTTCGAGCAGGTCGCCTGTAGGACGTTGGCACCGTGAGCGGGACTGGCGTCCTGAACGTCCAGGCACTTGCCACTGTGCCGGGCGACGAGCTTGTAGTAGCCGCCTCCGACCGGCACCAGAGACCACTGCTGGTTGTATCCGTCCAAGCACTTTCCCTGGATGACGTCGGCGCCGTGGGCGCGGCTGGCGTCCTGAACGTCCAGGCACTTGCCGCTGTGCTCGACGACGACCTCGTAGTAGCGGACGGTTTCCGCCGCGGCCGGGGATGCGGTGACCACCGTCGCCAGCAGAGTGGATGCGGCCAGTAAAAGCGGGCCACGATTCATAGCGTGCACAAGGCTTCCTTTCCCGTGGAGCGGTTTCTGCGGACAGGACAGCGGCGGAGTCGTCAGAGTCTGGAGCACAGGCGCCAGGCGATCGGCACGCGAGGTGACCACGCGCCGCCGTTCTCCCGTGCCTGCACGTACGCGTCGAGCGGAGGAGCGAACAGGCCCCCCTGGCAAACGGTGCGCTCGGTGTCGATCGAGTAGTTCCCGCCCGGCCCCTTCCCACCGGCCTGCGCCGTGGTGTTGCCGGACCACATGACCCGCCCGTCGGCGGAGCGGACGATCCGGACGGTCACCTGGGCGCCGGGAGTCAGGTAGTAACCCCGCATGCCCACCGTCTGGTACGGCGACTCGTTGCTGTGGGAGCAGGCGTTCCCCTCGCAGGTGGGCGGCGGGGCCGAGTGGTTCCGCCTGGTCATGATCACCCAGGCGAGCCGGTAGGGCGCGTTCGCGTTGTCGCTGCGGGCCTGGCTGCGGGAGTCCGGAACCACGCATCTGTGGTCGCCCGGGTACGCCTCCCGCCAGACGAAGCCGGTGGTGCACTCGTGCCAGACGCCGGCGTTCTCGCCGGCCGTACGGTCGCGGGTGGCCGGGGTGACGCAGACGTGGTCGCTGGCCCTGGCTCCGCGCCAGACGTACCCGGACGCGCAGGTGTCGGGCGAGGACCCCGCGCCCGCCCGCCGCGCACCGGCGGTCTCGGTTTCGGCCGAGGCCGTCGTGGTGCCGAGCAGCGCTGACGCCAGGCACCCCACGGCGACCATTCCCAATGCTCTGGTGCGCGTCCCGCCGGACGCCCAGGACATGTTCCTGCCCATCGTTTCCTCTCCCTGTGACCAATCGCCCTGCGACCAACCGGCAGATCACTCTCTGTCCGGTGCTCATGCGTTCACGATGCGGCGGCGGAGAGGGCCCGGCATCGGTACCCCCTACGCAAATTGCGGCGGTTCACGGCTGCGGAGCACGGCGATTCAGGGCTGGAGCGCGAAGTATTCCCCCGATCGTCCGGTGATGGCACCATCGATGTGATCGACAATGGCCCAGGGAGGGCGGCATGGGGCGTTGGAAACCGAAGCCGAAACACCTGATCCCGCTTCTGGCGTGCCTCGTCTGCGACCTGGTGGCGCCACTGACCATCAGCAGGAACGACGGCGGATTCTTCCCCTACCTGATGTTCATGGCCTTTTTCTTCGGCCTGCTGGCGACACCGATCCTGCTGCTGTTGACCCTGAGCGGCCGGACCCGGTGGGTCGTCACCACGGCGCTGGCGCAGTTCGTCCTCGGTGCCGCCATCTTTCTCGGCGGAGTGCAGCCCCTTCACGCCCTGTATCTGAGCGTGCTGGGCCGACCGGTCGAGGCCACCGTCGCGGACACGACCGACCGGTGCGGCAGGTCGGCCACCGGCCAGGACGCCGCCCTCGGCCCGTATACCTGCACGGTCTTCCTGGAGCTCGTAGGGCCGGACGGCGACCCGGTGGCCGGTGGAGCGATGATCGGAAGCGAGTTCACGCAAGCCCGGCGGGAGGCGGCCCGCACGGACGGGAACCCGTCAGATTCGTTCACCGTCCTTGAGGATCCGCTCGGGCTGGTACGTCCCCTCCCGGCCGACCCCGGCACCGGGCGGCCCATGATGAGCGACCTCAAGAACATCCATGCCGTGATCCTTGTGATCTGCTGGATCGCGCTCGCCGGGAGCTACGCCGCGACCGTCGTGACCAGCCTGCGACCCCAGGCAGAGTCCCTCAGCGAAAACGCCGCCGGGCCGGACAGCTGACCACCACGGCGACGCCACTGGGCTTCGCGGGAGGTCCGGACACGGAGAAGGCCGTCATGATGACCGACGCAGTGGTCATCATGACGGCCTTCGGCTTGGTCCTCAGGCGAGGCCGAGGAGGATCTTGATCGGGCCGAGGGCGAAGTAGACGACGAACAGGGCGGCGACCACCCACATGAGGGTGTGAACCTCGCGCGCCTTGCCCTTGACGAGCTTGATCAGGACAAAGCTAACGAACCCCGCGCCGATGCCGTTGGCGATGGAGTAGCTGAACGGCATGAGCACGATCGTGAGGAACGCCGGGATGGCGATCTCGTAGTCGGAGAAGTCGATCTCGCGGATCGCGGTCATCATCAGGAAGCCGACGATGACGAGCGCGGGGGCGGCGGCCTCGTAGGGGACGACGGCGACCAGCGGCGAGACGAAGATGGCCAGGAGGAAGAGCACGCCGGTGACGACGCTGGCCAGGCCGGTGCGCGCGCCTTCCCCGACGCCCGCGGCCGACTCGATGTAGGTCGTGTTGGACGAGACGGAGCCCGCGCCGCCGACCGCCGCGCCGATGGAGTCGACGAGGAGGATCTCACGGGTCTTGGGCAGGGAGCCGTCCTCCTTGATCAGACCGGCCTGGGCGCCGACGCCCACGATCGTGCCCATCGTGTCGAAGAAGTCGGTGATCAGCAGGGTGAAGACGAACAGCAGGGCCATGAGGACCGAGACGGAACTGAAGGCGCCGACCGGGTCGAACTCCCTGAACAGCACCAGCGGGTTCTGGAACCCGAAGATCTCCTTGGGCATCTCCGGGACGACGAGCCGGAAGCCTGAGGGGTTGGGCTTGTCCGGCGTCCCCGGGCCGCCGACCTTGGTCACGGCCTCGACGACGATCGCGAGGACCGTGGTGGCGACGATGCCGATGAGGATGGCGCCCTTCACCTTGCGGGCCACCAGCAGGGCGACCGTCAGCAGGCCGACCACGAAGACGAGGATCGGCCAGCTGGTCAGGTTGCCGCCGATGCCGAGTTCCAGCGGCACGGCGGGCGCCTTGCGGACAAAACCGGCGTCCACGAAGCCGATCAGGGCGATGAACAGGCCGATGCCGACGCTGATCGCGGTCTTGAGCTGGGACGGGATGGCGTTGAACACCGCCGTCCGGAATCCGGTCAGCACCAGAAGAGCGATGATCACGCCTTCGATGAAGACCAGGCCCATGGCCGACTCCCACGACATCTGCGAGGCGATGCCGAAAGCGACGAAGGCGTTGAGTCCCAGCCCGGCGGCCATCGCGAACGGGACCTTGCCGATGACGCCCATCAGGATGCTCAGCAGCCCGGCCACGAACGCGGTGCCGGCCGCGACCAGCGGGATGTTCGGCGTGCTCCCGTCGCCGATGAACTGGCCCTCCGCGTCCTTGACCGTGGCGATGATCAAGGGGTTGAGCACGACGATGTAGGCCATCGTGAAAAAGGTGACGAACCCACCACGGACTTCCCGGCTTACCGAAGAACCACGGTCCGTGACGTGAAAGAAACGGTCAAGTGCACTTATATGGTTGGTTTTCCTGTCGCTCACGCACGCAGGGTGACAGCGAGCACCCGCCATCGGAAGACTTGGGTCACGATGGTGATGCTTTCGAGATCGATCCGCGCTCTCACAGGGGGCGTTTTGCCACCGGTGAGACCCCGTCGCCTACGCTGGACCACGTGAACCAGCCTCGCCCCCCGGATCTCCAGCCGTTGAAGACCAGCGACTCGGCCACGATCCTCGTGGGCACGGGCCTGTGGGCGGTCGCCCTGGTCGTGCTCCTGATCGTGCAACCGGGCCCGGAGCACCGCTGGTGGATCTGGACCTGCGTGTCGGGCATCTGCGGCGGCCTGTTCGGCCTCTGGTACGTCCGGCGCCGTGACCGCCGAGGCCCGCCGTCCCCCGACGAGGAACCGGTCGAGCCCATCACGGCGATCCCGCCCGTCCCTCCCCCGCCGCCCGACGCGACGGAAGAGGGACACCAGCCCCGCCTGCGCTGACCCCGGCGCGCGAGGAAACGCGAGAGCAGGGCCGGCCGGAAGCAGACCCTAGTCGGTCGAGGCGGTCCAGCTGTCCAGGTCCGCCTCGGCGAGCAGCAGCGGCACCGCGGCCGGATCGCGCAGCAGCGCGGCGACCGCGAGCCGGTCACCCCACTGGCCCGACGCCCACGCGAGCCCACGCGCCAGGCCCTCCACGCCCGTGGCGTGCACCGTGCCCTCGAAGAACCGCCAGGTGGTGGGGACGCCGTCCACGAGCAGTTTCTCGTGCTCCATGTAGGTCGCGGGCGCACCCGGCAGCAGCGACCGTACGGCGGGCGGAACCTCCCGGACCTCACCGGCAGAGGTCACCTCACCGGCGAACTCCTCCCCGGCCAGCGGCAGGTCGAGCAACTCCGACAGCGCCTCGGCCAGGTCGAACGGGGCCAGGATCAGCGGCCGGTCGGCGACCAGCGGAAGCAGGTCCGGCGCCTCGACCACGACCGGCTCGCCCAGCTCGCCCTCGGCACCGGTGCCGCCGGACAGCAGACGGCCGCCCTCGGCCTCGGCGACGACGATCTCACCGCCGAGGACGGCGCGGACCGCGCGCGGTGGCGCGACGCGGGCGGGCGCGACGGCGGCCAGGGCCACCCACAGAGCCCGGAGCTGTGCCCGGTCCACCTCGATGGAGGGGTCGGCCAGCAGTTCGAGAAGCTCGTCGGGACCGCCGTGCGAGGCGAGCAGGTCGGGCAGGGTGGTCCGGACGCCGATCATCGCCAGCGCGGCCTCGTCGACGCCGCCGGGGGCGTCGCCGTACAGGCCGAACAGCAGCGGGTCGGCGCTCGGGAGCCGCAGCTCCGTGGGGCGTTTTCCACCGAGCACCGGGTGGGTGGACAGCCACCACGCCGTGTAGGACGGCACCTCCACGACCTCACCCGCCACCAGAACCCGCAACGGGTGCAGGACCGAGCGGAGCGGCGGGCGCGACAGGAGGGCGAGGGCCGACGGCCAGTCCGCGACGTACTCCAGGTCGCGGATGGCGGAGAACTCCCTGGTGATCGGCGGCACGTCCATCTCGGGCAGCAGGTCGAGAACGGCCTCCAGCCACTCGTCCTCGCGGTCGAGGTCGTGGTCGCACTCGTCCGGGTCGATCATGACGTCGGTGTCGTTCACCACGGCGAAACCGTCGAGCACTCCGGCCGCGGCCAGCACCCGCGAGCCGTAGCGCTCCACCAGCTCGGGCGCGGCCGTGCCGAAGTGCGTCTCCTGGTCCAGCAGCCCGGCCAGCGATCCGTCGGCCAGCAGCAGCTCGCCCGCCGGATACAGCTCACCGTCGGCACCGCGCAGCGCCAGGTCGGCAAGCCACGGAGCCTCGCCGACGGCCAGCCCGGCGGCCTCCACCAGCGCGAGCACCGCCTGAGCCACCGGCTCCGAGTCGGCGCTGTCGAGCGACTCCGCGACGGCGGCGCGGGTCAGCGGGTCTTCCAGGACCGTCCGGGGCGTCGCCTCTCCCGCGCCGAGCCGCAGCAGCAGCGGGTGGGCGGCGTCCGTGTGAACGACGCGCAGCCCGAGCGGGGCGAGCACGGCCGGGTCCAGCGTGGAGCCGTCGGTCAGCAGCAGCGTGCCGCGCGGTCCCCGGACCAGGCGGCCGTCGGCCAGCGGCACCGGCAGCGCGCCGAGAGACTCGGGGTCGTCGGCGGGCAGCACCTCGTACAGTGACCGCCACCAGGCCGGATCCCTGTCCTTGACGACGTCGCCGGAGAGCATGTCCACGACGTCGGCGAGCTCCACTCGCCTGACGCCGAGAGTGACGATCGCGGGGTGCCTGGACGGCCATCCGGCGGGCAGCAGGCCGGGCACCATGTCGGCGACCTTCTCCAGCAGCTCGCCCGGAGCCTCCACCACGGACGCCTGCCGTCCGGCCACGACCAGGTCCTCGCCGTCGGCGGGTCGTCCGGCGGGCGACCCTTCGGCGTCGGCGGGCGGGGAGAGGGCGGGAAGCAGCGGCGTGTCGGGAAGCCTGCGCAGAATGGCCCGGCGCACCTGGGCGTCGAGCTCGCCCTTGCCCATCAGACCGGGGACCAGATCGAGCAGCTTGGGCGTGCGGGGCAGCCCGGCGAGCAGTTCGACGTAGGCGTCGGCGGCGCGCTCGACCAGGAAGTCGGTCAGCGGGCCCATGGCCACGTGCCGCCGGTCGGTGGCCATCGGGAACGAGGCGATCAGCAGCGCGGGCAGGTCAAGTTGCTCGTCGCTCGGCGTCGGCGCGTGCACCACGGGCGGCACCTGCGCGGGCAGCGGCCTGGGCTCACCGCCCCGCGAGCCGCTTTGGGAACCACTTTGCGCCCCGCTTCGCGAACCGTCCTGCGCGCCGATTCGCGGGCCGTCCTGCGCGCCGTCCGAAGCGTCGCCGGCCGGCCCGTCGACGGGTACGGCCCAGCGGACCAGCCAGTACGGCCGGGCCCGCTCCTCGGTCGGCCGGTCGGCGAACAGCTCGGTCACCTGCTCCGGGGAGAACTGCCCGGAAGCCGAGACCACGTGCCAGCCGTCGGGCAGGACCGTCCTGACCTCGCCGTCCACGTCTATCTCGATCGACCTGAGCGCGGGCAGGCCGAGCAGCAGCGCGGGACTGGTCTCCTCCAGCATCCGCCGGACGGCGTCTTCGGCCGCCCTGTCACGCAGCGGCAGCCGTACGAGCGTGTCGAATCCGCTCGGAACCTCCACCGGACCGGCGGGGAACGGCAGGCGCAGCAGCGGCACGTGCCCGCCGCGCTCGGCGAGCTCCTTGGCCAGCACGGGCTCGGCGGCCACCAGCGCGACGGTCTGGTCGCGGGACCAGCGGACGACCCCGGACCCGAGCGAACCGATCACCGGCTCGTCGCAGACCGACACCACGGCCGCGAAGCCGACGCCGAAGCGGCCCGCCGCACCGGACTCGTCGCGTTTGGCGGACGCGCGCAGCGTCGACACGCCCTCGATCCCGGCGGCGTCGATCGGGGCTCCGGTGTTGGCGGCCGACAGCACCCCTTCGCGCAGCGACAGCCGCAGCCGGCCGGGCACCCCGGCGCGGAGCGCGGCGTCGGCGGCGTTCTGGGCGAGCTCGACGATCAGCCGGTCGCGATAGCCGCCGAGTGCGAAGTCCTCCTCTGCGTTGGCGTCCTCGCGGAAACGCGCGGGCGAAGCCGTCCATGCCGCGAGCACGGCGGAGCGCAGTCGATCAGTTCCGAAAATGTCAGTCAAGGCGATGAGTCCAAAGGTCAGGGGCCCCACAGATCACGTCGCACGGCAGGTGACCGGACCAGAGGTGGTCCGGCGGCCTGCGAGACCAGCGTCGGATCAGGAGTGACCCAGTGGCTCGGCGGCGGCGTCGTCCACGGAACCGGCCAGATCCGCCTCGGCGGAGTCTTCGGCGAGATCGTAGGCGAGGTCGTCGAGGATGGGCGAGGTCGGCTCGACCTGGGGCGGCAGGACGGCGGCCTCGGAATGCGCGCCGCAGCCGTGGTCGGCGGCGACCACGCGGCCGTCGTCGGGGGCGTACTCGTTGGTGCAGACGCCGAACCCGGCGCCCAGCGCACCGGCCAGCAGCCAGTAGAAGCCGCAGGTGGAGCACTGCGCGGGAGCGGCGTGCGCGAGAGGGGTGTGAGGGCCGGAGTCACCGGAGTGCCAGCGGCGCACGGCGCGGTCACGGCCGATCGGGGAGAGCACCCGTGCCCGGCCGAGGCCCTGCTCAAGAATCAGCTGCTGGTCGGGTTCGTCGGCCCCGGTGAACGCGGGCGCGAGCCGATCGTCGTCTTCGGCGGTGGGCAGCAGGTCGCCCACACCCAGGTCCCCGGGGCGCAGCCGCTCGCTCCACGGCACCCACTCGGGCGGCAGCAGCGCGCCCGAGCCGGGCAAGAGCACGACCTCACTGACCGTCACGTTGCGCGCCCGGGAGGCCCGGGCGACGGTGACGGCCCAGCGCCACCCTCGGTAGGCGCGATCGAGGCAGGCGAAGTGATGGGTGACGACCCGCTCGCCCTCGCTCTCGACCCCGAGGTGCTCACCCACCTCGTCGGGCTTGACGGTCTCCTCGATCGCGGAACGGGCCAGGTCGACGGCGGCGACGCAGGCCTGGTCGAGAGCGGGGGTGCGGGCTCGGGTGCGGCTCACGAGTCCTCCTCCAGCGGTCTCGCAACCCGACGGTCGCTGTGCTTCCTGCCTAGCTCGTTGCGCTGACTCACAGTTCATTCTCACCCATGCCCGGAGCGAACGACACCGGTACGGGCGCATGACATGAGGAGTCGCCCACCGCACCGGACGTCTCACCTGTCAACGGGACTGAAAATCACGATCTGTGAAGGTTGGGGTGCTTGGGCCTCAGCCTTGGAGATGATGCAATCGGGTAAGACTGGATGCGTGGCAAATGGGTGGGAACGGGCGCAGAAGGCAGCGGGCGAGACCTGTCGCCTGATCGGCCGCTCTGCCTCCGGAGCGGGCCGGGCGACCGTCCGCGCCGGTAAAAGCACGGGGCGGGGAGTCATGCGCGCCGGTCGCGGCGCGGCGAGCGGGACCCGATGGGTGGGCAGGAGCGCGCGCCGGCTCACCTACGCCCAGGGCGCGGGCCGTACGGGGCTGGGGCAGTTGATCGAGCTGACCGCCGCGCACAGCGCGGGCGACGCGCTGGTCACCGCCGCCCTGGCCGGAACGCTGTTCAAGCTCCCGGTGAACGAGGCCCGGGGTCAGGTCGCGCTCTACCTGCTGATCACGATGATCCCCTTCGTGGTGGTGGCGCCGTTCGTCGGCCCGGTTCTCGACCGGTTCCGCTCGGGCCGGCGCTTCGTCATGGCGGGCACCCTGTTCGGCCGTGGCCTGCTGTGCTTCGCGATGGCGGCGGCGATCGTCTCGGACGACGAGTTCACCATCTTCCCCGCGGCTCTGGCCGTGCTGGTGCTGTCGAAGGCCTACAACGTCTCCCGTGCGGCGATCATGCCGAACGTGCTGCCCGCCGACATCGCGCTGGTCACGGCCAACGCGAGGGTCGCCCTGTTCGCCCTGGTGACGGCCGGTTTCGCGGTTCCGGCCGGGGCGGGCATCAGCGCCTGGCTCGGCGCCGAATGGGTGTTACGCGGGGCGACGGTGCTCTTCCTGCTGGAAGGCGTCCTGGCGGTACGGCTCCCGCGTCACGTGGACTCTCCCGATCTTGAGGAGCTGGAGGAGGACGAGGAGCGGTCGCACCGCTGGCGCACCCTGCTGAACGTGGGCCCGGTGGTCGCCGAGGCGATGAAGGCCAACGTCGCCATCCGCCTCCACTCCGGGTTCCTGCTCTTCTACCTGCTCTTTCTTGTCCAGGACAGGAAACTGCCCGGCCTCGCCCCGACGGTCACGATCGGCGTGCTGGCCGTGGCCGCCGGCGTCGGCGGCCTGGCCGGAGCGGCCGTGGCCTCCTGGGTGCGCAGCCACTCCCCGCAGCTCATCGTGCTGGTCACCCTCGCCCTGACGGCCGCGGTCACCGTGGTGGCGGCGATCGTGTTCAACCTGTGGACCGCGGTGGCCGTCGCGCTGGTGGCCGCGTTCGCCCAGGGCCTGGGCAAACTCGCGCTGGACGCGATCGTGCAGCGCGAGATCGGCGAGGAGGTGCGCTCGTCCACCTTCGGCGTGGTGGAGGCGTTCCTGCAGATCGCGTGGGTGCTCGGCGGGCTGGTCGGGCTGCTGCTGTCGCTGTTCGCCGGAGGGTCCGCCGGGCTCGCGGTGATGGCCGCGGTGCTGGGAGGCTCGCTCGGCTGGCTGCTGGTACGGCGAGGCCGGCGAACGCGGGCGAGGGACGCCAAGGTCGAGGCCGCCCGAGCAGCCGGTGCGGACGCCCGGTCCTCGGCCTCCGGCGCCCCTTCCCCGTCCTCGACCCCCGACGCTCCCTCCTCCGCTCCGGACACCGCCTCCCCCGCCCCGTGGGAGACGCCCAGGCCCAAGCCCGCCGGAACGACGACCGCGGTCGTGCGGCGGGACGATTCCCCGACGGAGAAGCGGACCAAACCGCTGACCAATCCTCACGGCTGAGCCGCGAGGCGTCAGGTCACTCGTCCAGGTCGTCGGCCACGGCCCGGAGCACAGCGGCGATCTTCTTGGCGTGCGCGGCCTCGGGGTGCTTGCCCTTCTGGTAGGACGTGGAGACCGCGTCCAGGAGCTTGATCAGGTCTTCCACGATGACGACCATCTCGTCGGGCTTCTTGCGCTTGCCCTTCGGCTTGACGCTCTTGGTGAGCGTGGGCGGCTGGTCGATCACGCGGACCGAGAGCGCCTGCTGGCCGCGGCGCCCTTCGGCCACGCCGAACTCGACCTTCTGACCCGGCTTGAGAGAGCCCACGCCGCCCGGCAGCGCGGAAGAATGCACGAAGACCTCACCGCCGTCGTCGCGGGTGAGGAAGCCGAAACCCTTGTCGGCGTCGTACCACTTGACCTTGCCACTCGGCACAGGGGTGACCTCGTTCAGACTGTCGTGAAAAGGAATGGATGTAGGTTATGCCCAGCGAAGGCTCAGAGCGACCGTCTAATCAGGCCTGAATTACACGAGTGCTAATCAGGCCTGAATTACACGAGTGCGGCCGAGGCTCGCCAACCGTCGAACCACCCGGCGAACTCTGTCAGATCTCCGAGCACCACATCGGCTCCGTGATCATGCAGCTCTCCCGCCGGGTAAAGGCCTGTCGCCACCGCCACGCTGACGGTGCCTCCCGCTCGCGCCGCCTCGATGTCGGCGACATGATCTCCAACATAGGCGGCCGCGCCGAAACTCGCGAGAGCCGGGCCCTTGTCGGCCCCGAAGACGGATCCGGCGACCTCGTCCACGTCGAGGCCCAGGAACTCGACCGTTCGCACCGCGTCACGGAGATTCTTCCCGGTCACCACGATGACCCTGCCGCCGCCCCGCCGTACGGCCTCGACGGCCTCGCGCGCGCCGGGCATGAGCGTGGTGGCCGGAACGGCGAGCGAGGGGTACAGCGACCGGAAGACGGCGACGGCCTCCGGGATCTCCTCCGGGGGCAACCAGTTGGCCAGCTCCCACTCCAGCGGCGGCCCCAGCCTGGCCACCACGGCGGCGCTGTCGATGAACACGCCAGTGCGCAGCGCCAGCTCGTCGTAGACGGCCGCGATGCCGGCCCGCGTGTCCGCGAGCGTCATGTCCAGGTCGAATCCCACCGAGTTCATCCGGTCGTTCACCGCTCCTCATCCGCTTCACGGAATCTCGCCAGGATGCTTCCGTCTTCGGGGCGGGCAGGAGTGGTGTTCATCGGAATCTGTTCGGTTCCTTTCACTGGGGAAGGGGCAGCCCGGCCGGGATCCGCCGCCATCGGACCCCGGACAGATCCCGGAGAACATCAAGAAGGGCACACTCCACATGCCCCTCGAAGCATGCCAAATACATCCGGACATGGGTAATCCCGGGTCGCTGTACGCCACGCCACCTGCTGTGGAACCCTTGGGAAGGGGAACGGCCACATCCGGGTGGCTTGGAGACCACCTCATGGCCGGATCCTCACCCACGCCGCCCGCCCGGCCGGATCCGTACCCGTCTCGGGCTCGATCCGGCGTGCCGAAAGCCGACAGGTTCGGCGCTGGATAGGGTCATGGGGGAGGTATCGGCAGAGAAATGACCAGATCGACGCGCGAGCGGATCATCGACGAGGCCCTGCGCCTGTTCGCCGAACGGGGCTATTCGGCAACCTCGGTGGCCGAGATCGAGGCCGCCTCGGGGCTGTCGCCGGGCGCCGGGGGGCTCTACCGGCACTTCAAGTCCAAGTACGAGGTGCTGGCCGCGGCGATGAACGAGCACGCCACCCGGACCAGGGCGCAGATCGCCGAGACCCTGGCCGAGATGAGCACCGTCGACGCCTCGGTCGATCTCGAAGAGCGCCTGGCGCACCTGTGCAGGGCGGGACTGGCCAAGGTCCGCGAGGAGAGCGAGCTGACGCGCGTCTTCTTCCGCGACCTGAGCCAGTTCCCCGAGTTGGTGGCGATCGTGCGCGAGGGGCTGCTGCAGCCCATGTTCGACGCGATCACCATGTGGTTCCGGGCCCAGCCCGAATACGCCGAGGCCGAGCTCGACTGGCCCGCGATCGGCGCCGTGCTCGGCGGTGCGGTGGTTCACTACAGGCTGTTCCAGGAGACCGTGGGCGAGCCACCGGGGCGCGCGGAGCGTGATCGTTTCGTCGCCTCCTGGGTGCGCCTGGCGCTCGGGCTGCTCCCTCGGCCGGCCGTACAGGCGATCGGATGAGCCGGCGGAGGCCCTGCTCATGGCCGGTCGGGTAAATGCGGCCTTTGCCCGGACCGCGCTTTGTCGGTAAGGCCTCCTACCATTGACGGAATGAGCACGGAGTTCACCACGTGGCTGCGCGGCCGGAGCGACGACCAGTTGCGGGCCCTCGTCACCGTGCGCCCCGAGCTCATCACCCCGGTCCCGGCACACCTCGAGGGGCTGGCCGCGCGGGCGAGCAGCCCGTCGGCGATCGGCCGCGTGCTCGATCGGCTCGACCGGTTCACGCTCTCGGTCGTGGAGACGCTGGCCGTGCTCCCCGAGCCGATCGGCTACAAACCGCTGCGCACCCAGATGGCCCGCGCGCTGCCCGGAGCGGCCGGCTCGCCGTTCCAGGGCGCGCTCAAGGAGACGGTCGAGCGGCTGCGAACCCTGGCCCTGGTCTACGGGCCCGACAGTGCCCTGGCGCTGGCCCCCGGCGTGCGGGAGGTCCTGGAGGCCCCCGCGGGGCTCGGCCCGCCGGCGGAGGAGCTGTTCAGGCACCATCCCGCGGAGCGGCTGGCCGAGCTGATCCATGACGTCGGCGGCGAAGGCGACACCAAGGAGGCCCTCGCCGAGCTGCTCGGCGACCCGGAGACCGTCGGGCGGCTGATCCAGGATGTCTCCCCGCAGGCCCGGTCCGCGCTCAACGAGCTGGCCTGGGGGCCCGCCAGCGGCCGGGTGCCCAACGCGCGCAGGGAGGTGCGGGCCGCCACCGCCCAGTCGCCGATCGAGCAGCTTCTCTCCCGCGCTCTGCTGGGCGCCACCGGGGAGGAGACCGTCGTCCTGCCGCGCGAGGTCGGCCTGTTCCTGCGCGACGGCCGCATCCACCAGGACCTCTCTCCCGTCCCGCCCGCGCTCGACGGCCCCGAGCGCGCCCAGGAGCTCTCCGACCGCACGGCCGCGGGGCAGGCGTTCACGTTCACCCGGGCGGTGGAGGAGCTGTGCGAGAGGTGGAGCGTCGACCCTCCCGGTGTGCTGCGCAGCGGCGGCCTGGCCGTGCGCGACCTCAAGCGGGCCGCGAGCCTGCTGGACGTGCCCGAGTGGGTGGCGGGGCTGATCATCGAGGTGGCGCACGCGGCCGGGCTGGTGGCCGCGAGCGGTTCGGTGGACGGCGACTGGCTGCCCACCCCGACCTATGACGGCTGGCGGGTGAAGGGCACCGAGGACCGCTGGGTGGTGCTGGCCACGACCTGGCTCACCATGGACCGGGTGCCGGGAGTGATCGGCGAGCGCGACGAGCGCGATCGGCTGCTCAACGCCCTCCACCCCGACCTGCGCCGCCCCGTCGCCGCCGAGATCCGCACCACGACCCTGGGCATCCTCTCCGCCGCCGGCCCCGGCGTGGCCCCCACCCTCGAATCGGTGCGCGAGCGCCTGGCCTGGGAGCAGCCCCGCCGCCGCGGCGGCCAGCGCGACCAGCTGGTGGAGTTCACGCTGCGCGAGGCCGAGCAGATCGGGATCACCGGCCTCGGCGCGATCGTGGGCCACGGCCGGGCCCTGCTTCCGGGCGGCAGCCGGACCGCGTCGGCGGGTCAGCTGCTGGTCCCGCTGCTGCCGGAACCGCTCGACCACGTGCTCCTCCAGGCCGACCTGACCGCCGTCGCCCCCGGTCCGCTGACGAGCGACCTGAGGCGGTGGCTGGGACTGGCCGCCGATGTGGAGTCCACCGGCGGCGCGACGGTCTACCGTTTCGGCGAGCAGTCGATCCGGCGGGCTCTGGACGCCGGGCAGGGCGCCGACGAGATGCTGGCCATGCTGGAGCGTCACTCGGCCACGCCCGTGCCGCAGCCGCTCAGCTACCTCATCACCGACGTGGCCCGCCGCCACGGCCGCATGCGCGTCGGCACGGCGAGCGCCTACGTGCGATGCGACGACCCCTCGCTGCTGGACGAGGTGATGGCAGACAGGCGCGCACTTCCGCTGCGGCTGCGTCGGCTGGCCCCCACCGTGATCGCCTCCAAGACCTCCCGGCCCACCCTGGTCGACTCGCTGCGCGCGATGGGCTACGCCCCGGTGGCCGAGTCCCTGGACGGCGATGTGATCATCACCCAGCTCGACGTCCGCAGGACCGACGGCCAGCCCGTCGTCCGTTCCACGGCCACCTTCACCGGCCTGGAGGCCGACGTCGTGGCGGCCGCCGTCCGCGCCGTGCGCGCGGGCGACGCCGCCCGCCGGTCCCGCCGGGTCCCCGTCGACGCCCCCGAAGGCCAGGTTCCCCGGTCCCCGGCGAGCGCCACCATCACCGCGCTGCGCGAGGCCATCCGGCAGGGCTCCCAGGTCTGGATCGGCTACCTCGACTCCCAGGGCAACGCCACCAGCCGGATCCTGGAACCCGCCCGGATGGAAGGCGGCTATCTCACCGCCTACGACGAGACCCGGGCGGCGGTGCACCGCTTCGCCCTGCACCGCATCACCGGCATCGCCGACATCAACTGACCAGGCACCGCTGATCAAGCACTACTGATCAGGCACTACGGCGCGCCGATGCCGGAGGACCAGCACCGCGCGTCTCCTCACCGGAAGGGTCGCAACGCCTGTCTAGATGCGACCAAGGCCGCCCATCTATGGCGTTTAGTTACGGCACGCGACACAAGCCCAATATCGTGATATCCGTTGATGTTCCCCTCGACAGGAGCGAGACGGTCCAGTGAGCAGCGGTCACCCCGAAGGTCCCAGCACGAACCCGGACGACTGGAAGAGCCCCTACAGCACCGGCCCCGGCCAGACCCCCGGGTACGGCCAGACCGGCCCCGGCCAGGCTCCCGGGTACGGCCAGACCGGCCCCGGCCAGGCTCCCGGGTACGGCCAGCAGCCCTACGGTCAGCAGCAGCCGAGCTATGACGAGCAGCCCTACGGGCAGGGTTACGGGCAGCCTTACGACCCCGGTTACGGTCAGGGCTACGGCGAGCCTTACGGGCAGTACGGCTACGGTCCCGCGCCGCAAAAGAACAACGACGGCGTCCGAACCCACGCCATCGTCGCACTGGTCGTCAGCATCATGTTGGGCTTCACCTGCTACGTCAGCCTGGGCGGCATCGCCGGAGCCATCCTGTCCGGCATCGCGCTGGGCAAGGTCGACACCGACCCCCGGGGCGCCAGGAACCTGCTCAAGTGGACCTGGATCAGCGTCGGCATCAACGTCGGCCTGGTAATCCTGGGCATCATCGCCCTCATCGTCGCGGGTGCCAGCGGCGCTTTCGACAATTGAGCGAGATCGGGACTGTCCGGAGGCTCATCTCCGTTGGACATACGGAGCGGGGGTCGTCAGGCGAGGATTGAGCCGGTGATCGCCCGTGTGAGTGCGACCATGGGTTCGCCGGCCGTACACGAGGGAGAAGTCTGTGACTGACGGGCCACTGATCGTCCAATCGGACAAAACCCTGCTTTTGGAAGTCGACCATGACAGGGCCGACGAGTGCCGCAGGGCGATCGCGCCGTTCGCCGAGTTGGAGCGCGCGCCCGAGCACGTGCACACCTACCGGGTCACCCCCCTGGCGCTGTGGAACGCGCGGGCGGCGGGGCACGACGCCGAGCAGGTGGTCGACGCGCTGATCGCCTACAGCCGGTACCCGGTGCCACACGCGCTGCTGGTGGACGTGGCCGAGACCATGGCGCGGTACGGCAGGCTCCGGCTGGAGAAGCATCCCGTCCACGGGCTCGTCCTGACCAGCACCGACCGAGCCGTGCTGGAGGAGGTGCTGCGCTCCAAGAAGATCCAGCCGCTGCTGGGCGAGCGGCTGGGCGACGACGGCGTGGCGGTGCATCCGAGCGAGCGCGGCAACATCAAGCAGCTGCTGCTCAAGCTGGGCTGGCCGGCTGAAGACCTGGCCGGATACGTCGACGGCGAGCACCACCCGATCACCCTGGCCGAAGACGGCTGGGAGCTGCGCACCTACCAGAAGGCGGCCGCCGAGGCGTTCTGGCACGGCGGCTCGGGTGTGGTCGTGCTCCCTTGTGGCGCGGGCAAGACGATCGTGGGCGCGGCGGCGATGGCGCATGCCAAGGCGACGACGCTGATCCTGGTGACGAACACGGTCTCGGCGCACCAGTGGAAGCAGGAGCTGATCAAGCGGACCTCGCTGACCGAGAACGAGATCGGCGAATACACCGGCACCAAGAAGGAGATCCGGCCGGTCACCATCGCCACCTACCAGGTGATGACGACCCGCAGGCAGGGCGTCTACCGGCACCTGGAGCTGTTCGACGCCCGTGACTGGGGTCTGATCGTCTACGACGAGGTGCACCTGCTGCCCGCCCCGATCTTCCGGATGACCGCCGACCTGCAGGCCCGGCGGCGGGTGGGGCTCACCGCGACGCTCGTGCGCGAGGACGGCCGGGAGGGTGACGTGTTCTCCCTGATCGGCCCCAAGCGCTATGACGCGCCGTGGAAGGAGATGGAGAACCAGGGCTGGATCGCCCCGGCCGACTGCGTCGAGGTCCGGGTGACGCTGACCGACGAGGAGCGGCTCGCCTACGCGATGGCCGACTCCGAGGAGCGTTACCGGTTCTGCGCGACCACGCCGTCCAAGACGCGGGTGACCGAGGCGCTGGTCCGGCGGCATCCGGACGAGCAGGTGCTGGTCATCGGCCAGTACATCGACCAGCTGGACGAGCTCGGCGAGCACCTGAACGCACCGGTGATCAAGGGCGAGACGAAGGTCAAGGAGCGGGAGCGGCTGTTCCAGGCGTTCCGCGACAAGGAGATCCAGGTCCTCGTCGTCTCCAAGGTGGCGAACTTCTCCATCGACCTGCCGGAGGCCTCGGTGGCCGTTCAGGTGTCGGGCACCTTCGGGTCGCGGCAGGAGGAGGCCCAGCGGCTGGGGCGCGTGCTCCGGCCCAAGTCGGACGGCGGCGGGGCCCGCTTCTACTCCGTGGTCAGCCGCGACACCGTCGACCAGGACTTCGCCGCGCACCGGCAGCGGTTCCTGGCCGAGCAGGGGTACGCGTATCACATCATTGACGCAGACGACGTGCTCGCCGGGGAATAACGTCACATGGCGAACACGCCGTCATCTGTTGTCAGGTCCACGAGATACCGCAGGCTTTCGACAAAGACACCACCCCCTCGCTAGGCCGCGACGGCCACCTGGGCGACATACCCTCATGGTCTGTGTGATTCACCGGATTTGCCCGGCTTTTTCGGTATCTTGAGGCAGAATGACGGAGGGTGCCAGGACGGCTACCGAACGATCATGCCGCCCACGAACACCACCCCTTCGGCGATCACCCAGGCGGCCACCGCGACACTCATGAGGGCCATGAAACGGCCCTCGTCGCGGCGGGCCGCCGGGGCCAGCCAGGCGCCCGCCGTACAGCAGGCCGCGACCACGGCGAACAGGCCGGACACCCGGACGAACCCGCCCAGCCGGTCGGCGCAGGCGCCGTCCGAGCAGAAGGCATCCAGTCCCCAGCCCGCGAACACCGACAGCCCCCAGAGCGCGGCGAGCAGGAGGCTCGCCACAGTCGGTATCACAGGGGAGATCCGCACGTCCGTTGGGATACCCGCTCCGGCCGGTTCCCAGTCCGCGTGTAATTCCTTTGAGGCGTGCGAAGGCCGCCGGTACGCTAGTCGATTCGCTACCTGACCACCACCTCCGTTTGCCGAATGGGAGGCGCTTTCGCATGCCCGCACACCAACTGGCCCCCGACATAACCGGCGATCCAGCCGACACCCTCACCGCTGAACGCCGGCACCTGGCGGCCTCCAGGGCCGCGCTGCGCGCGATGCGAGAACACGCCCAGTCCCTCTCCTCCGACGCCGCCGGAGACTGGGTGTCCCAGCAGATTTTGCAGGCGCTCCTGGACCAGCGAGTGGCGGCGCTCGCCGACCACGCCGGCACCCCGCTGTTCTTCGGCCGCCTCGACCGCGCCGCGGACGACGACCTTCCCGGCACCATCTACGTCGGGCGCAGGCACGTCCACGACGATCGCAGCCGCCCCATGGTGATCGACTGGCGGGCTCCCGTCTCGCGAGCGTTCTACCAGGCCAGCCCGTCCGACCCGATGGGCGTCGCGCTCCGCCGCCGGTTCGGCTACCACGGCGGCGACCTGACCGCCTACGAGGACGAGCCGCTCACGCAGGGCGTCACCCTCCAGCACAGCAAGATCCTCACCGAGGAGATCGAGCGGCCCCGCTCCGGTCCGATGCGCGACATCGTCGCGACCATCCAGCCCGACCAGGACGAGATCGTCCGCTCCGAACTCGGCCGGACCGTGTGCGTCCAGGGGGCTCCCGGCACCGGCAAGACCGCCGTCGGCCTGCACCGGGCCGCCTACCTGCTCTTCACCCACCGTGAGAAGCTCGCCCGATCCGGCGTGATGATCGTCGGACCGAACCGGGCCTTCCTCTCCTACATCTCCTCGGTGCTCCCCGCGCTGGGCGAGGTCAAGGTCGACCAGACCACGGTCGCCGGGATCCTGGGCGACCACTCCGCGCCCGAGGATCCCGCGGTCAGCGCCGTCAAGGGCGACGCCAGGATCGCACCGGTGCTCAGGCGCGCCCTGTGGATGCACATCGTCAAGCCGGCCGAGGGCCTGCTGTTCACCAAGGGAGTCAACCGGTACCGGGTGGCCGACCACGAGGTCCGTGAGATCGTCGCCTCCCTGCGTGGGACCACGCGCTACGGCCCCGGCCGTACGGCTCTCGCCCAGCGCCTGGCCCACATGGTGCTCGTCCGGATGGAGCAGCGCGGCGAGTCCCCCGACGACCGGGTGCAGGACGCGGTGGCCCGGTCCAGGCCGGTCAAGCAGCTCGTGGACCAGGTATGGCCCAAGCTGACCCCGCAGCAGGTGCTCCATCGGCTGTTCAGCGATCCCGAGTTCCTCGCCGCCGCGGCGAAGGACGATCTCACTGCCTCCGAGCAGGCTCTGCTCCTGTGGGCCAAGCCGGCCAAGTCCTTCCGCTCGGCGAAGTGGTCGGCGGCGGACGGCGCGCTGATGGACGAGCTCGCCGACCTGATCGAGCGGACCGCCTCCCTGGGACACCTGGTCGTGGACGAGGCCCAGGACCTGTCCGCCATGCAGCTGCGCGCCCTCGGGCGGCGCTGCCGTACCGGGTCGGCGACCGTTCTGGGCGACCTCGCGCAGGGCACCACCCCCTGGTCCGCTCGATCCTGGACCGAGGTCCTCACCCACCTGGGCTTCGAGGAGGGCGCGGTCACCGAACTCACGCTCGGCTTCCGCGTTCCCCGCGAGATCCTCGACTACGCCGCCAGGCTGCTGCCCTCCGTCGCCCCGGACCTGGCCGTCCCCCAGTCGCTCCGGCCCGGTGTGGGTTCCCTGACGGTACGGCCCGCCTCGGACGGCTCCCTGGCCGGCGCGGTGCGTGAGGCGGCGCGGGAGGCGCTGTCCCGGGAGGGCTCGATCGGCGTCATCGTCCCGGACGACTCGGTCACCGCCGTGTCCGAGGCCCTGTCCCATCTGGAACATCGCGTGCTGAGCCCCGACTCGGCCGAGGAGCACCGCCTGCTGGTCATCCCGGCGACCCTGGCCAAGGGTCTGGAGTACGACCACGTCATCGTGGTCGAGCCGGCCGACATCGTGGACGCCGAGCCGCGCGGCCTGGCCCGCCTCTACGTGGTCCTGACCCGTGCGGTCACCTCCCTGACCGTTCTTCACGCCCGGGAGCTCCCCGCACAGCTCTGCTAGCTTTCCCGCCCATGACAGTGAGTGCGCGAAACGGCCGGCTCGAAGACATCGATGCGCTGCCGGCTTTCTGGCTGGAAGCCGTCGGTTATGCTCCTCGGCCGCAGTGGTCGCGCTGGGTTAAGGCCCTTTAGTCAGAACCCGTTTAGGACTGGCCTCTTTACAGGTTGTGAACCTCGGAGAAAGGGCAAAGTCCGGCAGTGCGACGTTCGGTGAACGCGAAAAGAGGCGGCCCCGGCACCTCGGGGTCGCCTCTTTTCGTAAAAGCGTCTGGACTTAGAAGTCCATGTCGCCGCCGCCCGGCATGGCGGGAGCGGCAGCAGCCTTCTCAGGCTTCTCGGCGATGACAGCCTCGGTGGTGAGGAACAGCGCCGCGATGGACGCCGCGTTCTGCAGAGCCGAGCGCGTCACCTTGGCCGGGTCGATGATGCCCGACTCGAACATGTTGACGTACTCGCCGCTGGCGGCGTTCAGGCCCTCGCCCGGGTTGAGGTTGCGAACCTTCTCGACCACGACGCCGCCCTCAAGGCCGGCGTTGACGGCGATCTGCTTCAGCGGCTCCTCCAGAGCCTTGCGCACGATCGCGGCACCGGTGGCCTCGTCGCCGGGCAGCTCAAGCTTGTCGAACGCCTTGGTGCCGGCCTGGAGCAGGGCAACACCACCGCCGGGCACGATGCCCTCCTCGACGGCCGCCTTCGCGTTGCGGACGGCGTCCTCGATGCGGTGCTTGCGCTCCTTGAGCTCGACCTCGGTCGCCGCGCCGGCCTTGATGACGGCCACGCCGCCGGCCAGCTTGGCGAGGCGCTCCTGGAGCTTCTCGCGGTCGTAGTCGGAGTCGGTGTTCTCGATCTCGGCGCGGATCTCGTTGACCCGGCCGGCGATCCGCTCGGGGTCACCGGCGCCGTCGACGATGGTGGTCTCGTCCTTGGTGACGATGACCTGACGGGCGCGGCCCAGCATGTCCAGGGAGGTGGACTCGAGCTTGAGGCCGAGGTCCTCGCTGACGACCTGGGCACCGGTCAGGATGCCGATGTCGCCGAGCATGGCCTTGCGGCGGTCACCGAAGCCCGGAGCCTTGACGGCGACCGAGCGGAACAGGCCACGGATCTTGTTGACGACCAGGGTGGCCAGCGCCTCGCCCTCGATGTCCTCGGCGATGATCAGCAGCGGCTTGCCGGCCTGCACGACCTTGTCGAGAACCGGGAGCAGGTCCTTGTTCGCGGAGATCTTGGAGTTGACGACGAGGATGTAGGGGTCGTCGAGGACGGCCTCCATACGCTCCGGGTCGGTCACGAAGTAGGGCGAGATGTAGCCCTTGTCGAAGCGCATGCCCTCGGTGAGCTCAAGCTCCAGGCCGAAGGTGTTGCTCTCCTCGACGGTGATGACGCCTTCCTTGCCGACCTTGTCCATCGCCTCGGCGATCATCTCGCCGATCTGCGGGTCACCCGCGGAGATGGAGGCGGTGGAGGCGATCTGCGCCTTCGTCTCCACGTCCTTGGCCAGCTTGGACAGTTCCTCGGAGACGCGCTCCACGGCGGCCTCGATGCCCCGCTTCAGGGACATCGGGTTGGCGCCCGCGGCGACGTTACGGAGGCCCTCACGCACCAGAGCCTGGGCGAGCACGGTGGCGGTGGTGGTGCCGTCACCGGCGACGTCGTCGGTCTTCTTGGCGACTTCCTTGACGAGCTCGGCCCCGATCTTCTCCCACGGGTCCTCGAGCTCGATCTCCTTGGCGATGGAGACACCGTCGTTGGTGATGGTGGGGGCGCCCCACTTCTTCTCCAGAACGACGTTACGGCCCTTGGGGCCGAGGGTCACCTTGACGGCGTCCGCGAGCTGGTTCATACCGCGCTCGAGACCGCGCCGGGCGTCCTCGTCAAACGCGATCATCTTGGCTGCCATACGGCTAGACCTCCCAAACACAGGGTGGCTTGCACCGGATCGAGCCGACGCCCGCGACGGCATGTGGACCCGCGACTCCGTTCGGCGGGCCCCATCGTCTCGATCCAGGGTTGGCACTCTCCGACAGGGAGTGCCAAGCAACTGTTTAGCACTCTACCCCGGAGAGTGCAAGCGACGCGGCGCTGACCTGGCCTCGGCCCGGACAGAACCCGGCCCAAACCTGCCCGGCCTCGGCCCAAGTTCGCCGGGACCCGACCCAAGCCTGGGCGGAACCCGGTGCGAGCCTGGACAGAGTCTGACCTGGACCTGCCCGGTCATGTCCCAAACGGAGGCCCGGCCCACCGGCCGAAGCGGTGGACCGGGCCGTCGTGCGAGAGGATCCGCGCGGACTGCGCTGCCACGGGATCCACTGGCACTTTCCGATGATTTGACGAAATGGCCTCGTCAAACCGTCCGGACGGATTCCGCCTGAGGACCCTTCTGACCTTGAGTGATCTCGAACTCGACCCGCTGGCCCTGTTCGAGCGCACGATAGCCGTCCATCAGGATCGCGGAGTAATGGACAAACACATCCTTACCACCGTCTACCGCGATGAAGCCGTAGCCCTTGTCCGCGTTGAACCATTTGACGGTGCCTTGCGCCACTTCCGACTCCTCTTACTGGGCTTGAGGACACCGCCCATTCCTCTCGCGAAGTCCTCAATCTCCGAGGCGGACACATCGCCTACGTCGATCGTTCTCGACCATACCTGTGGGACACCGTAGGGCAACAGAGTCAATCAGCAAACTACCGCTTTACGCACACATTCAGTGCGACCAACAGAGTTTTGCCATGGTGGCCTCTTGGCCCAATATTGCATTACGCCTCCCGTGCAGATACGAACTGGTGTCACAAAAAACGACACCCGCACACGGCCGGGCCGGTGCGGGTGTCGCAGGAAGCGGTGCGGGCGCCACAGGGGAGACCCGCCGGGAATCAGCCCCCGGCCACCGCCGGGATGATGGAGATCTGGACGCCGGACGGCGTGGCCGTGTCGAGGTTGTCGGAAAAACGGACGTCCTCATCCCCCACATAGACGTTGACAAAACGGCGAATCTTGCCCGTTTCATCGAGAATGCGGGCACCGATCCCGGGGTAGTCGGCGTCGAGCTTCTGCAGAACATCACGCAGGGTGTCGCCCTCCGCACTCACCTCGGCCGAGCCGTTGGTGTAAGTCCGGAGAATCGTCGGAATCCGCACAGAAACGCTCATAGTTCAGTACCTTTCATGGGATTTAGGCGATAACCGCACGGAATGCGTCAAGAGAGGGGCGAATGACCGCGGTGGGACGCGCCTCGCCCGCCACCGCGTCGAGGGTCTTCAGGCCGTCGCCGGTGTTGAGGACCACGGTCTCGGCGTCGGGGTCGAGCCGCCCTGACGCGACCAGCTTGCGCAGCACGCCGACGGTGACGCCTCCCGCGGTCTCGGCGAAAATGCCCTCGGTCCTGGCCAGCAGGCGGATCGCGTCGACGATCTCGGCGTCCGTGACGTCCTCCACGGCACCGCCGGTGCGCCGGGTGATGTCCAGCACGTAGGGGCCGTCGGCCGGGTTTCCGATCGCCAGCGACTTGGCGATCGTGTCCGGCTTGACCGGGCGGATCACGTCGTGTCCCGCCTTGTACGCGGCGGAGACTGGGGCGCAGCCCTCGGCCTGGGCAGCGAAGATCTTGTACGGCCGGTCCTCGACGAGACCGAGCTGGATCAGCTCCTTGAAGCCCTTGTCGATCTTCGTGAGCTGGGACCCCGAGGCGACCGGGATGACGATCTGATCGGGAATCCGCCAGCCGAGCTGCTCGGCGATCTCGTAGGCCAGGGTCTTGGAGCCCTCGGCGTAGTACGGCCTGAGGTTGACGTTGACGAAGCCCCACTGATCACCCAGCTCGTCGCCGATGAGCTCGGAGCAGAAACGGTTCACGTCGTCGTAGGTGCCCTCGATACCGACGAGCCTGCCGCCGTACACCGAAGCCATGACGATCTTGGCCTGCTCCAGGTCGGCGGGGATGAAGACACAGGCGTCAAGCCCGGCCCGGGCTGCGGCCGCGGTCACGGCTCCGGCCAGGTTGCCGGTGGAGGAGCAGGACAGGGTGTGGAAGCCGAAATTGCGGGCCGCCTCGACGGCGATGGCCACCACGCGGTCCTTGAAGGAGTGTGTGGGGTTGCCGGAGTCGTCCTTCACGTGCAGCGAGCGGATGCCCAGCTCACGGGCAAGATTGTCGGCCTTGACTAGCTTGGTCCAGCCGGGCGCCAGGTTGGGCTTGGTGGCCACGTCCGCCGGAACCGGCAGCAACGAGCGGTAACGCCAGATGTTGGTCGGCCCTTCGGCGATCTGCTCCCGGGTCACGCGACCGAACTCATAGGCGATTTCAAGAGGACCGAAACACTCGATACAGGCGAAGCTGGGGCCGAGTTCGGATCGTGCGCCGCATTCACGACAGGACAGGGCGGCGGCCGGGCCGAAGCGCCCGTCCTCGACACGACCGAGCGCGGTGGTGGTTTCAGTGGTTTCAGTGGTTGCGAGCGCCATGAAGCGAGGCCTTTCCCTCATCTTCGTCTGCGACCACCCTGGCCGCAGACCGGAATTGGCACCTGTCCCGGCCGACCTCGTCAGATCACGAGTCTTGAACCGGGAGGGTTGCCGGGGCTTCGCAGGGCCGGTCCCTCCACCCCTCTGGATGAGCAAATATGCAGTTGTGAACCTGGCAGGCAGGTTTCATGCACTCTACCTCGCCTAGCCGTCACCCCGACCAGTCGTCTCATTATTTGAGATACAACGTGTTATCTGTCGGACAGGTTCGACCGCTCCCCGACGGCGGAACAGGGGCTCCGGACGGTTTCGCGATCCTCCGGGGCGTACGGCCCGCGCAGCCGCACGGGCACGTTCACCGGTCCGCCTGGCCTGCCGGCCCGCCGGGTCAGAAACCGTAGGCGTCGCCCAGGGCTCCCTGGACGTATTTGCGCGCCTGGTGGATGCGAGACTTTGCGGTGCCGAGCGGGATGCCGAGCTGCTCGGCGACCTCGCTGTAGTCGAGCTGGCAGATGTCACGCAGCACCAGCGCCTGGGCCAGGTCGGGCTTGTCGGCCTCCAGCGCCTCCATCGCGTCGAGCAGGTCCAGCCGGGACCCGGCGATCACGCTCACCCGGGCGACATCGGGTTTGTGCAGCGGCAGCTCGTCCGAGCTCTGCTCGGCGGCGCGCCGCTTGAGCGAGCGGTAGGTGGTCCGGGCGCAGTTGGCGGTCACGATGTGCAGCCACGTGCTGAACCGGGCCCGCCCTTCGAAGCGGCCGATGTTGCGGGCCACCGCCAGCAGGGTGTCCTGACAGGCCTCCTCGGCGTCCTGCCGGTAGGGGAGGATGCGCCCGCAGTGCCGAAGAACGTCTGGTTCGATCCGCTTCAGCAGCTCACCCAGCGCACGGTGGTCACCTTGGGCGGCCGCATGGGCCAGTTCCTCGGTCGTCTCGTCCAGCGCCATCACGAGCCCCAATCAGCGATCACAGTCGCTCGCCATCTTAAGGTCGAGGACCGGATTTGGTGACGTCCACCGCAATCTCCCCGAGGCGGCACCACCGCGTTCCTCCCCCTGCCCTGGGCGCAGACCCGGGCTCTCCACCTGGCCCGAACCCGGGCCGGACCTCGCGGACCTCGCCGGAAGACCAGCCAAAAGACCAGGGCGTGCCGATGAAGTCCCGGCTAACCTTCAGCAAAGCGTGTCTCCAGGGTGTGTTTCAAAGATCTTCGTCGTGGCGAAGATCGGCCAGACGGACGCACCGCGAGGCGGAGGAGGAAGCCGTAGCGGAGCGTATGGCTGATGACGACAACGCCGCGGGGCGTCGCCCGACGACCGCACCAGGCGGAAAGACCGCAGAACACACCCTAGGCAAGGGGATCCCGATGAACGCGATCCTGGTGGCTTCGAATCGCGGCCCCGTCTCTTTCACCCTCTCGGAGGAGGGCTCCCTGACCATGCGCAGGGGAGGCGGCGGCCTGGTGTCCGGCCTGTCGGAGGTCGCCAAGGACCTCGACGTCCTGTGGGTCTGCGCCGCGCTGTCCGACGGCGACCGCAGTGCCGTACGGCTGGCGCCCGGCGGCCGGCTGGATCACGCCGGTTACGAGACCGGGCCGGTGCGGATGCTCGACATCCCCCCGGCGACCTTCCACCGGGCCTACAACGCGGTGGCCAACTCCACCCTCTGGTTCGTCCACCACCTCCTTTACGACACTCCCAACAGCCCGCAGTTCGGCGCCAGGTTCCGCCGGGAGTGGGAGTCCTATCAGGCCTACAACGAGGCGTTCGCGATGGCGCTGGCCGAGGAGGCGGCGCACGGGGCGAAGGTGATGGTGCAGGACTACCACCTGGCCCTGGTCCCGGCCATGTTGCGGGGCGAGCGACCCGACCTGCGGGTGGCCCATTTCTCGCACACTCCCTGGGCGCCGCCGGAGTATTTCCGCCTGCTCCCCGACGACTTCGGGGTCGAGCTGCTCGAAGGCATCCTGGGCGCCGACCACGCGGGTTTCCTGACCGCGCGCTGGGCCGGTGCCTTCATGGACTGCTGCGAGACGGTGCTCGGCGCCGTGGTGGACCGGGCGAGCCGTACCGTCACCCACGCCGGCAGGACCACCCGGATCGGCGTGCACGCCCTCGGGGTGGACGGCGACGCGCTCTGGGCGCGGGCGTCCGAGCCCGACGTCGAGTCGCACATGGCCGCGCTCCGCGAACAGGTCGGCGACCGCAGGCTGATCGTGCGGATCGACCGGACCGAGTTGTCCAAGAACATCGTCCGGGGCCTGACCGCCTACCGGGAGTTCCTCTCGGCCCACCCCGAGTGGCACGGCAAGGTCACGCATCTCGCCTTCGCCTATCCGTCCCGGCACGACCTGCCCGAATACCGCGAATACACGGCGGCGGTGCAGCGCTGCGCCCAGGAGATCGAAGACGAGTACGCCACTGAAGACTGGGATCCGTTGATCCTCAACGTGCACGACGACTATGCGCGGTCGCTGGCCGCCTACCGGCTGGCCGACCTGCTGCTGGTCAATCCGATCCGCGACGGCATGAACCTGGTGGCCAAGGAGGGCCCGATCCTGTCCCCGCGCGGCGCGCTGGTCCTGTCCCGCGAGGCGGGCGCCGCCTCTGAGCTGGGAGAGCACGCGCTGACGGTCAACCCCTTCGACGTCTCGGCCACGGCCGCGGCCCTGCACGAGGGCCTGGTCATGCCCGAGGAGGAGCGGGCCCGCCGGGGTGCCCTCCTGGCCGCCGCGGCCACCGCGCTCCCTCCGCAGCGCTGGTTCTCCGACCAGCTCGACGCCCTCAACGAGCCTTCGGGGAGTTTTACAGCGCCATGAGATAGTTTTCAGGACTATCTCCCCATAGCCGCTCAGGAGAACCAGTGACCGTGATCACGTCCGTCCGGCTGACCCGTGATCGCGCGACCTGGCTCGTTTACCTGCAGCTCGGCGTCTTCGCCACCTACCTGTACAGCCTCAGCGCCGCGCTGCCGATGCTCCGCATCGACCAGGGCGTGTCACAGGCGGTCGCCAGCCTGCACGGCACCTCGATGGCCGTCGGCGGCATCCTGACCGGTCTCGCGCTCCCCTGGCTGACCAGGAAGATCGGCCCACGAGCCGCCACCTGGACGGGCCTGGCGGGCATGAGCGGCGGGATGCTGCTGGTGATGCTGAGCGACGCGCTGCCGGTCACCCTCCTCGGGTACGGCATCGCCAGCGGGATGGGCTCGATCAGCCTTTACACGGGCATGTCCGCGCTCAGCAGGCACCACGGCCCGGCGGGTCCGGCGGCGATCAGCGAGGCCAACGCCGTCGGCGTGACCGTCGGTCTCATGGCGCCGTTCGTCCTCAGCCTCGCGGCGCGCAGCGTGCTCGGCTGGCGGGCGGCGCTGCTGATCACCCCGCTGCTGGCCGTGCTGCTCGCGGTGGTCATGGGCCGGGTCTGGATCCCCGAGCGCGACGGCGGCGAGATCCGGACCGGCCCGGGGGAAGCGGCCCGGCTCGGCTGGCGGTTCCACCTGGCCGGGGCCGTGCTGTTCTGCTGTGTCGCGCTGGAGTTCTCCTTCAACCTGTGGGCGGCGAAGCTGGTCGCCGACCAGACGGGACTGTCGGCGGCCGTTGCGGCGACCGCGCTGACCGCGTTCACGATCGGCCTGGGAGTCGGACGGTTCGGAGGAGCCAGGCTGGCCCTGCGGATACCGCCCGCGTCCCTGCTCGTCGGCGCGCTCGCGCTCACCGCGGCCGGATGGGCGATCTTCTGGGTGAGCACCAACCCCGTGCCCTCCTACGCGGGCCTGGTCCTGTCGGGGATCGGAGTCTCGCTGCACTTCCCGCTGGCGCTCTCACGCCTGCTGGAGACCGCCGACGGGCAGTCGGAGCGCGCCACGGCCGCGGCCTCGCTCTTCGCCAGCGCCGCGCTGGGGGTGGGACCGTTCCTGCTGGGCGCGCTGGCCGACGAGTTCGGCACCCGGCAGGCGTTCCTCATGGTCCCGGCCCTGGTCGGGCTGGCCGTCGGCGGAGTCCTGTTCAGCTCCAGGCAGCGTTCTTGAGCGTGTCCGCCAGGCCCGGGGTGTTCCACACGTCCACGACGAGGATCTTGGACTTGGGCAGGTACCACTCACGCTGGTCGAAGGTCGCGGTCTGCTCACCGTTGCTGTTCTTCACGCATCGGCCGAACCAGGATCGGTAGTGAGCCTTGTGCCCCGGGCCCACCTGGCGCAGGCCGGCCGCCGTGGCCTTGCCAAAAACCTGGCTGTCCTTGCCGTTGAAGGGGCAGGGCTGCACGTCACTGGCGGGATAGTAGGGCTGATCGGGTGTGTAGGCCGAGAAGCCTTCGTGCCCGTACTTGATCTGCTTCGGGCCGAGCAGCCAGAAGGCATCGCATTTCGGCGTGAAATAACCGGCAGAGGGCGTTCCGCACGCTCCGGTCACCACCTTGACCTGGTCACTGGCGCGATACACCCGCCAGCTGGAGGGGATCGACAGGTTCATGCCGCGGAAGGACAGGGTCTTCGTCGCCGACGCGGAGACGGCCGAGGCAGGGGCGGTCGACGCGGAGGCGGCCGAGGTGATCATCGGCGCGACGAGCGCGGCGGCGGCCAGCGTGGCAAGGGCGAAAACGGTCTTTCTCATGCCGAGGAAGCTAGTCACCCCGACTTGCCGATGACTTAAGGTTCAATGGCATCGGCGATCGAGGCGAGCAGTTCCATCACCCCGTCGGGCCCGTCCACGACGATGTCGGCCTCCACGGCGAGCTCGGCCGATCCGCTGAACACCGTCACTCCGGGCAGCCCCGACGCCCGCACGGCCGCGAAGGCGGCCAGGTCTCCCAGGTCGTCTCCGGCGAACAGCACCGAACGCGCCTGTCGCTCCTCCAGGAAGGCGCGGAGCGCCATCCCCTTGTCCATCCCCGGCGGCCGCAGCTCCAGCACGAACTTGCCCGGCTCCACCGCCAGCCCGGACTCGGCCGCCAGTTCGGCGACCGGCTCGCGCAACGCGTCGAGCGCGGCCTGCGGTTCGGGAGCCCGCCGCGTGTGTACGGCCACCGCCCGTTCCTTGTCCTCGATCCTCACCCCGTCGAACCGCGAGACCAGCGAGGGCAGCTCGGCCCGGACCCGGGCCAGGCCGGGGTGGGCGGGCGGCGCGGTGAGCGTGCCCGCCTCCCAGCGTTCGAGGCCGTAGTGGCCGAGCACGACCAGCCCCGGCACCCTCTCCAGCGAGCCGTACTCGACGGCGACGGCGGCCGGGCGCCCGGTCACCACCAGCACGGCGCCGACCAGCTCGCCGAGCCTGGCCAGCGCCGCGGGACCGTCCGGATGGATCCTGGCGTCCTCGGGGTCGGGCACGATCGGGGAGAGCGTGCCGTCGAAATCGAGCCCGATGACCGCTCCCGCGGGGTCGGCCACGATCGCTCGCAGTCCGTCAGGGGTGTTCGTGGTCATGCTCACTCGATCCCTCGTCGGCCCGGCCGTCCCGGCGCGCCGTCCGGGACCCTGCCCGACTTGCCGTACCCAGAGATCGCCCGCCGTACCCGGGAGGTCAGGGACCCATGCCCAGCCGCCGGGCGGCGCGGTCGCGCCGGCGTGTCTCGCGGAGCCGGCGCAGGCGCTTGATCAGCATCGGATCGTGGGCGAGAGCCTCGGGCCGTTCGATGAGTTCGCCGAGTAACTGGTAGTAGCGGGTGGCGGAGATGTCGAAGGCCTCGCGGATGGCCTGCTCCTTGGCGCCCGCGTAACGCCACCACTGGCGTTCGAAGGCGAGCAGCTCCCGCTCCCTGTCCGTCAGAGCCCGCGAAGCGGGCTCCGGGGCAGCACTGTCACCGGGGATCGGCGCAGTGTCCATTGGCTGTCCTCCTCGGTCGGGTGCGTGGTGATCACACCATGCACACGCGGCCCGAAGTCAGGATAGTCCGGAATTTCGCGCTGTTCATGACGGATGCGGAGACGTACAGTCACCAGGTGTGACCTCTGTCATCAGCCTTCTCACCGACTACGGCCTGGACGACGGCTATGTCGCCGCGTGCCACGGCGTTATCGCCACGATTTCGCCGGATTCACGAATCATCGACGTGTGCCATCTCATACCGGCCGGAGACGTACGGCGCGCCGCGGCGATTCTGGCGCAGACGATCGCCTACCTCCCGCCCGGCGTGCATGTCGCCGTGGTGGATCCGGGGGGCGGCTCGCGCCGGGCCGTGGCGATCGAGGCGGGCGACCATGTGTTCCTGGGCCCGGACAACGGGGTGCTGTCGTGGGCGGTCCATGCCAGCGGCGGCGCGAGGGCGGCCTACGAGCTGGCCAACGAGGACTTCTTCCGGAAGCCCGTCTCTCCGACCTTCCACGGACGCGACGTCTTCGCGTCCGCGGCGGCGCATCTGACACTCGGGCGCAACCCGGCCGAGCTGGGCCCGGAGATCCCGCTGGACCGGCTGGTCTCCCTGCCGGAGCCCACCTCCGTCATCCGCGAGGGCGCCGTGGAGGGCGAGGTGTTGTCCGTCGACAGCCACGGCAACGCACAGCTGTCGATCAGCTCGGGCGATCTGGCCACGCTGGGGGTGCAGCCGGGAAGCACGCTCGTGGTCTGGCTGGGCCGCAGGCAGGTCTCGGTGCCGTTCCGGGAGACCTTCGCCGCGGTGCCTCTCGGAGAGCTCGTCGCCTTCACCGACTCGGCGGGGCTGATCGCACTGGCGGTCAACTCCGGTGACGCCTCCCAGCGGCTGGGCCTTCCTCCGGGCGCTCGCGTGCGGCTGTCCCTCGCCTCCTGACATATGTGACTCGCGTTATCCAAGCGACATAAGAGGAGCTACACCACGTATCAACCTGTTTACTGAAGCGTCGGGTTGAGTCGCGGGTCGCGTGTCAGAATCCCCGTGACGTGTCCCCGCCCCTCTGACGAGGTCACCGTGGTCTACGCGTGTGTGCTCGGCGCCGTCCCGGCCGTGGTCGTCCCGGCCGCTTCACCCTGCTCGCACATCCTTCCGCCGCCCATCCGTGCCGACGACATCGCCACCACCGCGCGAACCCTGCAGTGGCCCCTGGCCCCGCTGGGCACGTCGAAGGCCTGGCGGCGGACCCGTGGCGAGGAGGTGACGGTCGCGGTGCTGGACACCGGGGTCGACTCCGACCATCCCGATCTCTCGGGCGCGGTCATCAACGGCCCCGACCTGACGGGCTCGGGGCGGGACGGGCCGCCGCGGTGCCACCACGGCACGGCCATGGCGAGCATCATCGCCGGGCGCGGACACGGCGCGAACCACGCCCAGGGCGTGATCGGGATAGCTCCCGCCGCGACGATCCTGTCCATCAAGGTCACGCTGGACAACGACGACCCCCAGCGCGGCCGGACCTCCCTCCGCGTCCAGAACCCGCTTGCCCGGGGCATCCGTTACGCCGCCGATCACGGCGCCAAGGTGATCAGCATGTCACTGGGCGGCGGCAGCGGATCATGGAACGGATCGGCGATCGAGGAGAAGGCCGTCCGGTACGCGCTCGGCCGGGGCGCGGTGCTGGTGGCCTCCTCCGGCAACGACGGCTCGGGTCCGAACCGGAAGAACTTCCCCGCGGCCTATCCGGGCGTGATGGCGGTGGGTGCGGTGGACGAGAAGATGCGGGTCGCGCCGTTCTCCAACCGGCAGGAATACCTGTCGGTGGTCGCGCCGGGGACCCGGATCGTCAGCGCCGGAGGGACCGACTCCTACGTGGTCGGCGACGGCACCAGCGCGGCCGCCGCCATGGTCACCGGGGTCGTGGCCCTCATCCGGTCGGAGTTCCCCAGGCTGACCCCCGCCCAGGTCCGCCAGGCGATCGAGACCGGCACCACCCGGGCTCCGGCCGGCGGGCACAGTCCCGCCTACGGCCACGGCGTGATCAACGCCGCTCGCGCGCTGAAGCAGGCGGCCAGGGCCCAGCGCCGGCCGCTGCGGTCCGGCACCGCACGCCCGGACCGCGCCGACCGTGATCCGGCCCGTCACGCCGGCACCTCCCGCGGGGTCGTCTGCCTCGTGCTCATCCTGCTCGCTCTCGGCGTCGCGGCACACATGCTGGTCAGGTATCGCCGCCGGCGCGTTCTCTGACCTGCGGCGGATCCCGATGTCCCGTGCCGGGGATGTTACCTAGCAAGCGCTTGTGTCATATTTGACTCATGACCACACCCGTGATCGACGGCTGGTTCACCGTGGACGAGGGCGCCGCACACCTGCTCGGCACCCGTTGCGCCGACTGCCGGACCGTCTACTTCCCGCCCCAGACGGGCCTGTGCCGCAACCCCGGCTGCGACGGCGAGGACCTGGCCGTCACACGGCTCTCGCGGCGGGGCACCGTCTGGTCCTACACCAACGCCTGCTACGCGCCGCCCGCGCCGTTCGTGACGGCGGAGCCGTACACGCCGGTGACCCTCGCGGCGGTGGAGCTGGCCGAGGAGGGGATCGTCGTCCTCGGCCAGGTCAAAGACCTGACCGTGGAGGACCTGCACGTGGGCATGGAACTGGAGCTGACCGTGGGCGCGCTCGCCGACGGCCCGTCGGTGTGGATGTGGGGCAGGCCATGAGCGTCGTCATCCTGGGCGCGGGCATGCACCCGTGGGGGAAGTGGGGACGCCCCTTCGTCGAGTACGGCGTGGCCGCCGCCCGAGCCGCGCTGCGCGACGCGGGCCTGGAGTGGAACCGCGTGCAGTTCGTGGTGGGCGCGGACACCATCAGGAACGGTTATCCGGGATTCATCGCCGGTGCGACGTTCGCCCAGGCGATGGGGTGGAACGGCGCGCGGATCGCGTCCTGCTACGCGGCGTGCGCCTCGGGCGCGCAGGCCATAGACATCGCCCGTGCCCGGATCCTCGCCGGGCTCTGCGACGTGGCGCTGGTCGTCGGGGCCGACTCCACGCCCAAGGGATTCTTCACGCCGGTGGGCGGCGACCGGCCGGACGACCCCGACTGGCTCCGGTTCCGGCTGCTCGGCGCGACAAATCCTGCATATTTCGCGCTTTATGCGCGCAGGCGGATGGCTCTCTACGGCAGCACCGTCGAGGACTTCGCCGCGGTCAAGGTCAAGAACGCCCTCGCCGGCTCCCTGAACGCCAACGCCCGCTACCGCCAGACCGTCACCGCCGAGCAGGTGCTCGCCTCCCCCATGGTGGCCGACCCGCTGCGGCTGATGGACATCTGCGCCACCTCCGACGGCGGCGCCGCACTGGTGCTGGCCTCGGAGGACTTCGCCCGCCGCCACGGCGTGAGCGGCGCGGTACGGCTCGCGGCCGTCTCCACGGTGACCCCGGTCTTCCCCAGCAGCGTGCTCGAACTGCCGAACTTCGCCACCGACTCCACCGTGGCAGTGCCGCCCCCCGAGCGGACCTTCCGCGCCTCCCTCGCCCACTCCGCCTACGAGGAGGCGGGGCTGGGCCCCGGAGACCTGTCCTTCGCCGAGGTCTACGACCTGTCCACCGCGCTGGAACTCGACTGGATGGAGGACATCGGCCTGTGCCCGCCGGGTGAGGCCGACAAGCTGCTGCGCGCCGGTGACACCGCGCTCGGCGGCCGGATCCCGGTGAACCCCTCCGGCGGGCTCGCCTCCTTCGGCGAGGCCATCCCCGCCCAGGCCATCGCCCAGGTCTGCGAGCTGACCTGGCAGCTCCGTGGAACGGCCGGGGAGCGCCAAATCACCAAGGGAAAGGTCGGCATCGCCGTTAACCAAGGGCTCTTCGGTCACGGATCTGCCATCATCGCCACCATCTGACGTAATCGTCTGATCACGGTGTTGGACGGCCCCCCCGACAGCCGGAATACTCGTCGCGACAACACGTAGTCACCCGGATACGGAAAGTATCAGCAGTGATGCGCCGCCCGGGTTTGTCGGGGAGAAAAAACCATGATCCGTCGTCTTCTTATCACCTCGGCGTGCGTCGGCTTCGCCGTCCTCGCGCCTGCCGCGATCGCCTCTGCCTCGGCCTCCGCGTCCACCGCCAAGGCCACGCAGTGCTGTGACGGCAACATCGTCACGGGGGCTCCGGTCTTCGTCCCGACCCGGACCGTCACCTACGGCAACACCGTCATCCCGACGGCCGTGACCTCCGGTGGCGGGGCCGTCTACGGAGGCGCCAACTGCTATGGCTACGGCGGCGGCGTCTACGGAGGCGCCAACTGCTGCTACGGCGGCGTCGGCTACGGCTACGGCGGCGTGTACGGCGGCATCCGTCCCCGCGGTTACGGCTACGGTTACGGCTACAACCGCGGCGGCAACACCGTGATCAGCCAGGGCAGCGGAGTCGGCCACGGCGTCGGCATCGGCGGCCTCGTCGGCGTCGGCGGCATCGGCGTCAACGTCCTCAGCCGATAGCGGTGATCCAGCAGTAAGCAAACAGGGCGGCGCTTCCACATCCCGGGTAGGAAGCGCCGCCCTCGCGCTGTCCGGCTCTCTCATGCTTTCTGGAGCCTGCTACGCGTGCACTACGTCGTGGCTCTCCGCGAAATGGCAGGCGCTCGCGTGCGCGGTGCCCGGCCGGACCTGCAACAGCGGCTCCTGCTGGGCGCAGATGTCCTGCGCCTTCCAGCACCGCGTGCGGAAGCGGCAGCCCGAGGGCGGGTTGGCGGGAGACGGCGGGTCACCCTGGAGGATGATCCGCTCGCGCCGCTCGCGCCCCTCCGGGTCGGGCACCGGCACCGCCGACAGCAGCGCCTGCGTGTAGGGGTGGGCAGGACGGTCGTAGATCTCGGCGTCTCTGCCAAGCTCGACCATCTTGCCCAGATACATCACACCGACCCTGTCAGAGATGTGGCGAACCACCGACAGGTCGTGGGCGATGAAGACGTAGGCGAGGTCGAACTCGTTCTGCAACCGCTCCAGCAGGTTGATGACCTGGGCCTGGATCGACACGTCGAGCGCGGACACGGGCTCGTCGCAGATGATGATCTCCGGCTGGAGCGCCAGACCGCGGGCGATGCCGATGCGCTGGCGCTGACCGCCCGAGAACTGGTGCGGATAGCGGTTGACGTGGTCGGGGTTGAGCCCCACGACCTCCAGCAGCTCTTGGACCTTGCGGCGGCGGTCTCCCTTGGGGGCGACCTCCCGGTGGATCTCGTACGGCTCGCCGATGATGTCACCCACGGTCATCCGGGGGTTCAGCGAGGTGTACGGGTCCTGCATGACCATCTGGATGTTGCGGCGGACCCGCTTGAGCTCGGCGCCCTTCGCATGGGCGATCTCCCGCCCGTTGATCTTCACGGAGCCTGAGGTCGGTCGCTCCAGCGCCATCAGGAGCTTGGCCAGCGTGGACTTCCCGCAGCCGGACTCGCCCACGATGCCGAGCGTCTCACCGCGGCGCAGGTCGAAGGAGACCCCGTCCACGGCCTTGATCGCACCGATCTGCTTCCTCAGGATGACACCCTGGGTCAGCGGGAAGTGCTTGACCAGGTCGCGAACCTCAAGAATCGGCTCACCTGTGGCCGCCATCGAGGACCTCCCTCCAGTAGTGACAGGCGCTGCTGCGGGTCGGGCCGAGCTCGTGGAGCGGCGGCACGTCGGTGACGCAGTTCTCCCGGCGGTAGGGGCAGCGGGGGTGGAAGGCGCAGCCCGAGGGCATGGCGAGCAGGTTCGGCGGCAGGCCCTTGATGGCGTACAGCTCCTGTCCCTTCTGGTCGACCCTGGGGATCGAGTCCAGAAGCCCCCTGGAGTAAGGATGGGCGGGGGCCCGGTAGATGTCGTGCACGAGGGCGTTCTCCACGATCCGCCCGCCGTACATGACCGCGATCTTGTCTGCCACGTCGGCCACCACGCCGAGATCGTGGGTGATCAGGATCAGGCCCATGTTGCTCTCACGCTGCAACTCCGCGAGAAGCTCCATGATCTGGGCCTGCACCGTCACGTCGAGTGCCGTGGTCGGCTCGTCGGCGATCAGCACCTCCGGATCGAGGGCGATCGACATCGCGATCATGATGCGCTGGCGCATGCCGCCGGAGAACTGGTGCGGGTAGTCGTGCACCCGCTGCCTGGCACCGGGGATGCGGACCCGGTCCATCAGCTCGACCGCCTTCTTCTCGGCGTCGCGCTTGGAGGCGCCCTGATGAACCCGGAACATCTCCCCGATCTGCGAGCCCACGGTGAACACCGGGTTCAGCGCGGAGAGCGCGTCCTGGAAGATCATCGCGATCCGCTGCCCGCGGACCTGGGACCGCGCCTCCTCCGACAGCTTGAGCAGGTCCGTGCCCCGGAAGCGGACCTCCCCCCGGGGGATGCGGGCCGGCGGCATGTCGAGAATGCCCATGATCGCCTGCGCGGTCACCGACTTGCCGGATCCCGACTCACCGAGCACGGCGAGCGTCTCACCGGGGTTCAGCGAGTAGCTGACCCCGTTGACCGCCCTGACGACGCCCTGTCTGGTGACGAACTCGACGTGCAGGTCCTCGACGGCGAGCAGCGGCTCGCCGTCCGGGGCCCCCATCGCCGGCAGCACCGACGTCGACGTCTTCTTCACAGGTCCTCCCCCTTACCGCAGCTTAGGGTCGAGGGCGTCGCGAACCGCGTCGCCCAGCATGATGAAGGCCAGCACGGTCAGGCTCAAGAACAGCGCCGGGAAGAGCAACGGACCCGGAGCCTCCAGGAAGCGTTCCCGGGCATCGGAGATCATAAGTCCCCAGGAGATATCGGGCGAGTGCAATCCGACACCAAGAAACGAAAGACCGGCCTCGGCGGCGATGAACCCGCCCAGATTGATCGTGGCGACCACGATCACGGACGCGATCGCGTTCGGCAGGATGTGCCGGAACATGATCCGGGGCGCGGAGGCGCCGAGCCCCCGCGCCGCGACCACGTAGTCCTGGCTCTTGGCGGTGATCACCGCGGCCCGCATGATGCGGAACGTCATCGGCCAGGCCAGTACGGCCAGCGCCAGCATGACGGTCCAGACGTTGCCCGTGCGGAAGACCGCCAGGATGAGCAGGGCGCCGAGGATCGAGGGGATCGCGAAGAAGATCTCCGTGATCCGGGAGAACAGCGTGTCCGTCACACCGCCCGTGAAGCCCGCGACGAGGCCGAGCAGGCCTCCCACCAGCGCGGTGACGACGGTGGTGGTCACGCCGACCATGATCGAGTTGCGTGCGCCGTAGATGGTGCGGGCGTAGACGTCGCAGCCCAGGTTGTCGGTGCCGAACCAGTGGGCGCCGCTCATGCCCTGCCGCGCCTGGCCGAGCTGGCAGGTCGTGGCGTCGAACGGGTTCACCGAGGTGAAGAACCAGGGGAACACCGACATGACCAGAAAAATGCTGATGAGGACGGCCGAGCCGATGAAGAGCGGGCGGCGGCGAAGGTCGTGCCATGCGTCGCCCCACAGGCTCGCGGCCCTGGGAGGCCTGGGGGACCCGGCCTGCCTGCCGCGTTTGCTGTGCTTGCCGTGCTTCGGGCGCCTGGCCACCGGGGCGAGGGTGTCACTCATAGCGGATCCTCGGGTCGAGCACGGCGTAGAGCAGGTCGACGATCAGGTTGGCCAGGATGTAGACCAGGACCAGGACCGTCACGATGCCCACGACCACGGACTGTTCGCGCAGGTAGATCGAGCTGAACAACTGCTGGCCGATACCGGGCAGGTTGAAGATCGTCTCAGTGATCACCGCGCCGCCCATCAGCGTGCCCAGATCGGCGCCGAGATAGGTGACCAGCGGGATCAGCGCGTTACGCAGCGCGTGCCGCCCGACGACCCTGCTCCGGGGCAGGCCCTTGGCCACCGCGGTGCGGATGTAGTCGGCGCGCAGGATCTCCGCCAGGCTGGTCCGGGTGAGCCGGGTGAGATAGGCGATCGACATCCCGGCGAGCACGAAGCCGGGCAGCAGGTAGCTGCGCCAGCCCTCCGCGACACCCGCGACAGGGAAGAGGTCGACCCCGGCCTGCCTGAGCTTGACGCCCAGGAGCAGCTGGAGCACGAAGCCGGTGACCAGCGTGGGGATGGAGATCAGCACCAGCGTGGACGCGAGGACCAGCGAGTCCTGGGCCCTGCCGTGGCGCAGCGCCGCGTAGAGGCCGAGGCCCACGCCGATGACCGCCTCCATGACCAGGGCCGTCATCGCGAGGTTGATGGTCACCTGGAACTTCCCGGCCATGAGTTCCGTCACCCGGGTCCCGGCGAAGTCGGTGCCGAAGTCACCGCCGAGCAGGCCCGTGAGGTAGTACCAGTACTGGACCAGGAACGGGTCGTTCAGGTGATAGTGCTCGCGCAGGATCGCGACGATGTTGGGGTCCATTCGCTTCTCGCCCGTCAGCGCAGCGATGGGATCGCCGGGCAGCGCGAAGACGATGGCGTAGATGAGCAGGGTGGCGCCCAGCAGGACAGGGATCGCCTGAAGGAGGCGCCTGATGATGTAACGGCTCATTGGAGTCTCCCGTACATGCCCGGGGCGGCCTCTCGGAACCGGTGGGGTGTTGCGGTGCCGGGAAGTCGCTCCGGGGCGGCCTGTGGCCAGGCGGAGGCCCGGCCCAAGCCATCCGTCAGCCGACCTTCTCGACGTCGGCCCACTCGATCTGGTTGAGCAGGTTGATCTTGACGCCCTTGATGTTCTGGGAGAACGCGGCGTTGGTCCGGTAGTAGTACACCGGGATGTACGGCAACTCCTTGATCAGAATGTCGTCGGCCTTCTGGTAGTACTTCAGGCCCTCGGCCTGCGTCGCGGCGGCGTCGCCCTTCGCGAGGAGGTCGTCGAACTCCTTGTTGGACCAACCGGCGTAGTTGGAACCGGTCTTGATCGCGACGGTCGAGAAGACGGGGGTCAGGTAGTTCTCCGCGGACGGGTAGTCGATCGCCCAGCCCATGCGGAACATACCGCCGTAGGTCTTCTGGTCGAGCTCGTCGAGGATCGAGGCGAACTTCTCGAACGGCTTGACCGCGACCTGGACGCCGAGGTTGGCGCGGAGGTTGTTGGCGACGGCCTCGATCCACTCCTTGTGGGGGCCGTCGGAGTTGTAGCCCAGCTCCAGCGTCTTCGGGCCGTTGCTGGCGGCGTACTGCGCCTTGGCCCTGGCGGGGTCGTAGGTGCAGACCGCGCAGGCGCCCGGACGGTAGCCGTCGAGCAGCGGGTTGACGAAGTCGTCGGCCGGGGCTCGGGTGCCGGAGAAGACCGTCTCCGAGATCGTCTTGCGGTCGATGGCCATGGAGATGGCCTCGCGGACCTTCACGTTCTCGTAGGTCTTGTTGTACTGCATCGGGAAACCGATGTAGGCGATACCGGCGTCCGCCTCGTCCATGTAGCGCTCGCCCAGCTCGACCTTGGCCCTGGCGATCGCCGACGGGGGCAGCGAGTCGTGAACGTCGAGGTTGTTGGCGACCAGGTCGTTGAACGCGACCTCGGCGCTCGAATAGAGCTTGAACTGGAGCTTGGCGAACTTCGGCTTCGCGCCGGGGAACTTGTCGTACCGGACCAGGTTGATCGTCTGGTCGCTGCCCTTGTTGTACGGCTCGGCGAACTGGAAGTAGCCCTGCCCGATCGGCTTCTTGGCGTACGCCTCGGTGACCTTGCCGTCCCCGCCGAAGGCGGCCTTGGGCAGCGGGTAGAACGACGTGTAGCCCAGCATCGTCTTGAACTGCGAGAACGGCTTGCTGAGGATGACCTGGAAGGTCCGGGAGGTGGCCTTGTCGCCGAGGACCTTCAGGCCCTTCATCTCCTTGGTGGAGACGGGCTTGCCCTCGCCCGGGTTCAGGTCGGCCCAGCCCTCGACGCGGCTGAAGAAGCCGTTGGCGCCCTGGGCGTTGTCCTGGTTGGCGGCGTAGTTCCACGCGTCGACGTAGTTCTGGGCCACGAGCGGCTCGCCGTTGTGCCAGGTGTAGCCGGACTTGATCTTGATCGTCCAGATCCTGTTGTCGGTGGACTTGATCGACTCGGCGACGTCGTTGACGGCCTGCTTCTCCTCGTCGTAGCTCACCAGCGGAGCGAAGACGGCGGCCAGCACCTCGGAACCCTCGGACTCGGTGGTGTCGCCCGGGTAGAAGAGCTTCTGCGGCTCTCCGAGCTCCATGCGCACGGGCTGGTCGGCCGAGGCCGCTCCCCCGTCGGTGGACGTCTGGCCGCCGCACGCGGCCAGCCCCAGAGCGAGCAGCGCGGTACCGGTGATAATCTTTGCGCCCTTAGTAACGCGCATCGTGGTAATTCCTCCCTTTGCAGGCGGACGCCGCCATCGAGCTCCCCGGGTCCGGGCAGCCTGACGGAGGAGGCTGCGGTCCTCCGAGCCTTGCCGTTCCGGCCAACGTGTTGACGTCGCACCAGTCGGACGCGACTATCTCGTACCTCTTCACACCGAGCTGTCTCTGTGACATTGCAGTTGGGTCACGCATGTGGCGGTTCGACGCCATACGTCTACCAAGCCGGCCAGCCCAAGACCCCAGACGGGTATGAATCCGACAAGAGAGTGCATGTGGGACGTGAACGGTCACGCCAAAATACCTCCGTGTCGCGGATGCTCGCCTCCGTTGCCCTCGTAAGGTCGCAACCTGGGCTAACGTTGACCCCGTCGCAGGGGGGCCGGAGATTCGCAGGCAAACCGCACAATTGCCCTGGAACCTCTTTCCTGGAGATCCCGTCCAATGTGTGCGGCGGAGCACCGCCGTAGGCACTTCAACCACTCGCATCCAATAGAGTCCTTGCCATGAGCCAGCCGGAATCCGCGATCGCGGACGCCCAGGCGGGCGGCCCGAAGAACGGCACCCCAGACAAGGGGCAAGAGCCGCTGGCCAAGCTCGCCGAGCGTTACGGACTTCGGCGTGCCATCGCACGCCCTAGTCTGCCCGTCTACCTGCGCCAGTTGTGGGAACGACGGCACTTCGTCATGACGTACGCCACATCGCGAAACGTCTCGAAGTACAGCAATTCAGCCCTGGGCCAGCTGTGGCAGGTCCTCACGCCCCTGCTCAACGCCGGGATCTACTACCTGATGTTCGGCCTGATCCTCGGGGCCAAGGGCACCATCCACAACTACACGGCATTCCTCATCACCGGGATGTTCGTCTTCACCTACACCCAGCGCTCAGTGAGCGGCGGCGCCAAATCCATCTCCAGCAACCTGTCGCTGATCCGCGCCCTGCACTTCCCCCGTGCGGCGCTCCCGTTCGCCTACACGATCCAGGAGTTCCAGCAGCTTCTGATCTCCATGGCCGTGCTGCTGGTACTCGTGCCCCTCACCGGCGAGCCGATCACCTGGATGTGGTTGCTGGTCCCGGTCGCCCTGCTGCTGCAGACGATGTTCAACATCGGCACCAGCATGGCCCTGGCCCGCGTGGGCGCCACCGCCCGCGACCTGAACCAGCTGCTGCCCTTCATCATGCGCACCTGGCTCTACGCCTCCGGCGTGTTCTTCTCCATCCAGGACAGGATCGTCGCAAACACCCATCTGCCCCAGTGGGTCGCCGACCTGATGTACTTCAATCCGGCCGCCGCCCACATGGAGCTCATGCGCGATCTGCTCATCAAGTCACACCCCACCCCTAACCAATCCTGGATCTGGTCCGTCTGCGTATTCTGGGCAGTGTTCGCCCTGATCGGTGGCTTCTGGTACTTCTGGCGAGCCGAGGAGAAGTACGGCCGTGGCTGAGTTGACCGAGGAGCTGTCGCGAGTGAAGGCCGAGGAGCCCGGCGTCCCCAGCACGGACGTCAGGGTGCATCCCAACCCGGAGCCCACCGGCAAGGGCCGCGAGCCCGTTCCCACTGTCATCGTGGACGACCTGCACATCATCTACCGCGTGTACGGCGCGGCCACCGACGCCGAGAAGGGCAACGCGGCCAACGCCCTCATGCGCCTGCTCAAGCGTCAGGGCCGGCCGCAGATGAAGGAGGTCCACGCCGTCCGCGGCGTCTCCTTCGTGGCCCACCACGGCGACGCCATCGGCATCGTCGGCCGCAACGGCTCCGGCAAGTCCACCCTCCTGCGGGCCATCGCCGGGCTCCTGCCGCCCCACTCGGGCGCGGTCTACACCGACGGCCAGCCCTCCCTGCTCGGCGTCAACGCCGCGCTGATGCGCGAGCTCACCGGCGAGCGCAACATCGTGCTCGGCTGCTACGCGATGGGCATGAACCCCACACAGGTGAAGGAGAAGTATGACGACATCGTCGACTTCTCCGGCATCGGCGAGTTCGTGCAGTTCCCCATGTCGACCTACTCCTCCGGCATGGGCGCCAGGCTCCGCTTCGCCATCGCCTCGGCCAAGGCCCACGACGTGCTGCTCATCGACGAGGCCCTGGCCACCGGCGACCGCGACTTCAAGCGCAAGAGCCAGGAGCGCATCAAGCAGATGCGCGCGGAGGCCGGCACGGTCTTCCTGGTCGCGCACAACCTCGACGTGATCGAGGAGACCTGCAACCGGGTCATCTGGCTGCACAAGGGGAAGATCAAGATGGACGGCGACCCGCAGACGGTGCTCGCCGCCTACAACAACGTGTGACGGCAGGGCAAGATGAGGAGCGACTGACAAGACGCTTCCATCGGAGGTGAATCGTGTCCTCACGGCCACCGATTCCATATGACTTCCTGCCTCAGGTCCCCGCTCTGGCCGTCGAGAGCGACGACGTCCGGGACGGTGAGTCCCTCTCCGAAGCACATGTGTTCAACGACTGGGGCTCGACCGGGCAGAACATCTCCCCGCACCTGCGCTGGTCGGGCGCCCCGGAGGGCACCCGCAGCTACGCGGTGACGTGCTTCGACCCCGACGCCCCGACCGGCAGCGGGTTCTGGCACTGGCTGCTGATCGACATCCCCGCCGGCGTGACCGAGCTGCCCACCGGCGCGGGCGGCGCCGGCACCACCTTCGGCGTGCACGGCCGCAACGACTACAGCCGCAACGAGTACGGCGGCGCCGCCCCGCCGCCCGGCTGGCCGCACCGCTACATCTTCGCCGTGCACGCCCTCGACGTGGACAGGCTCGGCGTGGACGCCGACACGCCACCGGCCGTCGTGGGCTTCAACATCACCGCCCACACCCTGGCCCGCGGATACATCGCACCTGTGTACGAAACCTGAGCGGCGCGCGTTGCCCGCGACACCGGCGTGTCGCGGGCAATCGGCTGACACCGTGATGAGCGTTCCGCTATGATTCGAACGTTGTTTCGAACCTTAGGAAGCCTCATGGAGTGGGGGCGCGCGATGCGAGAGCTGTCGACCGCGATCGACCACCTGGCTGCAGAAGACCCGTCCGAGATTCCCCATCTCCAGCTCACCCAGCAGCTCATCGAGCTGCACTGGCAGATGGCAAGGCTTCAGGCCCAGATCGCCCGCCGCACCTCCGTGCGGGAGCCGGGCCTCTGAAACGCGAAGAGCCGGCCGGCGTGCGCCGGTCGGCTCGTTCGTTGTCGTGCTACCTCGGTGACTGTTCCGCGGCGCCTCGGCGACCTACGGGGTGGTGGGTGCGATGTTCTGCCCGCTCTCCCCGCTGGTGCTGTTCATCGCGACGGAGGCGGACCCGGCGACCGGAGCGAAGGTGTTGACGCCCTGCTCGGCCCCGGCCGCGGGCTGGGCCTCCGCCTGCCAGGCGCCCTGCGAGTCGGCCTGGTTCGCCACGCCGACGACGCCCTCGTTCCCAGCCTGCGTGACCTCCGCACCCTGCGTGGTCCCCGCGACCTGCTCGGTCCCCGTCTGCGTGACTTCCACGGCCTGTGCGGTCTCAGCCTGCGCGACTCCCGTCTGCGCAACCTCCGCACCCTGCGCGGTTCCCGCGACCTGCGTGACCTCCGCACCCTGCGTGGTCCCCGCGACCTGAGCGGTCCCCGCGACCTGAGCGGTCTCAGCCTGCGTGGCTCCCGTCTGCACGACCTCCGCACCCTGCGCGGTTCCCGCGACCTGCTCGGTGCCCGCCTGCGCGGTGCCCCCGGCCTGCGTGGTCGTGGCGGTCGGCTGGCCGTTGACCGGCGCAACGTCCCTGACGGTCTTGGGGGATGAGCCGTCGCCCGTGGCGACGACCGTGGGCGAACCACTGGAGCTCAGGTTGCCCGACGGAACGCCAGTGGCCGTCGCGACGGCGGCCGAGACCGCTTCGAGCAGGCCGGCGTCCTGGCAGTCGGAGAAGCCGGAGAAGCCGGACAGGACCTCCTGGCAGCCGACCACGACGTCCTGGCAGCCGACCAGGACATCGTGGCAGCCGGGCAGACTCAGGGCGGGAAGGTCGAGGTCGGACAGGACGTCCTGGCAGCCGACCATGACGTCCTGGCAGCCGGGCAGACCCAGGCCGGGAAGGCCGATCAGGGGATCCCCGCTGTCGACCAGGTCCCCGACGAACCCCCCGAGCGTTGTGGAGACGGCGTCGGCCGCATACTGGCCGTCGAGGATCTCGTATGAGTCCGCCTGAGCAGGCGCGCAAATCGCCGCCGCGAAACCGAACGCCGCCACGGCCACGACCGTCTTGATGACTCGCTTCATGAATGCCTTCCAGCTTGTAATCGGCCCGCTTGATTTCTTGGAATGGCCAGGAATATGAGGCCCAAGAACCTGTATTACCGGCGGGCGCGATTTAGAGGGCCACATGAAACGCGCCGGCCGGAAGCTGCTCGGCATTTGTATCACCGCCTCGACCGCCCCCCAAGCCCGCACACGATGATCAAATTACCCTCGCAGACAAGGCTTGAGGCCGACAGGACTGCGCCGGGCGGGCATGGAGGCCCACCCGGCGCAACCGGTAAGTATGAAAATATGGCCACAAAGGACTACGGTTCGCCGACCTTTATGCCGCAAACATCACAGAGGTCCGAGAAGCGCTTCCATGACCTCGAGAACAAGGAACTGGGAAAGGGGTGGGAAAAGGTGATCGCGAGTCCGGCCGTCAGATTTTCCGGTTGCCGGATATCCGCTTGACCCGGCGGATCAGGCCGACAGCCGCTGGTCGACCACCGCGGGCTCGAACGGGAAGCGGTCGGCGAACGCCGGCCTCAGGTCGGTGAGCCATGTGGCCTTCGGGTCGTACCGCGCGAAGAACGGGCGCCCGACCAGTTCGGGGTCGCGCGCCTGGATGAGGTGGAGCACGAAGACCTTCTGACCGGCGATCTCCGTGACGCCGTCCACGCAGACCTTGCCGGGCGTGGCCGACATGGAGGGGCCCCGCACCGTACGGCATAGCCCCGAAACGCTCGCGTAGGCGTCCCTGAAGATCTCGTACGCGCGGGCGAGGGGCACCGCGAAGTAGTCCTGCGGTCCGGTGTCCCGCTCGACGAACATGTAGTAGGGCACCATGCCCATCGTGAGCTGCCTGCGCCACATGGACGACCAGGTCTCAGGAGTGTCGTTGATCGATCTAATCAGCGGCGCCTGGGTCCGGATCACCGCACCGGTGGAGATGATCCCGGCCACGGCGGCCTCCGCGACGGGAGACTCCATCTCCCTCGGGTGGGAGAAGTGCGCCATGAACGCCAGGTTCTTGCCCGCGTCCACCACGGAGGAGAACAGGCGCAACGTGTCGTCGGCGTCAGGGTCCGAAACGAACCGCTGCGGCCAGTAGGCCAGCGACTTGGTACCGATGCGGATGGATTCGAGCTGCTCGATCTCCAGGAGCGGCTCCAGATAGCGGCGAAGCACCGGTTCACCCATGATCATGGGGTCGCCGCCGGTGAACAGCACGCTGTTCACCTCGGGGTGATTCTTCAGATAGCCGATCAGGTTGTCGATGTCGTCGGAGGCGAACTTCAGATCCGGTTCCCCGATGAACTGCGCCCACCGGAAGCAGTACGTGCAGTAGGCATGACAGGTCTGCCCCTGCTTGGGGAAGAAGAGCACCGTCTCGGGATATTTGTGCTGCATGCCAGGCATCGGCTCCTTGCCGATGCGCGGGACGTTGAGGTCGAGCTGACCGGCCGGGTGCGGATTGAGCCGCATCCTGACCTTGTTTGCGGCTGCCTGGATTTCGGCATTTGGGGCGCCCGCGCTCAGAAGACCTGCCAGTCTGGTGACGTCCGTCTCGGGAAGCATGTCCGCCTGGGGGAAGACCAGCCGATATATGGGATCGTCGGGCACCGCCGACCAGTCGATGAGCTGATCCACCACATAGGCGTTGGTGCGAAAGGGCAGCACGGTGGCCACCGCCCTGATCCGGAGCCGCTCCTCGTCCCCGAGGCCGGCCCGCCGCAGCAGGTCGTCGAGATGCTTGGTGGTGTAGGCCCGGAATCCGCGCGTAGAGCCCTCGTTGAAGATCACTAAGCTTTTCCCTCCTTTTGTTTGCTCTTCGTGTAAACCTCTCCGGGTACTCGCGCGTCTAGGGCGCTTATATAGCGGACGCGATGAACCCCACAACTGGTTCCACTGCCGGTCAAGTTCGTCACAAATTGGTATCGCGATATATCTCGAATCGCCGTACAATCCCCCTATGACTTCCCCCCACCTCGTCCCGCATGCGCCCGCAACCGACCTCGACTTGCGCGCGTCCGACGCCGATCGCGACCGCGTGGCCGCCGTGCTGGCCGAAGCCCTCGCCACCGGCCGTCTGACCAGCGTCGAGCACGCCGATCGCCTGGAGGCGACCTACAACTCCGTGACCGTGGGCGAGCTGGTCCCGATCACCCGCGACCTGCCCGACGTCACCACCACGAGCGGCGAGCCCGCCATCGCCCGGCAGGAGGTGAACGCCGTCTTCAGCAAGGTGATCCGTGGCGGGCGCTGGCTCGCCGGGCGCCACACGACGCTGAACGCCACGTTCGGCGCGCTGATCGTCGACCTGTCCGACGCGGTGCTACCAGGGCGCGAGATCACCCTTGAGGTCAACTCCCGCTTCGGCAAGCTGATCGTCAGGGTGCCCGAGAACGCCCACGTCATCGACGAGGTCGGCGCGCTGTTCGCGAAACGCAGCATCTCCGGCGGTCTCGGCGCGGAGGGCGGTCCCGTCATCAGGGTCACCGGCCAGGCCACCTTCGGCAAGATCATCATCGCCCGGGAGAGGGCCGACTGGAACCTCCCTCACGTGCCCTGACGCACCCGGCTGACCGACCCGGCACCGACCCCGCCTACGATGCGGACAAACCATCCCGCACGAGGTGACCGCTTGCCTGATACCGACGCTCCCGTCGCCGCGCCGATCGCTCTGGACGCGATGGGCGGCGACCACGCCCCGACCGAGATCGTGGCGGGAGCCGTACAGGCGGTGAGAGAGCAGGGGATCCCGATCGTCCTCGTCGGTGCCCCTCGTCCTCTGCAGGAGGCTCTCTCCCTGCACGACGCGATCAACGAGATCCCTGTCGTGAAGGCCGAGGAGACCCTGGCCATGGATGAGGGAGCCCTCGCGAGCCTGCGCCGCCCGCGCTCCAGCATCGCCGTCGCCTGCCATCTCGTACGGCGAGGCGACGCCTCCGCCGTGGTCTCCGCCGGGTCCACCGCCGGAATCGTGGCCACCGGCAAACTCCGGCTCCGCAGCCAGCCCGGAGTCCTCAGGCCCGCCATCGCCGTCGCCCTGCCGACTCGCCCCAACCCGACCATCCTGCTGGACGCGGGGGCGAACGCCGAGGTCAAGCCGGAGATGATGGTGCAGTTCGCGCACCTCGGCACCGCCTACGCGGAGACCGTCCTGGGAATCACCGAGCCCAAGACCGGCCTGCTGACCATCGGCAGCGAACCGGAGAAGGGCAACAAGCTCGTCAAACGCGCGCACGAGCTGCTGTCGGCCGCCCCGGGCCTGAACTTCGCCGGCAACGTGGAGGGACACGACCTGCTCACCGGGGTCGTGAACGTCATCGTCACCGACGGCTTCACCGGCAACGTGGCACTCAAGACCATGGAGGGCAGCGTCCGCTACGCCTTCAGCGAGCTCCGCGAGACGATCCAGGAAAGCCGCGCGGCCCGGCTGGGCAGTCTGCTCCAGAAGAAACGCCTCAAGGACCTCTACCAGCGCCTGGACCCCGAAGTCCACGGCGGAGCCGTACTGCTCGGACTGAACGGCACCGTGGTCATCGCGCATGGAGCCTCGCAGGCCAAAGGCGTGAGCGCCGCCTGCGCGCTGGCCGCCAGGCTGGCCCAGCAGGGCGTGGTGACCCGCATCGGCGAACGCCTCGCCGCCTCCCACCGGCCTCATCGCCTCTGGTAGCTCTCCGTGAGGGTGACGGCCCCCGCGTAAGGTGGGAGAGCCACACCAACCTCGGAGGGATGCGTGGAGCGGTTGGCGGAGCAGGGGCTGACCTCGGCGGAGGTCACCGAACGGATCTCACGCGGCCAGGTCAACGAAGTCCGGCGCCGGTCGAGCAGGTCGCTCTCGGCGATCGTCCGAGCCAACGTCCTCACCCTGTTCAACGCCGTGATCGCCGTCCTCTGGATACTGATCATGATCTTCGGGGAGTGGCAGGACGGGCTGTTCGGGCTGGTGATCGTGGCCAACTCGGCGATCGGCATCGTCCAGGAACTGCGGGCCAAGCGCACCCTGGACCAGCTCGCCGTGGTCAACGAAGCCCCTGTCAGGGTCCGGCGGGACGACGCGAACGCCGAGATCCCACCCAGGAAGATCGTGCTCGGCGACCTCGTCCTGATCGGCCCCGGCGACCAGCTTCCGGTCGACGGAGAGGTGCAGGACGCCGGCAACCTGGAGGTGGACGAGTCCCTGCTCACCGGCGAGGCCGACCCGATCCACAAACGCCCCGGCGACCAGGTGCTCTCCGGCAGCTTCGTGGTCGCCGGCACCGGTTCCTACGTCGCGACCGAGGTGGGCGGAAACGCTTACGCGGCCAGGCTCGCGGAAGAGGCCAGCAGGTTCCACCTGTCCCACTCGGAGCTGCGCGACGGCATCACGAAGTTCATCAAATACATCACCTGGCTGGTCGTCCCGATCGGCGCGTTGCTCATCTGGAGCCAGGTGGGGAAGATCGGCGACTTCGGCCAGGCCATCACCGGCGCGGTGGCGGGCATCGTCACCATGATCCCCGAAGGCCTGATCCTGATGACCAGCATCGCCTTCGCCGTCGGCGTGATCCGGCTGGGCAAGCGCCGGTGCCTGGTCCAGGAACTTCCCGCCATCGAGGTCCTGGCCCGGGTGGACGTGCTCTGCCTGGACAAGACCGGCACGCTCACCTCGGGTGGCATGAGCCTCGGTGAGGTGCGCACGCTCCGCGACGACCTCCCCGTTCACGAGGCCCTGGGCGCGCTGGCCCACCTGGACCCGAACCCCAACCCCACCGCCCGGGCGGTCCAGTCCCAATACGCCGCCCCGTCCGGCTGGACCGCCACCGTCCAGGTGCCCTTCTCCTCCGCCCGCAAGTGGAGCGGAGCCGAGTTCGCCGGGCGGGGCGCCTGGCTCCTCGGCGCCGCCGACGTCCTGCTCAGCCCCGGGAGCGCCGCGTACGCCGAGGCGGAGGAGCGGGCCGCCACCGGCCTGCGCGTGCTCGCCCTGGTCCGGGTCGCGTCACTGCGGAACCTCGCCACTCCCGGCGACTCCGCCGCCCTTGCCGCCCCCGGCGACCCCGATGACCCCGACGGCCACTCCGCCACCCCCGACGACCTCGACTATCCCGGTTATCCCGGCGACCTGGGCCCCGTGGAGGCCGCGGCCATCGTCGTGCTCAAGCAGCGGATCCGCCCCGAGGCCGCCGGCGCCCTCCGATACTTCGCCGAGCAGGGCGTCACCATCAAGGTCATCTCCGGCGACAACCCCGAGTCGGTGTCGGCCATCGCCACCTCCCTCGACATTCCCGGCGGGAAGCACTCGGTGGACGCCCGCGCCCTGCCGGAGAACGACCCCGGGAAGCTGGCGGAGATCATGGACACCACCACCGTTTTCGGCAGGGTCACCCCGCACCAGAAGCGGTTGTTCGTCGGCGCACTCCAGGCGCGCGGTCACACCGTCGCGATGACCGGCGACGGGGTCAACGACGTGCTCGCGCTCAAAGACGCCGACCTCGGCGTGGCGATGGGCTCGGGCAGCGGTGCCACCCGGGCGGTCGCCCAGGTCGTGCTGATGGACGACGACTTCACCAGCCTCCCTTCCGTGGTGGCGGAGGGCCGCCGGGTGCTGGCCAACATCGAGCGCGTCTCCAGCCTCTTCCTCACCAAGACCTTCTACGCGCTCATCCTGTCCCTGCTCACCGGCGTCATCGGGCTCGCCTTCCCGTTCACGCCCCGTCACTCCACGCTGGTCAACGCGCTGACGATCGGCGTCCCGGCGTTCTTCCTGGCCCTCGCGCCCAGCCACGAACGCGCCAGACCCGGGTTCGTACCGCGGGTGCTCCGGCTGGCGATCCCCGCCGGGGTCATCTGCGCGATCGCCGTCTACCTGTCGTACTGGATCGCCCAAACCGGCACCTCCACCCTGGAGGAGAACCGCACCTCCGCGGTGATCGCACTGTTCATCACCACGTGGTGGGTGCTGGTCCTGATCGCCCGGCCGTACACCTGGTGGCGCATCGGCCTGGTGGGCGCCATGGCCGCCCTGTTCGCGCTGGCCCTCGCCCTTCCGCCCACCCGGGAGTTCTTCGCGCTGGCACCGGGAGACCTGAGCAACGACCTCATCGCGATCGGGATCAGCGCCGTCGCCTCGGCCGCGCTGACGGTCGTTTTCAAAACCGTGCGATCGCCTGATATTTCGCAGGGTCACAACGGGTCAACCGATACCCTTAAGCCATGACCGACCCGCAGCTCGTTCTGTCCGAGCGCGTCCAGCAGGCGCTGGCCGCCGCCTTCGGTACGGAATACTCCGACGCAGATCCGCTGATCCGTCCCTCCCAGTTCGCCGACTACCAGGCGAACGTGGCGATGAGCCTGAGCAAGCGACTGCGACGAGCCCCGCGGGAGGTCGCCCAGGAGATCGCCGACCACCTCACCGGTCGCGCCGAAGGCGCACAGGGCGAGCCCTTCCCCGGCACGGTCGAGGTCAGCGGTCCCGGCTTCCTGAACCTCACGCTCTCCGACGACTGGATCGCCGCCCAGGCGGCCGAGATCCTGAAGGACCCGCGCAGCGGCGTGCCCCTGTCCCCCTCTCCGCAGACCGTCGTGATCGACTACTCCGCGCCCAACGCGGCCAAGGAGATGCACGTCGGTCACCTGCGCACGACCATCGTCGGCGACGCCCTGGCCCGGGTCCACGAGCACCTGGGCAACAAGGTCATCCGGCAGAACCACCTGGGCGACTGGGGCACCCCGTTCGGCATGCTCATCGAGCATCTGCTGGACATCGGCGAGGAGGCCGCCGTCGCCCAGCTCGAAGCCGGTGAGGGCAACGAGTACTACCAGGCCGCCCGCGTCAAGTTCGACTCCGATCCGGAGTTCAACAGGCGCGCCCGCGCGCGGGTGGTGACCCTGCAGGCCGAGGAGCCGGAGACCATGCGGCTCTGGCACATCTTCATGGACGCCACGGTCCGCTACTTCAACAAGGTCTACACCCAGCTCGGCGTCACCCTGACCAACGAGGACATCGCCGGCGAGAGCATGTACAACCACGTGCTCGCCCAGGTCTGTGACGAGCTCCAGGAGCGCGGCATCGCCGTGATCAGCGACGGCGCGCTCTGCGTCTTCCCGCCCGGCTTCACCGGCCGCGAGAACCAGCCGCTGCCGTTCATGATCCGCAAGGGCGACGGCGGGTACGGCTACGCCACCACCGACATGGCCACGATCCGCTACCGTGTCGACGACCTCAAGGCCGACCGCATCCTCTACGTGATCGGTGCGACGCAGGCCCTGCACATGTCGATGCTGTTCGCCTCGGCCAGGATGGCAGGCTGGCTGCCGGACCACGTCCGCGCCGAGCACGTCCAGATCGGCAGCGTGCTGGGCAGCGACGGCAAGATGTTCAAGACCCGCAGCGGCGCGTCGATCAAACTGCTCGACCTGCTCGACGAGGCGGAGACCCGCGCCGCCGCCGTGCTCGCCGACCGCGACTACGACGACGCCACGCGCGCCGAGATCGCTCACGGCGTCGGCATGGGCGCGGTCAAATACGCCGACCTGTCGGTCAGCCACGACAGCGAGTACGTCTTCGACTTCGACCGCATGCTCGCCCTGACCGGCAACACCGGCCCCTACCTGCAGTACGCCACGGCCCGGATCCGCTCCATCTTCCGCAAGGCGGATGTGGACCCGGCCACCGCGACCGGCTCGATCGTCCTCGGCCACCCGGCCGAGCGCGCTCTGGCCCTGCAGCTTCTCGGGTTCGGCTCGGTCGTGGAGGAGATGGCGGAGGGGTCGGTGCCGCACAAGCTCGCCAACTACCTCTTCGACACCGCGAGCGTCTTCACCACGTTCTACGAGAACTGCCCGATCCTGAGGGACGACGTCGACCCGGCCACCCGCGCCTCACGGCTCGCCCTGGCCGCGCTCACCCTGCGCGTGCTGGAAACCGGCCTCGGCCTGCTCGGTGTCCCGGTCCCTGAACGCATGTGAGGTATCCGCCGGATGATCGCCTTGATTCGCCATATCGAGGTGATCATCCGGCAAAGTTAGGTTCGGCGCGCCTCACAACGGGGATGCCCGAAGCGCATTACGCTGGCGCGGTCATCGGTCACAACTTCGGAGAGTTCTCTGCCTTGAGCACGGACCTGACCGCGAGCCCCCACGCCAAGACGGAGTTGCACCGCTACGCCGAGGCGCTCCTGGCGAACCTGGCCGCCGACACCGCCTGCTCCATGCCGCCGTCGGGCCTCCCGGACGTGCCCGGCTACTGGCTGGCTCCGGCCGTCGAGGCTCTCGTGCTGCTCATGCGGGGCGAAGACGCGCTCGAACCCCTCGGCCGCGCCGCCCAGCTCGACGGACAGCGGACCGCGCTCTTCCTCTGCCTGGCCCTGGCCGTCTCGGGTCAAGGTGATCAGATCCATGCCTCCTGGCTGGGCATCGCCTTCGGCGAGCTGTCCCTGGACCGTCCGGTGACCCACGGCCAGCGTGCGCTCTGGCTCGCCGCCGCGAGGGGCGCGTACGGCCCCGCGGGAAAGATCTTCGTGCTCCGCAAGCTCGACGCGCTGGCCGCGCCCGCGCAGGTGGAACCCGACCGGTGGCTGAGCGCGCTGACCCCGCACGAGCCCTCGATGGTGGTGCCCCCGTCCCTGGTCGACTTCCCCGAGCTCGCCGAGCTCCCGGAGCTGGCCGAGCCCGTCCAGGCCGCCGCCCAGCTGGCCCGCCTGCGCGGCCGCTGCCTGGAGATCACCTCAGCCCGCGAGAGCACCGGCCGGAGGATGGCCAACCGCTCGGGCAGGCCCGCCGCCGTGTGGGCCGAGGACGAGCCACTGGCGGTGCTCCGCCAGCTGATCGGCTCGGGCGGCCCCGAGGGGCCGATGAACTCGCTCACCGGCCACCTCCTCGCCGACCTGCAGCCCGGCTCCGACCCTCACCTCGCCGCCATCGCGTTGCACGTGGCCGCACCGGTCGTTCGGACCGCCGCAGAGGCCCTCGCCCGAGCCACCCAGGTGAACCCGCCCGAGTCGGTCACCATGCCGCTCCTCGGGCACCGTGTGGTGCTCCGGCCGGAAGGCCCCGACCCCGAGTCCCTGGCCGCCGCCGAAGAGCACATCACCATCGAAGGCGTGCCCGCTCGCGACTGGCCGTGGCCGGCCTACGCGTTTGTCGTCCTTGGTCTGGCGGCGCTGGTGGCCGCGCTCGTCACCCCGGTGACGCTGCCGCTCGCCGCCCTCGCGGTGGCTTCGCTCGCGGCCGGAGGCCACCGGCTCTGGCGCAGGCACAGGCGCGAGCGGGCAGACGCCGAATACGTCACCGCGCAGCTGTCCGAGCTGCGGGAGCTTGCCGAGGGCGCCGTGTGGGCGTTGCACGAATACGCCCGCGAGGCCGAAGTGCGGATCAAGACCGCGGACGCGGATCTGGCCGAGCTGACCCGTCTGCTCCGCAGGGGCCCCCGCGCCGGATAGCCGGGGGCGCCGGATCGGAGAACCGGCCGGATCGGGGAACCGGCCGGATCGGGGAAACGCGAGTATGCCCGGAACGTTCCGGTCGTTTTCCGCCGTTTCCGGAATCAGCCGGTGGTGATCTCCACCTCGGCCGGAGCCAGGAGGAAGACCTTCTCCGCGATGCGCTCGATACGGCCCTCACAGCCGTAGGCCAGCCCCGCGACGAAGTCGACCATCCGCGTGGCCTCGGCGGTGCTCATGCCGTTGACGTCCATGATGACGGTCTGGCCATCGCGGAAATGCCGCCCGATGATCGGCGCGTCGTTGTACTTCCGCGGCGTCAGCATCACGATCCGCGAAGGCTCGGTCACCGGACGCCAGCGCTTGGCCGCGCGCTCGGAGGCGGGCTGCCACTCCTCGCCCTCGACATCGACGTCGTCCTCGTAGTCGTAGGACTCGTCGTAGTCCTCTGTCCCACCCAGGCCAAGGTAGGTCGCTACCTTGCGCACTGCCCCCATCGGCTTGTCCTTTCCTCAGGACCACGCCGCACTCGGCCTGTCCCTACTCCCTTGGACGGTAACCGACGGATAGAAGTTCGCCACGCGACACGCCCAGGGCTTATTCCCATTTTGTACGGCTAGCGCACTGGTATACCTGACCCTCATACCCGCTTTCTAGTGAATATTGCCGAACGGTTAGCATTACCACATGCGTATCTATACGGTCGATTCGTTTACCGACCAATTTTTCAAGGGTAACCCCGCAGGAGTCTGTCTACTCGACAATCCGGTTCCGGACCCCTGGATGCAGTCCCTTGCGGCGGAGATGAGACACTCCGAGACCGCCTTCGTGCTCGGAGGAGAAGGCGGGCAGCCTTATTCACTCCGCTGGTTCACGCCGGCGGTCGAGGTGGCCCTGTGCGGGCACGCAACCCTGGCGACGGCGCATGTGCTGTATTCCACAGGATCCGTTCCGGAAACCCTTGAGTTCTCGACGAAGAGCGGCCTTCTCTCGGTGACCAGGGACGAAACAGGGCTAATCAGCATGGATTTCCCGGCAAAAGCGCTCGAAGAGGTGAGCCCGCCGAAAGGCCTGCTGGAGGCGCTCGGAGTCGAAGCCCGCTGGGTCGGCAAGAACGTGTGGGACTACCTTGTGGAGGTCGACTCCGAGGAGACCGTTCGCGGCGTCTCTCCCGACTTCCTCGCCCTGGAGGCCGTGGACGCTCGTGGAGTCATCGTGACGGCGCGAGCGTCGCGATCTGACGCAGACTACGTCTCCCGATTCTTCGCCCCCAAGGTCGGTGTCCCCGAGGACCCGGTGACCGGCTCCGCCCACTGTGCCCTGGCACCATACTGGTCGGGCAAGCTCGGTGCGGACACCCTTGTCGGCGCCCAGCTCTCCCAGCGGGGCGGAGTGGTTCGTACGGCCCTGCGCGGTGACCGGGTCGAACTGTCCGGACGCGCGGTAACCGTCCTGTCCGGCGAACTCCACGCCTGAAACCCCCACCCCGCAAACCCCACGAACCCACCCCAGCGGCCCCCGGAACCCCAACAGGGCCCCCGGAACCCCCGAAAAAACGGGGGCCCCGGGAACACCCGGACCCCCCTCAAACGCAGGAAAGGCCACCCCGAAGGATGGCCTTTCCCACAATGATTGTCCGGCGGCGACCTACTCTCCCACACCGTCCCCGGTGCAGTACCAT